>JBKPTT010000064.1:0-13335 GCA_046735635.1 Acidobacteriota bacterium | reverse complement strand
ACGTGCAGCCATTCGGTGATCGCGCGCACGTCCGCGTGGCCGACGGTCAGGCCGTGGCCGTGTCGTCCGTCATTTCCGAGGCGCTCCGCGCGAATGGGTTCACCGGCATCGCCGTGCGCCGCATTGCCCCGTCTCTCGAGGATGTATTCATCGATTTGATTGGGGCTCGAGGGAGCGAGCGCTCATGATCGTCTCCGTGCTGGCCGCAGTGATCTGGATCGGCGGCGTCGCGCAATCGCCGGCGACCACGATGACGCTCGAGGAGGCGATCGCGCGCGGCATGGCGAATAGCCAGCGCCTCGCTGAATTGAGGGCTCGAACGGAAGCCGCAGAGGCCGTCGAAGCCGGCGCCGCGGCCGCCTCGCTCCCAACCGTCGCCGGCCTTGGCAGCTACACGCGCACCAATCACGTCGAAGAGTTCGGCATCGTCGCACCCGGACAGCCGACGCGCATTCTGTATCCCGACCTGCCGAACAACTATTTCGCCCGCATCGATCTGACGTGGCCGGTGTATACGGGCGGCCACGCGGACGCGCTCGAACGGGCCGCGGCGGCCGAACGGCAGGCGACAGGCGAGGATCTGGCGGCGGCACGAGCCGACCTGCGGCTCGAGATTACGCGCGCGTTCTGGGCTGTGGTGACGGCACGCGAAACCGAGCGCGTGGTCTCGCGGTCGATCGAGAGCGTCGACGCACACGTCGCCGATTTGCGGAGCCGCCTCGAGCAGGGGCTGATTCCGCCCAACGACGTGCTGACCGCCGAAGCGCAGCAAGCGCGTCAGCGACTTCTGGCCATCGAGGCGCACAACGCCCGGGCAATCAGCGAAGCGGATCTCAAGCGTCTGATGGGAAGCGACGACACGGAGCCGATCGAGCCGGCGACGTCGCTCGGCGTGCCGCCGGCGCTGACCGAATCGTCAAGCGAGCTCGAGAGCCAGGCCCGCACGACGCGCCCTGAGCGGCGTGCGCTGGTGGATCGAGCGGCGGCTGCGCGCGCGCGAGAAGATGCCGCGCACGCCTCCGCGCTGCCGCAGCTCGGCGTGAACGGCGGATACGACTACGCCAAGCCGAACCCGCACATCTTCCCGCGGCGCGGCATCTGGCAGGACTCGTGGGACGTATCCGGCACCGTGACCTGGCTTCTCTGGGACGGCGGACGGCGGCGTGCCGGGGAGGCGGAGGCCGCCGCAAACACACGCGCGCTCGACGCGCGGATCGGCGATCTGGACCGGCAGATCACGTTCGAAGTACGCCAACGCTGGCTCGAAGCGGATTCGAATCGGGCCGCAATCGATGCCGCCGCGACGGGTCTTCGGAGCGCCACCGAAGCGCGGCGCGTGGTCACCGAGCGCTTTCGGGCGGGGGTTGCAACCAGCACGGATGTGCTGGACGCGGAACTGGCCGTTCTGCAGGCCGAGCTCGATCTCACGCGCGCGCAGGCGAACACGCGCCTCGCGCTGGCACGTCTCGACCGGGCCGCCGGCAGGTGAAAGCAACGACCCGCATGGATAACGAGAAGGCCATCATCGTTCAGCACCTGACGCGCCGGTTCGGCGCGTTCACGGCGGTGAACGACGTGTCGTTCGACGTGTCGAAAGGCGAAATCTTCGGTTTCCTCGGCAGCAACGGCGCGGGCAAATCGACGACGATTCGGATGCTCTGCGGGCTTCTGCAACCGACATCGGGGACCGCTATTGTCGGCGGCGTGGACGTGTCGGCACAACCAGAGCGGGTCAAGGAACGCATCGGGTACATGTCCCAGCGTTTCTCGTTGTACGAGTTGCTGACCGTCGACCAAAACATCCGATTCTTCGGCGGCGTGTACGGATTGAGTCCCAAGCGGTTGGAAGACCGCCGCGGATTTGTCATCGAGATGGCGGGATTGCGCGGGCGCGAGCACACGCTGGCGCGCGATCTCGCGGGCGGCTGGCGGCAGCGTCTCGCGCTCGGCTGCGCGATTCTTCACGAGCCCGCCATTCTCTTTCTGGACGAACCAACCGGCGGAGTGGATCCGTTGTCGCGGCGGCAGTTCTGGCGCCTCATCGACGAGCTCGCTGCGTCGGGCGTCACCATCCTCGTGACGACGCATTACCTGGACGAAGCGGAGCGCTGTCAGCGCGTCACGCTCATTCATGGCGGCCGGCTCGCGGCGATCGGAACGATCGCCGAAGTGAAGCAGGTCTTCGCGGGTCGTCCGATCCTCGAGCTGCGAACCTCGCGCGCAGCCGAGGCGATGCGGCTGCTCGACGAGATGGCCGAAGTCGAAAAAACAAGTCTGTTCGGAACTGCCGTCCACGTGGTGCTGCGCGACTCCCGAACGTCACCCGACATCCTCGTTCACCACCTCCAGCAGTCAGGCCTCGACGTCATCTCGGTCGAGTCTGTTTCGCCGTCGCTCGAGGACGTATTCCTGGACGTGGTCGAGCGCGCCGAACGCGAGCGGCGCATCGCGTCGTGACCAAGTCGCTCGCGGTCTACCGGAAAGAGTTGAGACAGATCGGCCGCGATCGCAGGACGTTGTTCATCCTCGTGTTCGTGCCTGCATTCTTCCTGCTGCTGTACGGGTATGCGCTGAACTTCGACATTCGGCACGTGAAGCTCGCCGTCGAGGATCGGGACGGAACCGCCGAGAGCCGAGCTGTCGTGTCGGCCTTCGTGAACTCCAGCTATTTCGATCTGGCGGCGGTCGTGTTCAGTCCCGCCGAGGCGGAACGGCTGTTGGATCTGAATGAGGCCCGCGCGGTGCTCGTGATTCCCGAGGGGTTCGGGCGCGACGTGCGAACGGGACTGATCGTCCCGGTGCAGGTCATCGTGAGCGGCGACAACGCCAACACCGCGACGACAGTGGTCGGATATTCGATGAACATCCTGCGGACCGTCGGCGCGCAGCTCGCGACCGGCGGCGCGGAGCTGGCACCGCCGGTCGCCGTCGAGCCGCGCATCTGGTACAACCCGGAGCTCCGCAGCACTCTCTTTCTCGTGCCCGGGCTCATCGCCTACATCGCGATGATCACGGCGGTTGCGTCCACCGCGCTGTCCATCGTCCGCGAAAAGGAAAGCGGGACGATGGAGCAGGTGCGCATGGCGCCCATCGACACCGTATCGTTCATCGTAGGGAAGACGATTCCCTATTTGCTCATCGCGCTTTCGTCGTCGGCGCTGATCATTGCTGCATCGATGCTGCTCTTCGGCCTGCCGATGCGAGGCAGCTATCTCGCGCTGTTCTTCGCGTCGTCGCTGTTTCTCGTAGGCGCGCTCGCGACAGGCCTGCTGATTTCGACGATTGCCGACAGTCAGCAACTCGCGTTTCAGATGGCGCTGCTCATCTCTTTTCTGCCGACGCTGATGCTGTCCGGTTTCATATTTCCGATCAACAGCATGCCGCGGGCGCTACAGCTCATCACTCATCTGGTGCCCGCTCGATACTTTCTGGTCGCGCTGCGCGGGATTCTGCTCAAAGGGACGGCGATCGGCCAGCTCCTTCCGCAGCTTTCGGCCCTGACGCTCTACGCCGCGGCGACGCTGGGGCTCGCATCGGTGCGGCTTGCACGATCGGCCGGGGGGTAATTCCGGCGGGCCCATAAAGGGCCGCCCCACGTAGGCCGGGGCTTTTATGCCCGGCATCGACATCATGCAACGACTGCGATTTCTCGTCTGGAAGGAATTCCTCGAGCTGCGCAAGGATCCGAAGCTGCTGCGGATCGTGATGATTGCGCCAATCGTTCAGCTCACTCTTTTGGGATACGCGGCAACGACCGACGTACGCGACGTGCCGGTGGTCGTCGCCGACGGCGATCGCTCATCGCGCAGCCGCGATCTGATCGCGCGGTTCGACGCCTCGCGCAACTTCGATGTCATCGACATCGTCTCCACGGTCGACGAGACCGAGCGATACCTTCAACACGGCGACGCGTCGCTGGCGCTGTCGATCCCGCCCGGCTATGGTCGCCACGTCGAAAGCGGAATATCGGTGACGCTCCAGGTCATCGCCGATGGTAGCGATTCCAACTCGACGACGGTGGCGCTGGGGTATGCGACCAGCCTTCTCGGCACCTATGTGCAGGAACTGGTCGACGCGCGTGCGGTGGTGGTGCGGCCCGACGCGCCCTCCCAAGCGACGCGCGGCGGCATCGAGCCGCGGATTCGCGTCTGGTTCAATCCCGAGCTCGAAAGCCGCCACTTCATGATCCCCGGCGTGCTCGCGCTCGTCCTTCTCGTCGTCACCGCCAATCTTGCGTCGATGGGAATCGTGCGCGAGAAGGAGCTTGGGACGCTCGAGCAATTGAACGTGACGCCGCTGCGGAGGTGGGAGCTGGTGGTCGGCAAGCTGCTGCCGTACGGCTTGATCGGGATGGTCGACGTGCTGCTCGTCGTGGCCGTTGCGGTGTTCTGGTTCGAGGTGCCGCTGCGTGGCAGTTTTCTCTTGCTTTTGGCCATGAGCACGCTCTACGTGCTCTGCACGTTGGGGCTGGGCCTGTTCATCTCGACGGTCTCGGCGACGCAGCAGCAGGCGATGATGACGGCAACGTTCTTCTTCATGATGCCGATGGTCTACCTGTCCGGGTTCATCTTTCCGATCGAGAACATGCCGGCCGCGATCCGTGCCGTCACGTACTTGATTCCGCTGCGGTACTTCCTCGTGATCGTCAGGGGAATCTTCCTGAAGGGGATCGGGTTCGGATTGCTGTGGCCCCAGGCGGCCGCGCTCGCCGCCTGGGGGACCATCGTGCTGTCGCTCGCCGTGGTGCGCAGCCGGAAACGCGCGGCCTGAAGCACCTGAAGCGGGAAACGCCCGTTACTTCTTGGGAGCGACCGTCAGTTCGTTGACGACCTTCGTCACGCCCTTCGTCGTTTTGGCGATTTCTTGGGCGCGAGTCTTGCCGGCAAGCGACGCGACCGTACCCTTCAAGGTCACGACGTGGTTGTTCGTATCGACGTTGATGTCGCTGCCTTTCAACGCGTCCTCGTTGACGAAGTCGGCCTTGACCTTCGTCGTGATCCACGCGTCGTCAATCACTTCGCCCGTCTCGGTGACGGCTTCCTTGGCCTTCTCGCCGGCCTTGTTCATCGCGCCGGTGGTGCCCGCCGTCTCCTTTGAAGCGATCGTCAGCGTGTTGACGACCTTCGTCACGCCTTTTGTATGCTTGGCGATCTGCTCCGCGCGTGCTTTGCCCGCCGACGACGCGACGGTTCCCTTCAGCGTCACGACATGGTCGTTCGTGTCGACGTTGATGTCGCTGCCTTTGAGACTCTTCTCGTCGACGAAGTCCGCTTTGATCTTGGTCGTGATCGAGGCGTCGGTGATCGCCTCACCGGTGTTGGTCGCCGTCTGCTTCGTCTTGGTCCCGGCGCTGTGAGTTTTCGCCTCGACCTTGTCCTTGGTCGATGGCTCCTGTGCGAATCCGGCCGACGGTACCGCCACTGCGAGGCCAAGCGCCAGCGTTGCGATCCAGGGTCGAACTCTCATTACCTCTTCCCTCCTGCGTATGAATTTCATTCCGCAGTGACATCGATAGCAACAAATGCACCAGACGAGATGCGCCGAGAATCTCCGATTCCCACGCGACTTTTCGACGCCAGCTCAGCGGTTCAGCCGGGTGCGTGTAGCAGGATCCGACGGCCGACCTCTTACTGCACAATCACGAAGGACATTCCAAGCCGCGACGCCGCCGCGTTCAATGTCCCGATTTCCTCTTCCAGAAAGTTACGAGTTTCACGCTCGAGATCTGCGAGCTCCTTTTCCTGTGCCTCGAGCACTTGTGTCATCCCGGACGTCGGTGCGGCCTCCGCCTCGATCGCCCACTCCTGCAGCGGCGCCAGACGCGAATACAGGCGAGTGCCTCCGCGCATCGCGAGAATGTCGTAGGCAACCTCCGCAGTCGGATTGTGCAGCGTGTTCTCGAGCGCGTCGGCCTTCTTCACGATTGCATCCGCGGATTTCAGCAGCTCTGCGATCGGCGGCTCCGCCTTCCGGGCATCCAGAGCTGCTGCCCGCCCCTTCAACTGCGCTTTCACCGACTGAAGGTCGTTGACGAGCCCGGTCAGCTTCGTCACGTCGTCGCGGATCCGCAAGGCATACGCGAGCTGCGCTTCGAGATCTTCCCGGGCGGCGCTGCCGCGCGGATCCGGTTTCAGCGCGACTGACGACGTCAGCGTGCTGCCGTCCGCCACGAGCCGTACCGTGTAGGTGCCGGGTAATGCGCGAGGTCCTTTCGTCGGATCACCGGCGTCGAGCTTTCCGCCTTTGATTGTTTTCGCGCCGTCCCAGTTCAAATCCCAGACGGCGCGCTGGATCCCCGGTTCGATCGGCAACGCCTCTTTCTTGAGGTCCTCGGGATCCTCGTTGTCCGAGCTGTTGTCGGGCTCGCGCGGGATGCTGCTCAACGTGCGGACGACGGTCCCCCGCGCGTCGACGATCTCGATCTTGAGCTCGCCCTTCGGCTTCTCCTTCAGGAAGTAATAGATGGACGCTCCGCGGGGCGGGTTGGAAAAGCTCGCCGTGGCGGTGCCATACCGCGCAGCGCCCCTCCGCCACAGGATTGCGTCGGCGACGCCAAACAGATGCAGCGGTTCCGTCGACATGGAGGGCGTGAACTCGCGCACGGGTTGAAGGTCATCGAGTATCCAGATCGATCGGCCGTGGGTCGCGACCACCAGGTTGTTGTCCTTGACGACGAGGTCGTGAACGGCAACGGTCGGCAGATTCAGCTTGAGATCGCGCCAGGTTGTCCCCTCGTCGGTCGAGAACATCACGCCGCGCTCGGTTCCGAGATACAACTGCCCGCGTTTCTGGGGATCCGCGCGGACCGCGTGCAGGTACACGTCGGCCGGCAGCTTGGAATCGAGGCGCGTCCACGTGCCTCCGAAATCGGTCGTCTTATAGAGGAAGGGATGCATGTTGTCGAGGCGGTGTGCGTCCACGACGACGTACGCCGTGGCCGGATCGAACGGAGACGGCTCGATCATGCTGACCGTGGCCCACTCGGGAATACCCGGCATTTTCGATGTGACGTTCGTCCAGGTCCGTCCGGCGTCGCGGGTGACATGCACGAGGCCGTCGTCGCTGCCCGCCCAAATCACTCCGGCCTGCCGCGGCGATTCGGCTATTGCGAAAACGGTGTCATACGTCTCGACGCCGGTGTTGTCTCCCGTGATGGGGCCGCCGGACCACTTCTGCTTCGACTTGTCGTTGCGGGTGAGATCCGGACTGATCGCATCCCACGTCTGGCCTCCGTCCTTCGTCCTGAAGATCATCTGGGCTGCGTGATAGATGATGTTGGGATCGTGCGGCGAGGTCGCAATCGGCGCGGTCCACTGAAATCGGTATTTCATGTCCTCGCCGCCGTGCCCCGACGGATTTTCGGGCCACGCGCTCACGTTCCGCGATTCGCCGGTCCGGTCGTCGTACCGCGTGATGATGCCGAGGTATTCGCCCGCGTAGACGATGCCGGGATCGGCAGCGTTCGAGACAACGTGGCCTGCTTCGCCGCCGCCGACTTCGTGCCAGTCCGAGAGCGCGATGCTTCCCCGCAGGCTCGCGCTCGGCCCTTGCGCCGTTCCGAGATCCTGCATCGCGCCTGCGACGTGGTACGGCGTCCGCGTGTCCACCGACACGTGATAGAACTGGCTGATTGGAAGCGGAGGCGCGAACCAGGTCTCACCGCCGTTCGTCGAAATGTCGACTCCGCCGTCGTTCCCGACGATCAGCCGCTTCGGGTTTTTTGGATCGATCCAGGCGTCGTGATTGTCGCCGTGGTGAAGGCCTTTGATGTACTGGATCGTCTTGCCTCCGTCGATGCTGCGCAGCATCGGGACCTGCGGGAACCAGATCTCCTCAGGGTTCGACGGATTCACCGCCATCGTCGAGTAGTACCACGCACGCTGGCGGAGGGCGCGGGAGGGGCTTGCGAGCTGCCAGCTCGTTCCTCCGTCGTCGGATCGGAAGAGGCCGCCGCGTTCGGCCTCGATGAGCGCGTAAACGCGCCGTCCATCCGAGGGCGCGACCGCGACGCCGATTTTTCCCCAGATCCCCTCGGGGAGGCCGTGGCCCGTGAGCTGGGACCATGTCTCGCCGCCATCGCGCGAGAGGTACAAACCGCCGCCGGGCCCACCGCTTTCGAGGCTCCAGGGCGTCCGCCGCGTCTGCCACAGTCCGGCGAACACGATCGACGGGTTCGATGGGTCGATCGCCACGTCGGAGGCGCCGGTGCTGTCATTCTTCTTCAACACCTGGTGCCACGTGCGGCCGCCGTCGGTGGTGCGGTATACGCCGCGGTCCGGGTTCGGCCCGAACGCGTGTCCCAGCACGGCGGCAAACGCGACGTTGGGATCGGCTGGATGCACGACCATCTTGCCGATCTGACCTTCCTGGCTCCAGACGTGCGTCCACGTCTTGCCGCCATCGGTGGACTTGTAGATGCCATTGCCTGCGGCGACATTGCCCCGGATGTTCGCCTCTCCCGATCCGACGTAGACGATGTTCGGATCGGAGGGGGCAATGCCGATCGAGCCGATTGATGAAATCGGCTGACCGTCGAAGATCGGTTTCCACGTGGCGCCCCCATCCGCGGACTTCCACACGCCGCCGCTCGCGGTCGCTGCGTAGTAAGTGGCCGGATCGCCGGGCACGCCGGCGACGCGCGACACACGGCCGCCCGCCGCGGGCCCGATCGAACGGTACTTCAGTGCCTTGAACTCCTTCGGCGTCGACCCGATGTTGACCGGGTCGGCAGACGGCGGCCTGGTCGGCGCGGGTTCCTGTGCGCCAACACCCGCGGCGAACGCGGCGCTGAGCGTGACGGCGATGGACAGTTTGCGAAAGTGGATCATGTCGTGACCGTGAATGGCGCGAGGCGCGTCAATGATTTGGGAAAAGCGGCGTTCAGTATATCGTGTGGCCTCATGCGTCCTGTGACCGGCCTCGATCGCGCCGGCGTCCAATGGATGTTCGTTGCGATCGGTGTCGCGCTCATTGTCGTTGCGGGGGGCGAGGCGGTATCGCTGCGGCGTGCACGTGCACGCATCGACTCGCTCCAGGCGCAGGCTCTCGACGCGCGGCTCACGCAGCAGCAGCTCGAAAACCATCTCGCGCACGAACGCGCGACTGGCGAGGCGCTGTCGCTGGAGCTCGCGCGGGTGCGGGGGTCGGATGGGTCGATGAGAACAGCAGACGCGGGACGCGCATCGGCCGCGCCGCCGACGCTGACCTTGACGCCGCTTGGCACGCGCGGCGCGCGGCCCCCCGATGCAACGGTCGCGCAGCCTGCGGGCGCGCAATCCATTCAGCTGCGGCTCGTGCTGCCGCGCCGCCGCCCGGCGTCGAGCGCGACCTATGCCGTCGCGATTCGCACGTGGTCGGGTGGCGAGACGCTGTGGCAGCGCTCAGGACTCATCGCGTCGACCGTCGACGGCAAACCGATGGTGACGACGTTCATTACCGGAGACGTTTTCGCCGCGGGCGCGTACGAGATCGCGCTTACGGCAGGTGATCCGCCGTCGGATGTTGCAGCCTACGAAGTCGCCGTTGCCAGCGACTTCGTCAAGGTAAAAGGTAAAAGGTAAAAGGTAAAAGGTAAACTCCTATTTGGCGGTGGCTTCGAGCCGCATCCAGGGGTGTATGCAGCACTGGAATTTCACCGAGCCGGTGTGGTCCACCTTCTCGGTGTAGGTGTCCCCTGGGGGGACGAAGTCGTCGTCTTCGAGCGTTGTGCATTCGTGTGCGGGCGCGCCGAATCCACCGAGCTGATTCAGAATTGGCACGATTCCTCCGCCGAACTCCGAAACTTCGGTGAAGGTGTGGACCTCTCCGCCCATGTTCTCTGCCACGAACGTCTGGCCGACGACGACGTTGGCATTGTTCGGCGCGAAGTGCCACGGTCCGACGAACCCGAGTTGCTGCAGGAGCGTCGTAAACCGCTCGAATGGCATACCGCCATTGCGGACGCAGGTGCCGGGACCGATGATGGCGTTGAACGAATCCGGATCACAAGCGTCCGCCATGTTGACCAACACGTTCTCGCGTCCACGACCTGAAGATGCTGCGGAGGTGGCCGCGGGGCTTGCCGACGCGCTCTGTGCCGCGGCCGCCGACATCGCCGGACCAGAGGTCGGGGCGGCCGGGTTGTGATCGCAGGCCAACAAGGATCCCAGTGCCACGGAAAATGCGAACACGCGAAATCTCATCTTGCACACTCCTCGCGGCCGGCAGGCAAATTGCCGGCCAGGAAGAATGCAGGTGCTGGCCGCACGGACGCGCGAGTTCGCAAGCGAGTTGACTTACGTGCGTCGTTCCGGCTTTCGTCGCAGGTAAGCTTCTGTTTACCTTTTTACCTTTTACCTTGTCACTCACTCGGCGCGAAGCGCCGTCACCGGCTGTACACGCGTCGCTCGAAGCGCTGGAATATAGCTGGCGAGCAGCGCGACGACGAGCAGGACGCCACCGCCAATCGCATACGTGGCGGGATCGCGGGCGGTTATGCCGAACAGCAGAGTGCTCATCAGCTGCGACAGCATGGCCGCGGCCGCGAGCCCCAGCCCGACGCCCGCGGCAGCGATGAGCAATCCTTCCTTCAACACCAGCCGCAGCACGTCCCCGCGCTCAGCGCCGAGCGCCATTCGGACGCCGATTTCGTGGGTCCGCTGCGCGACGGAGTAGCCGATCACGCCGTAAATGCCGATCGCGGACAGAACGAGCGCCAGGGCGGCAAACGATGAGACGAGCAGCATGTTGAACCGTGGTACGGCGACACTTTGCGCGATAACATCGTCCATCGACAGAACATTGCCAGGGGTGAGCGACGGGTGCACGGCCGGAACGACGGTTCGGAGCGATCGCGCGGTCGGTTCGAGCGCCATCGGAGCCCGGACGATGACGTACAGCCACATGAAGGGCGTCTGCGCGAACGGTGTGTAGATGGTCGGCTGGGTCTCCTCACCGAGGCCGCGGTATTTCACGTCGCCGACGACCCCCACGATTGTCCGCCAATCGGGTGTTTGTTCCGGGTTGAGGATCCTCAGCCGATGGCCGACAGGATTCTGACCAGGAAAGAGCTGGGCGGCGAGCGTGCGATTGATCACCGCGACCGGAACGGCGGTCGAGGTGTCGCGCGCATCGATGGGACGGCCCTGCAACACCGGCGTCTTCAAGGCCGTGAAGTAGCCCGGTGTGGCAGCGATGAAGTAGGCGCCGTCCTCGTCGGCAGTCAGTACCCGGCCTTCGACGGCGAAGCGTGTGCCCCGCTGCGGGTTGACCGGCGGAAGTCCCGTGGCGGCCCCTGCGGCCTCGACGCCGGGCATGCGGGACAATTCGTCGATCAACCGCCGCGCCGCTTCGACCCGTGCGCCGATTGTCGGCAGCGTCACGAACTGCACGTTGAAGGTCACGACATTCTGCGGAGAGAAACCGGCATCCCGACCGGAGAGCGCGACAAAGCTGCGCACGAGCAGGCCGGCGCCGACGAGGACAATGACGGCGAGCGCCGTTTCGGCGATGACGATAGCGCGCCGCATGCCGCGGCCGCGCGTGCCGGCGCCCGTCCGGCCTCCTTCTTTGAGCGACCCCGCCGGGCCGCGCGCCGCCTGGACGGCCGGAGCCAGGCCGAAGAAGATGCCGGTCAGAATCGTCGCGACCGCCGAAAACGCGAGCACGGCGCCGTCCACGCGGATGCCGTCGGCTCTTGGCACGCGGGCCTCCAGGATTGAGGGCAGCAGATCGATTCCCCACAGCGTGACGAGAAGGCCAAGGATGCCGCCGGCTGCCGCCAGCGTGAGGCTCTCGGTCATCAACTGCCGGACGAGACGGCCGCGCCGTGCGCCAAGCGCGACGCGGATGGCAATCTCTCGCTCTCGCACCGTAGTCCGCGCGAGCATGAGGTTCGCGACGTTCGCGCACGCAATGAGCAGCAGGAGCGCCACCGTGCCAAAAAGCATCTTCAACGCCGGTCTCGCGTCGCCGACCATCACGTCGTAGAGCGTGCGGACCGTGAAGCCGACCCCCTCGTTTGTCGTCGGGAACTCCCGCGCGAGGCGCGCGCTGGTCCGCTGCGTGTCTGCCTGTGCCTGCTGAAGCGTCACGCCGGGCTTCAACCGGGCGACCGCACCAAAGATTCGAAATGCGCGATTGGCAGCCTGCTGCGGCGCGTCGCGATCGATGATCCCCAGCGGTAACCACAGCTGAAAGTCCGCGGACGGGAACCGGAACCAGGCAGGCGCCACGCCAATGACGGTATAAGACGTGCCGCTCATCTCGATCCCGCGCCCGAGCACCGACGGATCGCCTGCGAAACGCGATTGCCACAACGCGTAACCGAGCACGACGTTGTTCTGCCGCTCGTCTTCCGGCGTGAACCCGCGGCCGAGAAGTGGTTGAACGCCGAGGAGCGAAAACAGGTTCGTCGTCACTTGCCCGCCGCGCACCTGTCGTGAATCGCCGTCCAGGCGCAGGTTGTACAGGTTCGACGCCCAGAACGCGATGTCCTCGAACGAACGATTCTCCGACTTCAGGTCGCGGAGATCGGCGAGTGATCCGCGCGTGCTGACGAGGCGGTCGGAATCAGCGAACGGCAGCGGGCGGATCAAGACCGCGTTCAGGACGCTGAAGATGGCGGTCGTGGCGCCGATGCCGAGCGCCAATGTCAGCACGGCAACCAGCGTGAAGCCTGGGGCGCGCAAGAATGTCCGAACCGCATACGTGAAATCGTTCGTCATGGACTACTCCGACCGCAGGGCGGTGAGGGGATCGACGCGCAGCGCACGCCGCGACGGGATGAAGCTTGCCATCAGCGTGACGAGGAACAGCAGAGCGGATACGAGCGTGTACGTGAATGGATCGAACGGCTCAATGCCGAACAGGAACTTCGCGACAAGACGGGCGGCCACGACCGAACCGGCAAGGCCCAGGCCGATGCCCGCGCCAGCCAACTGCATCCCCTGCCGCAGAACCGGCCCCATGACCTGTCGAGCCTGAGCGCCGAGCGCCATGCGGATCCCGATCTCGCGCGTTCGCTGCACGACCGAGTAGCTGACCAGCCCGTAGATGCCGACCGCGGCCAGCAACATGGCGAGGGCGGCGAATCCCACGAGCAGCTGGGTACGGAAGCGGGGTTCGGCGACCGATTCCCGCAGCACGTCGCGCATCGGTTCGACCTTCGCGATTGCCAGCTCGGGATCGGCCGAACTGATCTCCGTGCGCGCGAGCGCCGCAATGGTCGATACGGGTGCGTTGCTGCGAACCGCAATGGCCATGAACGGAAGCGGGAATGTCGTGTACGACATGTATACGAGAGGCGCGGGCGCCTCCCCCACCCCCACATTCCGAGAGTCCCCCACGACCCCGACG
>JBKPTT010000063.1:0-19525 GCA_046735635.1 Acidobacteriota bacterium | reverse complement strand
TTCCTCGCCGTAAATAATCTGTTTAGCCATAGCTCTATGATTCTCCTGAATCAGTTACTTCGTGATGACGCCGAGGATCTCTTCCTCGCGCATGATCAGATACTCCTCGCCATCGAGCTTGATCTCCTGGCCGGAGTACTTCCCGAAGAGGATGGTGTCCCCTTCCTTGACGTCGAGCGGCGTCACCTTACCGTCCTTCTCGACCTTGCCCTTGCCGACCGCGATGACCCTGCCCTGCTGTGGCTTTTCCTTCGCGGTGTCGGGGATGATGATTCCGCCGATCTTCTGCTCGCCTTCCTCGAGGCGCTGCACGATGACGCGGTCGTGCAGGGGCCGAATTCCGACTGCGGCTGCTGTTGCCATATCGCTGTTCAACTCCGGGTTGTGGGCGGTGCTCCCGCGCGGCTGTCGCTCGGAATATCCCGCCGGTCTGATGTAAGAAGCCTGGTTTTGGGCCGAAATTAAGCTCGTTTGCCCTGCGGCTTAGCAATCCGCCTGACCGACTGCTAATTCTATGGAAGGGTGATGGGGCTGTCAAGCAGTCGAAGCAGCTGACTGCTAACGGCCGGGGTCTGAAGACCCTGACTGCCAACTGCCGGGGTCTAAAGACCCCGGCCTACCGATCCGGCCGGATCCCACGTCAGGTCCGCTTGATTCGATATTCGGAAATCTTGCGCGCGATGGTGTTGCGGTGCAGGCCGAGGATGTCGGCCGCGTCGCCGACGTTGCCCTTCGATCGCTGCAGCGCACGCGCGATGAACATCTTCTCGAACTCGCGGCGGGCGTCGTCGTACAGCACGCCTTTTTCGAGCAGCTCCTGAACGAGCTTGTCGAGTTGGTCGCGCACGGTCACACGAGCTCGCGTCCGGAGAGGAGGCGGAACGCGTCGACATATTTTTCGCGCGTGCGCGCCACGACGTCATCGGGAAGCGAGGGAACGGGCGGCTGCTTGTTCCAGCGAATGTCCTCGAGATAGTCGCGCACGAACTGTTTGTCGAAGCTCGGCTGGCCATGTCCAGGTTCGTACTCCGCGGCGGGCCAGAACCGCGACGAGTCGGGCGTCAGCACTTCATCGATCAAGACGACATCGGCTGACGGATCCCCGGCCCCCACCAGCCCGAACTCGAATTTCGTATCCGCGATGATGATCCCTTTGGCTTCCGCGTGCTCGCATCCGCGCCGATAGATCTCGAGCGTGAGGTCCCTCAGACGCGTGATCAGATCGCGACCGATGATCCGGCCGGCTTCCTCCTCGCTGATGTTGATGTCGTGACCACTCTCGGCCTTGGTCGCGGGCGTGAAGATCGGCTGCGGCAGGCGATCCGATTCGCGGAGGCCCGACGGCAACTTGACGCCGCAGACGCTTTGGCTTCGTTGATATTCCTTCCACCCGGAGCCCGACAGATATCCGCGCGCGACACACTCGATCGGGATCGGGTTCGTCTTTCTGGCGAGCATCGTGCGCCCGCGAAGGACGTCGCCGTGGCGGCGCGCGGCCTCCGGAAAATCGTTCACGTCGAGCGAGATCAGATGATGGGGCACGAGGTCGCCCATTCGCTCGAACCAGAACCCGGAGAGTTGCGTCAGCACTTTCCCTTTGTCAGGGATGCCCGACCCGAGCACGTAATCGAACGCCGAGATGCGATCGGTGGCGACGATTAACAGACCGCCGGCGCCCGACGCGAGCGCGATGTCGTACACATCGCGCACCTTGCCGCGCCGATTGAGCGTCAGTCCGTCCAGCGATGTTTCGAGTAAAGGAGCAGTGGAGAGCACGGTGACCTCGCGGAAGACGATGAAGCTTACAGGCCGGGAGATAACGGAGTCAATGCTTCTCCGCTTCCTCCCGCGCGCGAAGCGTGATGCTTCCGTGCGACGCGCGGATGGTGATCATGGGTCCGCCGCCGTTGACCGAGCCGCTGGCGCGGTGTTCGGTCCCGTTTGTCGTCACCTCGACGGTGCCCTCAGGTACCTCGATGCTGCCGTCGCTCGCCACGGCGTCGAGGCGGTACCCGCCCGGCGGCGGCGTGATCTCCACCGGGCTGCCCCCGTCGCTGTAAATCGCGAGCGGCACCGCACGATCGACGATGACGTCGACGTCGGCGTTGCGCGCGTCGAGCCGCGCCTCTGTCGCCAGGCCCCGGAGCGACACCGACCCCGCGGTCGCGGTGATTCGCGCCATGCCGGATGTTTTCTCGAGCTTGTCGATTTCGACGTCGACGCCGGTTCCGTCGAAGTCGAGCGGTCCGCGGAGCTCCGCGGCTTTCAAATCGCCGGCGCGCATGTTGAGCGACGTTTCGCCACTGATCCGCTCCAGCCGGACGTCGGTGCCGACGGTCGTGAACTTCACCGACTGCGCGTCGATGACGCGCAGTTCCCCCCCGCGATAGTTCCCCGCGACGCGTCCTTTGATCTGCCTGAATTCCGATTCGCCGCGTCCGCTGGCAAGCTCCAGGGCGGCGATGTTCGTGACGCGCGTGCGGCTGCGCGCGGCGTCGACTCTCATCTGCAGTCGGGCCGGGACGTGAAGCGTCAGCGTCGCAGTCTGTGCCCCCTCGCGTGGAAAGTCGATCCACGCGGTGACGCGCGTGCCCCCGCGATCCGTCTTCAGCACCGTCGCCTTCGCGGTCCGTTCCGCTTCCGCGTCGTCGTAGGCCCGCGAGCGAACGCTGATCTCGGCGCTGATGTCGTCGCGCTCTTCCCCGAGAACGGACACCTCACTCGGGCTGCCTTTGGTCCACGTGAGGTTGAGGTCGGTGACGGCTGGATCGACGGGGACGGCGGTGGTGTTGACCGATTCGGCGGAGGCGCGATTGCCGCGAATCCCGCGGCGGAAGTTCTCGATGATCTGTCCCGGCGAAAAGCTCCGCTCCCCCGGCGCCGGCGGCGGCGCGGTGAACTGGTAGACCATCACACCCATGATTGCGAACGCCGCAATCAGTAATAACTCACGTTTTCCCATATACTTGGGGCGGACCTTATTCTAATCCGAACGCATGCGGCCACGAGTCCGTACGATTGCCGTCTTCCTGCTCGCGATAGGGCTGCTCGCGTTCGTGTTCCGCGGCGTCAACCTTCGCGAGGTGTGGGCCAGGACGCGAGAAGCCGATGGACGGCTGCTCGTGCTCGGGGTCGCCGTGACGTTGATGACCTACACGCTGCGCGCCTTTCGATGGCAGTTCCTGCTCGCGCCGATTGGCCGGACACGGTTCGTGAACGCACTCGAAACCACGATGATCGGGTTCGCGGCAAGTTTTCTGCTGCCGGCGCGTGCGGGGGAGGTGCTGCGTCCGTACCTGCTCGCGCGGCGCGAGCACCTGCCCGCGACCGCGGCATTCGCGACGATCATTCTCGAGCGGCTGCTCGACATGGTGACGGTGCTGCTTCTCTTTGGCGTGTTCGTATTGGCGGTGGACCCGGCGTCGCTTTCCGGGGATCCCGCCCTGTATGCACGGGTGAAAACCGGTGGTCTGGTCGCCGCGGGTGCATCGCTCGCGGGTCTCGTCGTATTTTTTTTCCTCGCAGGGCACCCCGAGAAACTGGGAAGCTGGGCGCTCCGAATCGAGCGGGTGCTCCCGCCGAGGCTCGCGCGGGCCGTTGCAGGACTGGTCGAGAGCTTTGCGCAGGGGCTGGCAATCATGAGGCGGCCGGCTCAACTCGTCGGCTCGCTCCTGCTCTCGCTCCCGCTGTGGCTGTCGATCGCGCTGGGCATTTGGGTGACATCACGCGCCTTTCATATGACGTTTGGCTACATCGGTTCGTTCCTCGTAATGACGCTGCTCGTCGTCGGCGTCGCAATGCCGACGCCAGGACAGGTGGGCGGCTTCCATGCGGCTTACAAAATTGCCGTGACCACGTTTTTCGGGGCGCCGGAGGCCACGGCGGTCGGCGCCGCGATTGTCCTGCATGCGATTTCGTTCGTGCCCGTCACGCTGCTGGGCCTGCTCTTCATGACACGCGACGGGTTGTCTATTGGCAGCATCGGGCGGATTACCGAGAGCGCGCAGGGTGCTCAGGATGCGGAAGGTGCACAGGGTGCCGATGCCGAGCGGGTGACGCCGTGAAGTGTCCCTATTGCGGCAATCTCGGAGACAAAGTGGTCGACTCGCGCGAGAGCAAAGAAGGCGACGTCATCCGTCGTCGGCGTCAGTGCCTGAACTGCCACAAGCGATTCACCAGCCGCGAGCGGATCGAGGACATCGAATACCGCGTCGTCAAAAAAGACGGCAATCGCGAGTCCTTTCAGCGGCAGAAACTCATCGCGGGACTGCTCACCGCTTCCGAGAAGCGGCCGGTCAGCATCCAGCAGCTCGAGGCTATCGCCGATCGCATCGAGGCGGAGCTGCAGGAACGGCCGGAGCGCGAGATGACGACCGAGGAAATCGGCGCACGCCTGATGCAAGAGCTGAAGCAGCTGGATCAGATTGCTTACGTCCGGTTCGCCTCCGTGTACCGTCAGTTCCGCGATGTCGGGCAGTTCAAGCGGGAAGTCGACGAGCTGCAGAAGTCCAAGAGCTGACGCGGGCCTTCCGACGCGCACACTATGACCACCGTTCGCGACGTTCGCCGTCCGGCGCTTCCGCCGCGTGCCGCTCCACGGGAGCGGCGTCCGTTTCGCGACAATCCGCGGCTGATCCTGCTCGGCATCCTGCTGCTGTTCGGCGCGCTCGCCGCGATGGTGCTGCTCGCCGACAAATCCACCCAGCTCAACCCCGACTTCCTGAGCGAGGTCGTCCTCTACGCGCTCTCGGCCGCGGACCTGACGATGGTGGTGGTGCTCGTGTTCGTGCTCGCGCGCAACATCGTCAAGTTGCTCGTCGAGCGGCGGCGCGGACTGCCGTTCTCGCGCTTTCGCGCAAAGCTCGTTCTGGCGCTGCTGGGGCTCACGATCATCCCGTCGCTGCTCGTGCTCGCCGTCGGTGGGGAACTGATCCGGACGGTCATGCAGAACTGGTTCAGTCAACCAATCGACCAGGTCCTGCGCTCGGCGAACGAAATCGGCGGGATCTACTACCGCGAGCACGAAGCGCTCATCGCGGCGCAGGCCGACCGGATTGCGCGCGACATGCCAGCCGCGGCGGTCGCATCGGGCGACGTCAACAGCGTCCGCTCCGCGATCGCCCGCGACGTCACGCAGGGCGGCCTCGCGCTCGTCGAGATCTACCGGCTGCCTGCCGACGGCAGGCCCGCGCCGCTCGTCGCCGTGGAGTCGCCCGCGCTGCCGCGGCGGCACACGAGGGGCATCGCGGATCGCCTCGCCGCGAAGGTTGCGGCGGGAAGCACCGAGACGCGCGCGCTCGATCAACTCGACGTCGGCGAGCTCGTACGCGCGGGCGCGCTGATTCGGGACGCGGGAACCAGACAGCCGGTGGGCGTCGTGATTGCCAGCGGCTATCTGTCCGGCGATCTCGCGCGCAACGCCCGGCGAATCACGGAAGCCTACGAGAACTACAGCCAGCTGCACGCGCTCAGCCGTCCACTTCGCGGGGTATACCTGTCTCTCTTCCTGATGATGACATTGATGATTCTCGTCAGCGCCACGTGGACAGGTCTGTACCTCGCCAAACGTATTACGCGCCCCGTACAGCTCCTTGCGGCAGGCGCGCGCGAGATCGGCGCGGGCCGGCTGGATCATCGCATCGAGCCCGAAACCCGCGACGAATTCGGATCGCTCGTAGAGGCGTTCAACGCGATGGCCGGTGAGCTTGCCGCGAGCCAGCGTAAACTCGAACGCTCGCGGGTCGATCTCGAGCGCAAGAACCTGCAGCTCGACGAGCGTCGCCGCTACATCGAGACGGTCCTCGAGCGCATTGCGACGGGCGTTGTCTCTGTTGGAGGGGACGAACGGATCGAGACGATCAACGCGGCCGCAATCCGTCTGCTCGAGCTCGACGCGTCGGTGGTCGGGCGAGCGGCGTCGGACGTGTTCGCGCGCGAAGACCTGAAGGCGCTCCAGGCGCTCTTCGCGCGAACCCGGAAGATATCCAGCGAAGCTACCGCGCAGGAGATTGCGCTTGCCCGCGAAGGACGGGAGCTCCACCTTGCCGCCGCCGCGACGCCGCTCGTCGGAGAGGACGGGACGTTTGCCGGAGCCGTGATGGTGTTCGACGATGTGACGCCGCTCATCCGCACGCAGCGCGTGGCGGCGTGGCGCGACGTGGCGCGGCGCCTCGCCCACGAGATCAAGAACCCGCTCACGCCGATCCAGCTGTGTGCCGAGCGCATGCGCCGCCATTTCGGCTCGGCGCCGCCCGCCGCCCGTCAGCTCGTCGAGGAGTGCACGACGACGATCGTCGGCGAAGTCGAATCGCTGAAAGGGCTCGTGGACGAGTTCGCGCAGTTCGCACGAATGCCCGCGCCCAAAGCGGTTGCCTCGGATCTCAACAAACTCTTGACCGAAACCCTCGCGCTCTACAACGGATTATTCCGCGAGATTCAGATCCGGAGGGACTTCGCGTCGGGATTGCCGGCCGTACGTCTGGATATCGAGCAGGTGCGCCGCGTTGTGATCAACCTCGTCGACAACGCCGTCGAAGCGCTCGGCGGCAGCGGTGCGACAGCCCGGCCGAGCGGCGACCCGCCCACCATCACCGTCGCGACGCGACACGATCCGGGGAATGGAGTAGTCCGGCTTACCGTCGGGGACAATGGCCCTGGCATCCCGCTGGAGGACCGCGACAAGCTGTTCATGCCGTACTATTCGACGAAACGGCGCGGCAGCGGTCTGGGTCTGGCGATTGTGCGCCGGATTATCGCCGAGCACGGCGGCAATATCGACGTGGAGGACAACGCGCCGGTCGGCACTATCTTCACCATCGAGCTTCCTGCCTAGCGAATTGCCAAAATTGCCAAATTGCCACAATTTGATTGAAGAATTTCGAATTCTGAATTGCGAATTGTCGGCGATGGCAATTCCGGCGATTATGGCAATTCTGGCAATTATGGCAATTCGATGAAGCCCACCGTTCTCGTCGTCGACGATGAAGCGGGCGTGCGCTCTGCGCTGAGCGGCGTGCTGCGCGACGAAGGGTACGCCGTCGACGCGGTGGACAGCGGCGAAGCGTGCCTCGATCGCGTCATGCGCGGCCCGTACGACGTGATCGTGCTGGACATCTGGCTTCCAGGCATCGACGGCCTGGCGACGCTCGCCCGTCTGCGCGAGCGGCGCGTCGATTCGCCGGTCGTGATGATTTCCGGCCACGGCAACATCGAGTCGGCGGTGCGCGCGATCAAGATGGGCGCGTTCGACTTCGTCGAGAAACCCCTCTCGCTCGAAAAGACAGTGCTCGTCGTCGGCAATGCCGTCCGCCAGCGGCAGCTCGAGGCGGAGAACCGCGCGCTGCGCGCCCACGTCGACCGCAGGCTGACGATGGTGGGCGAGAGCTACGTGATGGCGCAGCTGCGCGAGCAGATTGCGATGGCCGCCCCGACCAACGGCCGCGTGCTGATCTTCGGCGAGAACGGCACCGGCAAAGAGCTCGTCGCACGCAGCATCCACAGCTTGAGCCGCCGGCGCACGGGACCCTTCGTCGAGGTGAACTGTGCGGCGATCCCCGAAGAGCTGATCGAGAGCGAGCTGTTCGGCCACATGAAGGGCGCGTTCACCGGCGCCGTCTCCGACCGGCGCGGCAAATTCGAGGTCGCCGACGGCGGAACGCTCTTCCTGGACGAGATCGGCGACATGAGCCTGAAGACGCAGGCCAAAGTGCTGCGCGCGCTGCAGGAGCAGATCGTGGAGCCGGTCGGCGGCAGCGGAAGCGTGAAAGTGGACGTACGCATCCTCGCCGCCACGAACAAGGATCTCCCCGCCGAGATCAGAGCTGGACGTTTTCGGGAAGATCTCTACTTCCGCCTGAACGTCATTCCGATTTTCGTGCCGCCGCTGCGCGACCGCGAATCCGACATTCCGCTTCTCGCCGAGCACTTCATCGCGGAGCTTGCGCGCGAATACGGAAAGCGGGTCAAACGCCTCGATCCGGGCGCCGCTGCCGGGTTGCGCAGCTACCCGTGGCCGGGGAATGTTCGCGAACTGCGGAACGTCATCGAGCGGCTGATGATCATGGTGCCGGGAGACACCGTTGCGCTCAGCGACATCGCCTTTCTCGACGGCGTGTCGCTGTCCACGGCGGTCGAGGCTGGGCCCCAGGAGCCGTTGCACGCCGCGCGTGAGCGATTCGAGCGCGAGTACATTCTGCGGGCGCTGGCCGCGCAGCAGGGCAACATTTCCCGTACGGCGGAAGTCCTCGGCGTGGAACGCAGCAATCTCTACCGCAAGATGCGCGCGTTCGGCATCGCGCCGGCGCGCCGGACAGAAGGCGAAGAAGAGCCCGCGTAGGACCGCATGCCGATTATCGAATGCATCCCGAACGTCAGCGAAGGGCGCCGCTCCGATGTGATCGGGGGATTGGCCGACGCGATTCGCGCGGTGCCGGGCGTACGGCTCCTCGACTATTCGTCCGATCCATCCCACAACAGGTCGGTCCTGACATTCGTCGGCGACGCCGCCGGCGTCAAGCGCGCGGCGCTCACGCTCTTCGACCGGGCGATCGCGTCGATCGATCTGCGTACGCATCGCGGCGAGCACCCGCGGCTGGGCGCCGTCGACGTCGTTCCATTCGTCCCGATCGAGGGCGTGACGATGGAAGACTGCGTCGCGCTCGCGAAGGAAGTCGGCGCCGAGGTGGCCGCCCGATTCAACGTGCCGGTGTTTCTCTACGAGGAGGCGTCGAACAACCCGCTCCGCAAGAACCTCGAGGACATCAGACGCGGCGAGTTCGAGGGGCTCGCGGCGAAGATGGCCGCGCCGGGATGGGCGCCGGACTTCGGCCCCGCGGCGCCGCATCCGTCAGCCGGTGCATCGGTAATCGGCGCGCGTATGCCGCTCATCGCGTACAACATCAACCTGAACACCGATCGACTGGAAGTGGCGAAGAAGATCGCCGCGGCGATTCGACACAGCAGCGGCGGATTCCGGTACGTGAAGGCCGCGGGCTTCATGCTGGAGGATCGTCGAATCGCGCAGGTCTCGATGAACCTGACCAACTATCAGAAGACGCCGATCTTCCGCGTGTTCGAGGCCGTGAAGCGCGAAGCGGAGAGGTACGGCGTGTCGATTCTCGAGAGCGAAATCGTCGGCCTCGTTCCGTCGGCGGCGCTGCTGGCGGCCGGCGAGTACTACCTGCGAATCCAGGGCTTCAGCGGTGACCAGATCCTGGAGAATAAGCTGAAGGCGTAGCGCCCCCGCACCATCGAGTCGCGTCACCGCTGAGATTGCTTGTCTCCGCGGCTCGTTGGCCTCATAATCCGTACGCGACTGGTGACAACCGATCCGCTGCTTTCCGATACCCCCGCGCCGGATCCGGAGCGCGACCGTGAAGCCCGCGTAGAGCAGCTGCTCCTCAGCGGCCTCGATCATTACTTCGCCGGACAGCACGAACTCGCCATCAACGTCTGGACCCGCGCGCTGTTTCTCGATCGCGGCCACGCCCGCGCGCGCGCGTACATCGAACGCGCGCGAGGCGCAATCGCCGAGCGGCAGCGGGAAGCAGAGGAGCTCGTGCATTCGGGCGCCGACGCATTCCATCGAGGGGAGTCCGAAGCGGCGCGGCGGTTGCTCCGCTCCGCCGTTGAGCACGGCGCGGCGACTGAAGAAGCGCTCGCGCTGCTCGAGCGGCTCGATCGGCTCGAAGCCGCATCGGTGCAACAGGAACCACGATCGCTGCGTCCCGCCGTGCCGCAGGACGAAGAGACGGCCGAAGCCGTCCCTTCGCGGCGCGATCGATCGTGGCTGGGATGGATCTCCGCCGGCGTCGTGCTCGGGGCGGCTGCCGTCGTCGCGGTCGCGGTGGTCTGGACGCGGGCGGAGTGGCCTTCGGAAGCCGCCGCGTCGAGTGCGGCGGTCAGGCCCGTGGACGATCCGCTGCCGGTCCCTTCGGCGTCGGACGTCCGCATCGCACGCGCGCGAGCGCAGTACGAACGCGGACATCTTCGCGAGGCGCTGACCGAGATCGACGCGGTCCCGCCCGGCGATCCCCGGAGCACCGAAGCAGACGCGTTGAAAGCGGACATTCAAAGGAAGCTCCTGCAGGCGGCGCAATGAGATGTCCAAAGTGCCACTACATCAGCTTCGATAGCGAGGGCCGCTGCCGCAATTGCGGCTACGAGTTCGCGCTCGCCGCGGAACCGCACGTCCTGGATCTGCCTATCCAGACAGGGGACGAAGCGATCGGCCCGCTCAGTGATTTGGCGCTCTCTGAACCGCTCGCCTCTTTGCGCAAGGCGGCGCCCGCGCGTGCATCGAGCGATGGCCCGCCCGCATCGTCGGTCGGCATCCAGCCAGCGGGACCGATAACCAGCCCGTTCGACCTGCCGCTGTTTCGAGACCGCGCGACCGCCAGCGACGCACCGCTCGTGACGCCTCCCGCGGTTCCCCGCGCGCCGCTCGCCGTTCGCCGATCGACTCCCGCGCCCCGTCCACAGGCTCGTGGGAGTGTGGAGGAGCCAGAACTGGATCTTGGCCTGCCGGAGCCCGAGATCGTGCGGCCGCTGCGCCGCGAAGCGCCTGTTCCATCTCCCGAGTCACCGTCAATCGCTGACGCGGTCGATGAGACCGCCGCACCGCTCGGATCGCGTCTGTTTGCGGCAATCGTGGATGCACTGATCGTGGGCACGGTCTGCGCCGTCGTCCTGTATCTCACGTTGCAAGTGAGCGGACTGGGAACCTCGCAGATTCTGCTGATTCCCCTCGCGCCGTTCGCGTCGTTTCTCCTGTTGATTGCGGGCGGGTATTTCACTCTCTTCGTCGCCGCCAATGGGCAGACGATTGGCAAGATGGCGGCGGGCGTCAAGGTGGTTCCTGCCGACTCCACAGCCGCGCGCGTGTCCCTCGGACACTCCGTCGTTCGCGCCGCCGCTTACATCGTGTCGGCGCTGCCGGCGGGGCTCGGGTTTCTGACGGCGCTCTTTACCGACGACCGCCGAGCGTTCCACGATCGCCTCGCCGCAACCCGCGTCGTCAAGGCGTGACCCGTCTCGCTGTTTTCGTCGCGACGGTCGCGTATTGTGGCTACTTTCCCTTCGCGCCCGGCACGGTGGGCTCCGCGGCGGGCCTGGGCGTCTACCTGCTCGTGTGGTGGTCGCGGTCGCCTGTCGTCGAAGTCGCGCTGATCCTGGGATTGTTCGCCGCCGGCGTCTGGGCCGGAACGACCGCGGAACGGTACTTCGGCGGCATCGATCCCGGTCCGGTTGTGATCGACGAAGTCGTGGGCATGCTGATCACGCTCGCATTCATTCACGTCGGTTGGTCGGCCGCGCTCGCCGGGTTCGTGTTGTTCCGCGTGTTCGACGTGATCAAACCGTTCCCCGCCGGACGCTTCGAGAGTCTTCACGGCGGACTCGGCGTGATGGCAGACGACGCGATGGCGGCGGTGTACGCGAACCTGTCGCTGCGCCTGGTCATGTGGCTGCTGCCCGCGTGGATCTCGTGAGCCCTTCCAGCGCGCCACTCGCGACCGCCGAGATCATCGCGGTCGGCAGCGAGATGCTCGGTTCAAACCGCCTCGACACCAACTCGCTGTTCGCAGCGGGCCGCCTTGCCGCGCTCGGGATCGAATTGCGCGCGAAAACAGTCGTGGGCGACGACCCCGGGCGGTTGGCCGACGTCTTCAAAGGCGCGCTCGCCCGCGCCGATCTCGTCGTGCTGACTGGAGGCCTCGGTCCAACCGCCGACGATCTCACCAGAGAGACGGTCGCGGAGACCTTGGGCCTCGAACTGCGCGAAGACGCGGCAATCGTCGCGCACATCGCGCAGCGATTCGCGAAACGCCAGATGCGAATGCCCGACGTCAATCGCCGTCAGGCGAGGGTGCCTCGTGGCGCGACCGTTCTCGACAATCCACGCGGCACGGCACCGGGGCTTCTGATCGAGCACGACGGTCACACGGTGGTGCTCTTGCCGGGGCCGCCTCGTGAAATGCAGCCCATGTTCGACGAGCTGTGCGAACGCGTGCTCGCGCCTCGTGCTGGCACGTTCCGCGTTCACACCGCTACGCTTTTCGTGACGGGGCGCGGTGAATCGCACGTCGAAGAGATCGCGCACCCGATCTACTCGCGGTGGACATCGGAGAAGCCACCGATCGACACGACGATTCTCGCCGCACCCGGCCAGGTGGAGTTGCACCTGAGCCTGCGCGACCAAGCCACCGCCGCTGCCGAGGAGCGGCTGCGCCGCGCTCACGCGGAGCTGCACGCCGCGCTGGGGGAGGATGTTTTCAGCACCGACGGGCGCCCGATGGAGGACGTCGTCGGCGGATTGCTGCGCGACGGGGGATTGACGATTGCTGCCGCGGAGTCGTGCACCGGAGGGTTGCTGATGTCGCGGCTGACCGACATCGCCGGCAGCTCGGATTACGTGGCGGGTGGCGTTGTCGTGTACAGCAACGAGCTCAAAGTGGCGCTCGCGGGTGTGCCAGACGACTTGATCAGGGCTCATGGTGCGGTCAGCGAGCCCGTCGCGGCAGCGCTCGCCGATGGAATCCGTGAGCGTACGGGTGCAAGCATCGGCCTCGGTATCACCGGAATCGCCGGTCCGGGCGGCGGCACGCCGGAGAAGCCGGTCGGAACAGTCGCGATCGCGCTCAGCACCGCAGACTTTGGATCGCGCGTACGGACGGTCTCCCTCATCGGCGGCCGCGCGCAGGTCAAGTTCCAGGCGACGCAATCGGCGCTCGATATGGTGCGGCGTGCGATTATTCGTGGGCGTTGAGCTCGACGACGTCGTCAAGAAGAGGGCCGCCGGGATTGCGGAAACGCTGCGGGAGGATCTCGGCGGCGCGGTGACCGCCCGCTGGATCGCCCCCGATAACCTGCACATCACGCTGTGGTTCATCGGGGAGGTGGACGATGCACGCGCTCGAACGATTGCGGACGCGCTCGACCATCCGTTCGCGACCCGTGCATTCGATCTGGAGCTTCGCGGGGCTGGCGCTTTCCCGCCGCATGGAATGCCGCGAGTATTCTGGATTGGTGTCGCCGGCGGGCGGGACTCGATGTCGGCGCTCTCTGGGGAGCTCGAGACCCGGTTGGGGCCGCTGGGCTTCGAGGCGGAGCGGCGGCCCTACTCGGCGCATTTGACGATCGCGCGTGTGAAGGAAGCACGCAAGTCGTCGGGGCGCCGCGTCCGTGACGTTCTTCGGGAGGCGGACGCCGACGCGGGTCGCTGTTGGATCGGCGCCGTCACGCTGTTCCGGAGTCGCCTCTCACCGAAAGGCGCGGCCTACGAACGGCTTCTCCGGGTAGCATTGGAATAGCGCGGTTCGCGATTCGCGGTTCGCGATTCGCGGTTCGCACGGTTCGCGATTCGCACGGTTCGCGGTTCACACGGTTCACAGTTCGCGCGATCCGCGGTTCGGTTCATCACTGATGCTGTCCATCATCCTCGGTTACCTCGCCGGTTCGGTGCCGTTTGCATTCCTGCTCGCGCGCCGCAGGGGCATCGACGTGCGGTTTGCGGGAAGCGGGAATGTCGGCGCCGCCAACGTCATGCGCACCACGGGCACGGGCCGCGCGGTCGCGGTGATGGCGCTCGACGTCGCCAAAGGCGCGGCGGCCGTGCTCGCCGTCCAGCTTTACGCCGGCGCGTCACTCGCCGCATTGACAGGTGCGGCTGCGGTTGTCGGGCACATCTATCCGGTTTGGCTTCGCTTTCGCGGCGGCAAGGGCGTCGCGGTTGCTGCGGGGGCGTTCAGCCTGCTCACGCCGATTGCAACGGGAGTCGCGGCGGCGTTGTTCCTGATTACCGTCTGGGTCACACGGTACATCTCGCTCGGCTCGATCGCCGCGACGGTCGCGCTTCCGCCCGTCGCCTGGTGGTCGGGGGCGCCGCCTGTCGTCGTCCTCGCGGCGACAGCGACGGCGGTGCTGATTCTGTTCCGCCACCGCGCGAACCTGAAGCGCTTATACACGGGAACCGAGCGGAAGATGGGGATGCCGGCATGAGCCGGATCGCCGTGCTGGGCGCGGGGAGCTGGGGTACGGCGCTTTCGATCCATTTCGCGCGCGAAGGACATCAGGTCCGGCTCTGGGCGCGCGATGAATTGCTGGCCCGGGAGATGGCCGCGATCTCGGCGAACACGCGGTATGTCGCTGATGTCCCGCTGCCCACCGCCGTGATGCCAACCGGATCGCTCGGCGCTGCGCTCGAGAACGCCGCGTTCGTCGTGGTCGCCGTGCCCTCTCATGGGCTTCGTGCCGTCGTCAGGGCCGCGGCACCGGAGATCCCGACAGCCGCTATCGTCGTCAGCGCGGCGAAGGGGCTCGAGGTCGATTCGCTGCTGCGCATGTCGCAGGTGATCGACCAGGAGACGGCTGGGCGGATTCCGATTGTCGTTCTCTCGGGTCCAACATTTGCGTCGGAAGTCGCGCGTGGACTTCCAGCGGCTGTGCTCGCCGCCTCGTCTGATGGATCGGCTGCCGCGCGTGTCCAGGAGCAGTTTCGCGGTCGCGCGCTGCGGCTCTATGCGAGCGACGATCTCGCGGGAGTCGAGATCGGTGGCGCGCTGAAAAACGTCATCGCGATTGCCGCGGGCGTCGTCGAAGGGCTCGGATTGGGGCACAACGCGATGGCCGCGCTGATCACGCGGGGGCTCGCGGAGATCTCGCGGCTCGCGTGCGCGGAAGGCGCGAGAAGGGACACGCTTGCGGGATTGGGCGGGCTCGGGGATCTGGTGCTGACCTGCACCGGCGACCTGAGCCGAAACCGATACGTGGGCATGGAGCTCGGGCGCGGCCGTTCGCTCCGCGACATCCTCGCAGGCATGCACATGGTGGCTGAAGGCGTGAAGACGACCGGCGCGGCGCTCGCGTTGGGCGCGCGGCACGGGATCGAATTGCCGATCGCGGCGCAGATGCAGAGGGTCCTGGAGGCGCGGACGTCGCCGTCGGAAGCAGTGGACGCGCTCATGGGCCGGCGGCAGCGCGCCGAAGTCGACGGATAAGGCGCCGGGATCCGGGATCCGGGATCCGGGATCCGGAATGCAGAATGCAGAATGCAGAATGCAGAATGCGTAAAAGGTAGGATGGGGTTTTTCGATCGAATCAAGCAGTCGCTCACGCGGACGAAGGAGCAGTTCGTCGAGCGTTTCGACGAAGTCGTCAAACGGGCCGATGAGCCCGCGAAACGCACCCAGCCCATAGACATCGAGACCATCGAGGCGCTCGAAGAAGCGCTCATCTCGGCAGACGTCGGCGTCGCGGCGACCGATCAAATCGTGGAGGCGGTCCGGGCGAAACGCGCCCGGACGGATTCGCTGCGTACCCTCGTGAAGGAAGAGATCCGCGGGATCCTGAACGCGGCAAATCCGCCTGCGGGCAACGGCCATCGCCCTCACGTCGTGCTGATCGTCGGCGTGAATGGAACCGGCAAGACCACGACGGTCGGCAAGCTGGCGCGGCTCATCAAGGAGGAGGGCAAGGCGCCGCTGATTTGCGCCGCGGACACGTTTCGTGCCGCGGCGGTCGAACAGCTCGAGATCTGGGCCAGGCGCGCCGGCGTCGACATCATCCGCGCGAAGACCGGTGCCGATCCCGCCGCGGTCGTGTTCGATGCGATTGCCGCGGGCAAGGCCCGCCAGCGCGACGTCGTGCTGGTCGACACGGCCGGGCGTCTGCACACGCGGGTCAATCTGATGACCGAGCTCGACAAGATACGACGAATTGCCGCCCGCGAGGTCGAGGGCGCGCCCCACGAGGTGCTCCTCGTCCTCGACGCAACGGTCGGTCAGAACGGCCTGGCACAAGCGCGCGAGTTCATGAATGTTGCCGGTGTGAACGGGATCGTGCTCACGAAGCTCGATGGCACCGCGAAAGGCGGTATCGCGGTCGCGATCGCGCACGATCTGAAGCTGCCGATCCGGTACGTCGGAATCGGCGAGTCCATCGACGACCTCATACCGTTCTCGCCCGACGAATACGTGGACGCACTCTTCGAAGAAAAGTGGTAGAGGGCGATCGGGACGCGTTCTTCATGGCGCGTGCGCTGGCGCTCGCCGAACGCGGCCGCGGCCGCACGAGCCCGAACCCGATGGTGGGCGCGGTTCTCGTGGACGACGAGGGTGTCGTCGTTGGCCGCGGATATCACGAGTTCGCCGGCGGACCGCATGCCGAGATCCACGCGTTGCGCGACGCCGGGGAGCGGGCGCGGGGCGCCACGATGTACTGCACGCTCGAGCCATGCTCGCACGTCGGCCGCACGGGCCCCTGCGCACCTCGGGTCGCCGACGCTGGCGTGCGTCGCGTCGTGATTGCCACGGGGGATCCCAATCCGGTCGTGAACGGCGCGGGGGCTCGCCTGCTGCGTGCCCGCGGCCTCGATGTCGTCGTCGGCATTCGCGAGCACGAGGCCCGCGACCTCAATCGCGCGTTCTTTACTGTCGTCGAGCGACGGCGGCCATTCATCACCATGAAAGTGGCGTTGAGCGCAGACGGCCGGATCGCGGCAGCAGGCGGCGCGCGAGCGCCGATGACCGGCCCGTCTGCCAATCGATTCATCCACCGCGAGCGCGCTGAAGTCGACGCCATTGCTGTTGGATCGGGAACCGTGCTTGCGGACGACCCGTTGCTGACACCGCGCGGAGCGTTTCGCGTCCGTCCACTCGTTCGCGTCGTGTTCGACTCGAGATTGCGAACCTCCCGGCAGGCGAGGCTGCTCTCGACGCTCGACGCGGGCCCGGTGATAATTGTGAGCACACGCTCAGCGTTGGAGGCGGCGCCGGGTCGTCTGGCCGACCTCGTTGGCATGGGGGCCGAGGTCCATTGCACGGCCGACGGCGCCGGTCTCGCGGAGCCCGTCGAGTGGCTCGCCGGCCGTGGGGTGACGTCGCTCGTCGTCGAGGGCGGCGCGATGTTGCATCGTGCGTTCTGGGACGCGCGCCTCGTCGATCGCGTCCAGATATTCAGGACGCCCGTGACGCTTGGACCGGGTGGCGTGGAGTGGCTGCCCGAGCCGGCCGATCTGCGCGCGGTCACGCGGCTGCCGCTTGGCACCGATACTCTGGTCGAGGGATATGTTCACCGGACTGATCGAGGCGGTGGGGAAGATCGTGGAGCGTAAGCCGACCCCGGCGGGATTTCGGCTCCGGCTCTCCACTGCGATTGCGCACGAGCTCACGTCCGGCGACAGCCTCGCCGTGAACGGCGTCTGCCTCACCGTCGTTTCTGCCGATCAGGACGGCGTGCATGCGGATATCTCGCCCGAGACCGCGCGCGTGACTTCGCTCGGCGCGCTTCGGCGCGGAGCGGCGGTGAACCTCGAGCGGCCCCTCCGCGCGGATGCGCGCCTCGGCGGCCACTTCGTCCAGGGCCACGTCGATGCGACAGGCACCATCGAGGAGATCCGTCCCGACGGTGACTCGTACTGGCTCACGGTCAAATACCCCGCATCGCTCGCCCCCTACATAGTTCGTAAAGGATCGATCGCGGTGGACGGAATCAGTCTCACCGTTGCTGGCGTGGACGACCGCCGCTTCGACGTGCAGATCATTCCGTACACGTGGGAGCACACGAACCTGCACGGAGGCCGGCCGGGCGACGTGGTGAACATCGAATGCGATATCCTTGGCAAGTACGTCGTTCGCGTCGCCGAGTTGGCGGGATTGAGCAAAAAATGACACGCCGGAAAAAGAGCCCGTTCGCCGCAATCGAAGACGCCATCCAGGCCATCCGCGACGGCAGGATGATCATCGTCGTCGACGACGAGGATCGCGAGAACGAAGGCGACCTGACGATCGCCGCCGAAAGGATCACGCCCGACGCGATCAATTTCATGGCGAAGCACGGCCGCGGATTGATCTGCATGCCGATGACCGAGGAACGGCTCGCCGAGCTCGATCTGCCCCAGATGGTCTCGCGCAATACCGCGCGCCTGGACACCGCCTTCTGTGTCTCCATCGAAGCCAAGGGCGTGACGAGCACGGGGATTTCGGCGGCCGACCGCGCCGCGACCGTTCTGGCCGCGATCGATCCGCGCACCCGGCCGTCGGATCTCGCACGTCCGGGCCACATGTTCCCGCTGAAGGCGAGGAACGGCGGCGTGCTGGTGCGCGCCGGACAAACGGAAGCGGCCGTGGATCTCGCGCGCATCGCGGGCCTCTATCCCGCCGGCGTGATCTGCGAAATCATGAACGACGACGGGACGATGGCGCGTGTGCCCGAGCTGACCAGCTTCGCGAAGAGGCACAAGCTGCTGATGATCACCGTCGCCGACCTCATTCAGTACCGGCTGCGGACCGAGGGTCTCGTACAGCGGATCGCGTCGGCGTCGCTGCCCACCGAGCACGGCGACTTCCGGGTGTACGCCTACGAAAGCAAGATCGACCGGGAAACGCACGTCGCGCTGGTGAAGGGGGACATCGGCGATGGGGAGAACGTGCTCGTGCGCGTTCACTCGCGCTGCCTGACCGGTGACGTTTTCCACTCGGCGCGCTGCGACTGCGGCCCACAGCTCGAAGCGGCCATGGACAAGATCGCCGCCGAAGGACGCGGCGTGCTGCTGTACCTGAACCAGGAGGGACGCGGCATCGGGCTCGCGAACAAGATCCGCGCCTATGAGCTGCAGGACCAGGGCCTCGACACCGTCGAAGCGAACGAGCGTCTCGGCTTCAAAGCCGACCAGCGCGACTACGGCATCGGTGTCCAGATCCTGAAGGATCTCGGCGTTCGGTCGATGCGGCTGCTCTCGAACAACCCGCGAAAGCTCGTCGGGATAGAGGGGTACAACCTGTCGGTCGCCGAATGGATCCCTCTCGAGATTCCCGTGTCGGAGCACACCCGGCGCTATCTGCAGACCAAAAAGGACAAACTCGGGCACAAGCTGACCCTCCTCGACCGGCAGAACTTCCGCGGGCGGCCGGAATTGCCAAAAGACGAGTAGCTCTGTTACGATAAGGGTTTGCGCCTCAGGCGCTTAGGCCCGTAGTCCGCCCAGTCGACGCCCATGTTCGAATCGCTCAGCGATCGCCTCCAGGGAGTATTTCGCTCCCTTCGCGGCGAAGCCCGGTTGACGGAAACAACCGTCGAGGCCGCGCTCCGGGAAATCCGGTTGGCGCTGCTCGAGGCGGACGTCAATTTCAAGGTGGTCAAGGCATTCATCGACCGCGTTCGCGATCGTGCGGTCGATCAGGAGGTTCTCAAGAGCCTGACCCCCGCCCAGCAGGTGGTGCGGATCGTCCGGGACGAGATGCTGGCGCTCTTCGGCGACACGACCGGAGGGTTGCCGCCCTCGCAGGTTCATCCACGAGTGATCCTGCTGCTCGGACTGCAGGGATCGGGCAAAACGACGACGGCGGGGAAGCTCGGACGCTGGCTTGCGAAACAGGGAAAGCATCCGATCCTCGTCTCGACCGACGTGCGGCGTCCGGCGGCGATCGAGCAGTTGAACGTGGTGGGAAAACAGGCTGGCGTGCGGGTGCACGATCCGGCCGGCGACTTGAACCCTGTCCGGCGCGCGACAGGCGCGTTGACCGAGGCCCGG
>JBKPTT010000062.1:0-9983 GCA_046735635.1 Acidobacteriota bacterium | reverse complement strand
CCCCTTGCACATCGAAGCCCCATCTCGCCCTGCCCTGCGAGATCGCCGCGTTCACGAATCCGTCGGTGTCGGGCAGGAACTGTGTGTCGAATCCCTTCACAAAGCCGGCCCGCACGAACGCATGGGGCGTTGCGGTCCATTCGATTCCCCCGCCGGCGCGCTGCTCGTCGGAGTCAAACGCGCGCTGGAACTGCGCGCGGCCAAACAACCGCACTTGATCGCTGAGCCGCCCATTCAACTCGATCGTCCCCACGTGCGCGTCTTCACGAAGAGGATCGGCAAAGGCCTCGGCGTCATGCGGCGCGTGTTGGAAGTCGTAGCCGAGTTCCAGGCGGTGGCCTCGCAGCGCTCGAAGCGCGTCTGCTGCGCGACGCGCTTCCGTGTTCGAGGGATCAAGAGCGGCGGCACGCAGGTAGTACGCGAGCGCCAGCGTCGTCCGGTTTGCAGCCTCGTGCAGGTGACCCTGCGCCGTGAGGACCGCCGGACTGTCTGCCGCGATCGCCTCGGCACGCGAGAGCGCGTCGCTCGCCCCCTTCAAATCGCCGGTCGCGACCAGCGCGTTGCCAAGTCCCACGAGCGCATCGACATTGCGCGGCTGTGCGACGAGGACCGATCGATAAACCTCGGCCGCGTGCTCGGGATGTCCGAGCTTCGTGTGCATTCTGGCGATCCACATCCGCGCATCGATGTCGTCGGGGTTCGCCGCTGCAATTGCCTGAAAGGCGCGAAGTGCTTCGGCATACGCGCCCGAGTTGGCCAGCCGTTCGGCCTCCGCCCGGCGGTCGGGCGACGTCTGGGCCGACGCGGTGGACGGCAGGCTCAGGCACATGGTGCCCGCTGCGAATGTGACGGCTAACAGCTGAAGGACAACCTTTTTAGAGAAGGCCACGTCTCACTTTTCGACAGGAGCGGCTCGTTCCTGTAGGGAAATCAAAGACATTCGGAGGATTTCGACATGAACGCATGGAAGACGGCTGCGGTAGCCGCGGCGCTCGCGGGCGCGGCCGGTATCGGAGCGGCAGTGGCGCCCGCGGCTCACGCGCAAGCGGTCGCACGCGTCGCGCCCCGCGCGTTGGAGGTGTTCGGACGAGGCAGCCACATTGGCGTCTCCATCCGCGACGTCCGCGAGGACGACAAGGCACAGGGAGGCGTCGTGGTGGAGGATGTCTCGACCGACAGCCCCGCCGAGAGAGCAGGCATCAAGAAGGGGGACGTGATCACAGACTTCGACGGCGAGCGTGTGCGGAGTGTGCGGCAGTTCACGCGGCTGGTTCAGGAGACGCCCCCGGGTCGGAAGGTCCAAGCGGTCGTGATCCGAAGCGGCCAACGCGTGAACGTGTCCGTCGAGCCACGCGAATCGGATCGTGATCGACTCACCGTGTTCCGCGATCTGGCGGGCGGCGAAGTTTTCGGTGACATGGGCCGTGATTTCGAATTCGTGTTCCCGACACCGCCGCCCCCTCCGGCCGCGCGTCCGGGCGAGCCGGCGCCTCCCGCGCCACCGGTACCACCCTCGCTCCCCGATTTCCAGGGTTTTATGTGGCGGCAGACCACCGGGCTCGGTCTGACGGTGAGCGATCTCTCGAGTCAGCTCGCGGACTACTTCGGCGTGAAAGAAGGCGTCCTCGTCACGGCGGTGAGCGACGGCTCAGCAGCCGCAAAGGCGGGTATCAAGGCGGGAGACGTCATTACTTCCATGAACGGCAACACGGTGGCGAATCCGTCCGACCTCCGCCGCCGAATTCAGCGACTGGAGGAAGGCGACGAGTTCACGGTTTCGGTGATGCGGGATAAAAAACCGCTGACGCTGAAAGGAAAATACGAGTCGCCGCGCGCAACGCGGACGACGCGGACGATTATCTAGACCGCCTGACTCTTTGCCTGTGTCCGCGTGGAGGGCGGCCCTACGAGCGTTGCGAGCTGCGCTGCAACGATCGCGGCGGCCGCCAGCTTCGCGGTATCTGCTTCCCCGCCGTGCCGCACTTCGGCAGCCATCACTCCGACGCAGCCCGCCGGGGTCACGATTGGCGCCGCGATGGCGCCGTTGGACACCGCGTCAGCCCGCACCGTCTGCATCAATGCCGTCCGAAACGCGGCGGCCGTCGCGTTCTCCGTAGTGGTGAGGATCGTGCCAAGGCGCGTGATCATCGACTGCGAGTACCCGTACGTCACAATCGGGCTCAGCTCTCGCCCGTCGGGGTCCGCGATCCAGACGATGATCCCTGGCGCCTCGAGGACGCCGGCCGCGCGCTCGAGAACGGCCGGCAGCGCGCGGGTATCGACGACGCGCGCCAGATCGCTGCAGAGCGCCGCCACGGTCGCGAAATCCACGGACGTTGTGGCGGCGGCAACCGGCTCTGCATCTCGGGCCCGCTGATCGTCTGAAGCGCGGTCGGAATCCGTAGCAGGTGCCGGGCCGGCGTGCGCGCCATCGGCTGCAGGACGGGTGTGTAGCCCACCGGCGCGGGTCTGCTCGGCGGGTCGCGGCACCGCCGCGAGCATCAGGATCACGACCAGTCCGGTTGCCGCGACAGCCGCGGTGCCGCCCAACTCGAGCCGACGCGAGGCCGCAAGGCGGTCCGAGCGTTTCTGCGTCTCGATCGTTCGCGCCTGTTCGATCGCGCCCGAAATGCCGCCGGTGATCTCGAGGCCGTCGGCAAATATCAAGTCGGACGCGAGCAGCCTTTGGCCGGTGCTTGCGTATTCGCGCGCGCGACGATCCACGCGCTCGAAATCCTCGAGCGCGCTTGCCGCATTATCGGCGGCGGACTGCGCCTCGGGCGATGCGGCCGATTCGCGCAGCGTCGAGATCGCGTCGCGAAGCGTGGCGGTGAGTGCGGCGGCTTTCTGAATCCAGAACGGCTCCCCCTGCCCTGCGGCGACGTATGCCTGTTGCGCCGCCCTCAGCTCCAACGCGCCGTGTGAGGCGGCCAGCGCCGCGGCTTCGAAATTTCTGAAGGCCTGTGACTCGCGCCGTGCGCGCGATTCGTTGGTCCAGACCAGGTACGCCGCCGCACCGCACACGATTACGAACAACGCTGCGAGCGAAAGGCGCACCGCCAGGTTCCTCATGCAGCCTCCAGAAATGGCGATGACCGACGTTACTATAGCAAGGTTGTCGATCGTCGCCATCATCAATCCGATTTCCGGTGCGGGTACAGACTCCACCGTCGCATCGAGACGCGCCGCGCTCGTCGAATCGGAAGCGCGACGGCGCGGACTCCATGTGCAGGTGCACTTCACCGAGCGTGCCGGACACGCGCGCGAACTCGCTGCCGCGAGCGCGCAGGCTGGCGCAGGCCTCGTCATCGTATGGGGCGGCGACGGGACGTTGAACGAAGCTGGTGCCGGGCTGATTGGATCGTCCACGCCGCTGGGGATCGTGCCGGCGGGTTCCGGCAACGGACTCGCCAACGCGCTTGGATCGCCTCGGCGTCCAATCGAAGCGCTCGCGATCGCGTTCGACGGCGTCGAACGCACGATCGACGCGGGCTCGATCGCGGGACGCGCGTTTTTCAACGTGGCGGGGATCGGCTTCGACGCGCGCGTGGCGCGTCTGTTCAACGAGCGCGGCGTCGGCCGACGCGGAGGGTGGCCTTACATCGCGATCGGCCTGCGCGAAGGGTGCCGATACGCCGGCGCGGACTACACCATCGAGCTCGACGGCGATCGGCGTACGTTACGCGCGCTGCTGATCGCATTCGCGAACGGCCGGGAGTTTGGGAATGGCGTCCGCATCGCTCCGCAGGCGCAGTTGGACGATGGGTTGCTCGACGCGATAGTCGTCGAGCAACGCCCGCTCATTGCACGATTCTGGCATGCCCGACATGTGGCGTTCGGCGCCGTGCAGCGCGCACCCAACGTGACCATCCGGCAAATTCGTCACGCGACCGTGAGCTCACCGGAGCCGATCGAGTACCACGTTGACGGCGAACCAGGAACGATCCGCGGGCCGATAGAGGTTCGAATCATCCCAAGCGCGCTGCGCGTGAGAACTGTCCCTGCTGCCTAAGCTGCAGATTCCTGATTCCCCGATTCTCTGATCAGGGATGCCTTGATTCCTGATCTGCCGATCAGGGATTCGTCGATCAGGGATGAGGGATTGGGTTTTAGTAACTCGGAAGGTAGGGCTGCAGGTAACGGACGATGATCGTGAACTGATTGGTAAAGATCAGGACCCCAATCGCGACCAGCAGACCGCCGGAGACCACCTCGATCGCGTGATAGTGCTTGCGAATGCGCTTCGTGACCGCGAAGAACTGGTTGATTGCGATGGAAGTGAGCAGAAACGGAATGCCCAGGCCGATCGAGTAGACGGCGAGCAGCTGCGTTCCCTCCCATACCGTATCTTTCGCCGCGGCAAGCGCGAGAATGCCGCCAAGGATCGGACCGATACACGGCGACCATCCAAAAGCGAATGCGATCCCGACCAGCATGGCACCGAGCGCGCCCGCGGGCTTGCCGCTGGTCTGCATGCGTTTCTCCGTTTCGAGAAACGAGATGCGGAACACACCCATCGTGTGCAGCCCGAAGATGACGAGCAGGACGCCCGCGATCTTGGCGAGAATCGGCTGCTTCTCGAACAGAAATCGTCCCACCACGCTCGCCGTGGCGCCAAGCGCGACGAAGACGAGCGAGAACCCCAGCACGAAGAACAGCGACGTGACGAGCACGTGACGCCGCGCCGTAGCGGCGGCCGCCTCGCCGCGCATGTCCTCGAGCGACACGCCCGAGACGAACGAGACATATCCGGGGATCAGCGGCAGGACGCAGGGAGAGATGAAGGACAGGAATCCCGCGGCGAACGCGGCGATCAGCGTGACGTTGCTCGACACCTGTCGTCTTCTATTCCGTTTTCGTGGTGACTGGCAGCCCGCTGAACCACGACGTCGCGACCGGCCGTCCGGCGAACTTCACCGGCGGCAGATCCTGGAACATGAAATCCCATTTCCACCGCTCCGAGGGATTGGACGCCTGCAGCCAGTGCCGCGCCGGCATCGGTCGCGCGAACGCGAGATTCGCCAGTCCCGTGTACCGGTCGTTGCTCGTCAATGCCGCGGCAAGCTCGCCGCGGACGGCAGCGCTGCTCGTGTATGTCAGCGTGACGCCGAGCGCCAGTGCAACATTGACGAAAACCTGCCAGTCCTCCTGCGCATCACCCGGAGGAGCAATCACCCGCGCCGCACCTTGCAATCGACCCTGTCCGTTGACGAACGCTCCGTCCTTCTCCATCCACGACGCACCTGGCAGGACGATGTCTGCGGCGTGCGCGAGTTGAGACATGACGACCCCCTGCACGACCAGGAGCGCCAGCTTCCCGGATCGCCGCGCCTCGACGGCCCACGCGACGTCGCCGATGTACCCCTCCTGGCACGGATCGTAGACGTAGAGCGACTTCACGCGTCCTTGCTCGACGTCGGCACGGAACGCCGCCAGGTCCGCCTCGCCCGTGCTGGACACGCGCACCGGAAACCCGAGGTCGCGTGCGCCGTTGACGTTCGGGGCGTCGATCGGCGGAATCTTGAACGCCACGTTTGGCGGCTGCGGTTTTTCACGAGTCCGCCAGCTGATCGCGACGCCCTGCTCTGGAAGTCCGAACGATCCTCCCAATCGGCCAATCAGAAACAGTTCCTCGAGCGACGCATGCGCTGATACGAGGAACCGGATTTCCGACGACCCGCCGTTTGCCGAGACACGATCCGCGAGCTTCGTGAGCGCGTTCGTCCAGTCGGTGGGCTCGAGCGATCCGGTCTCGGTGCGAATGAGCGGCCGCTGGAGGCGTTCGTCTCCTTCGATCCAGCGGTAATCGAAGCGGCCGATGTCGCACATCCAGTAACTGTTCACGTCAGGGTTGAACCGCGGCGTCGCCCTGACGAGCTGCGGTCCTTTCGCCCATTCCGGCTTCGCCTTGATCCACGCGGTGGTATTGCAGCCCTTCTCGCAAAGGGTGCAGATTGTGTCGACGCAATCGGGGTTGTCCCACGGGCGCGACTTGAAGCGGTAGTCCTTGGTCGTAATCGCCCCCACCGGGCAGACGTCCATCAGGTTGCCCGACAGAAGGGAATGCACGCCCTGCTCCTGGAAGGTGGCGATTTCGCTGCCGTACCCGCGATCCGCGATGCTGATTTGCGCATCCGTCTCGATGTCGCGCATGAACCGGACGCAACGGGTGCAAAGGATGCAGCGGTTGCGGTTTAACATGAGCGTCGGACCGAAGTCCACGTCGGCGCGCACGCCCTCGCCGTCGAACACGCGGCGCGGGAATTCCATGCGGCTCTCGTTTGGGCCGAAGCTGTACGAAAAATCCTGGAGTGGACACTCGCCGCCCTTGTCGCACACGGGACAGTCGAGCGGATGATTGATCAGCAGGAACTCGAACACGCTCGCGCGCGCCTCCACCACGTCGGGTGTCTGCGTGGAGACGACCATCCCTTCGGCGACCGGCGTCGAGCAGGACGTCTGCAGCTTCGGCATCTTTTCAATCTTCACGATGCACACGCGGCAGGAGCCGTCGATGCCAAGGCCGGGGTGATAGCAGTAGTACGGGATTTTGATGCCGGCCTCGATCGCGGCCTGGAGGACGGTCTTGCCCTTCTCAGCGGTGACAGACCGTCCATCAATCGTCAGCGTGACGGTTTCCATAACCTTCCGATCATACTGTAGGCGGGCCCTTTACGGGCCAGCCCGGGCCGGAGGCCCGCCTACTTTTCTATTTCGACCAGCGCTGCGTTATCGCCGTTCGCCACGATTGAACGGACCGCGCCTTTCAGGGCGATCGTGCGTTCAGTGTGCTTTTCGGAGAGCACGACCAGAGTGTTCTGCGACGATCCGTCCACGTAGGTCACCGTCACCGTGAGCGGCACATCCACAGGGTCGCCGTGCTGGTCGAAGTGAATCACTGCTTCGGTTCCGTTGACGTGGAAGCCGACCTTGATCCGGGGGATCTCCGACCCGAACACCCATGCGTCGAAGAATCGTTGCAGGTTGCGCCCGCTGGCGTGCTCCATCGCCGCGCGAAAATCGTCGGTCCCGGCCTTCTTGAACTTCCATCGCGTGTAGAACTCCCGCACGCCCGCGAAGAACTCTTCATCTCCAACGAAGCGCCGGAGCATGTGCAGGACCATCGCGCCCTTGTTGTACACGACGGCTCTGAATATGCGGTCGTCACCCTGGATATGACCCAGCCGATAGCCGAGATAGAGGGGCCCCTGTCGCGATGCTTCGATCGCGGTATGGCGCATCTGTCGCAGGACGTTCGCCAGTACGTTTCCCTCCGGCTCCTTTTCCGCGTACAGCGCGGCGAAGTATTGAGCAAACCCTTCGCTCAACCATTGCTCGTGGTAGTTTTTCCAACCGACCGCCTGGCCCCACCATTGGTGCGCGAGCTCGTGCGCCAGATAGAAGCTCGGATAGCTGTCGAAGCTGACGGGATCGTTCCGCCACACGAGGTTCGTTCCGGGCACGACTTGGTTCAGAACGGCGAAGTACGGCGGACTGTGGCCACCGGGAATTTCGCTTTCGAGCAGGCCCAGCGTGAAGCTCGGATACGGTGCGTCTCCGACGAGTCCCGCATAAAACGAGAACACCGCGGTGGCACGATCTTCGGTATCGCGCCGCACCGGGGCGCGGGGCGTGAACCGTAAATGGATCGGCACCTCACCGTTCGGAGTTCTGGCGCGCCTCGTAATGGCGGTGGGAAAGCGACTGACGACAACCGCCAGATAACGCGCGGGCTGTAACGCGGTGAACGTGAACGTCCTGCGACGCCGCTGTCCCGGCTCGCCGGTGATCGCCGCGGACGGATCGGGGTTCCCGGTGGCGATCACGTCGTACTCGCCGGGCACGCTGATTCGCAACCTGGACGTGGCGTAGTCGGTGACCGTCGATTGCGGGTACCAGTAGCTGCGATTGCTGTACAGAAAGCGCTGTTCGAGCGGAATTTCGATGACGTCGCGCTGCTGCTGTGGCGTCCCGCCGATTTGCAGCGCCTCTCGATCGAAGGTTTGCGGCGCAATGGGGCCGGCGTAAGCCACGGTGATCTGCAACTCGAGACCGCGTTGCGCAAACGTCGGCAGGTTCGCGATGATGCTGTTCTGCCCGACAATGCGAAGGTGCAACAGCCGTCCAAATTCCTGCGAGTAGACGCTGCGCACCGTCAGCGTCTCCGCCAGCTTGAAGGTCAGCGTGCTCACGCCGTCGGCCAGCACCTTGAGGCGAATCCGCGCGACGCCTTCAACGACGCTGCGCTCGGGGGTGAATTGGGCGTCGATGTCATAGTCCAGCACGTCGTAGTCGATCTGGTCGTCCTCGGAGTAGAACCGGCCGCGCTCTTTCAGTTTCTCGGCCGACGCGTACACCGAGATGTTCTTGCGCCGCTTGCGATCGAACACCGAGATATCCTCCGGTTCCGATTCCGACCGCGTGTAGGTCAACGTTCCGTACTTCCTCGTGCGCAGCTCGACGATCAAGTCCCCAGTCGGTGGGATGAGCGACCAGCGGTCGCGGCTCATGTCGCCGAGGTCGATCTGCAGCGTCCGGCCGACCAGGTCCGCGAAGGCAGTCGAGGCGGACCGGAGATCTGCCGACGCGGCGGCACGCGGTCGGAGCGACGCGGGGTTCACGAGCGTTTGGAAATCAGAGGGAGAGAAGCGCAGGAAGACGAGGTCGACTTCCACCGCGAGCTCCTCGCTGCCGCTGAAGATCCGCACCTGCGTGCGTTCTGCCAGGTCGGGAGGGCTGAACCGGACTCGTCCCCGCCCGAGAATGACCATCGCGGTCTCGCCTTCCGGTGTTTCGGCCAGGAACGCGCGCCCGGATGGGAAGTGCAGCTGCAGATCCGTCGCACGGACGGTCAGGTCGTGGATGTCGTACTCTGTGGCGGGATTGAGCGACAGCCGATACAGGCCCGTCACCACCGACAGCCGTCCGATGGCGGCGATTTTCCAGACGAGGGGGGACGTTCCGATGACCGGGTGGACCTCCACTTCCCACGTCCCGAGACGGCCCTCGGTTCCGCGCTCGAGGAAGATTTCGACGACGAGCCGCAAGGTGCCCGCGGTGGTCGCAACGCGGTCGCGCTCGGCCGCGACGACTCGGTTTGGTTTCGGCGTGGTGAGCGTGTTGACGAAGTCCTCGAACGGGGCGCTGGTGATGGTGGGGTCTGCGAGCGCGGCGAGTGCCTCACGGTCCGCCGAGAGCGCCGCCTGCTCGAGGCGCCGCAAGAGCGTCGCGACGCCGTCGGTCTGCGCCTGAGCGTCGGTCGGGACCATCAGGCACACGAGCGCGAGGTACACGCAGACGCCGGCGCGAACCAGATACGCGGGCATGGACGATTCCATCTTAGAAGATAAACAGAGCCGCTGGGTGCCGTGGTTGGCCGCGATCACGGCGCTCGCCGCGATCTACGCCATCGCCGTCGCGTGGAGCGGTGGGTTCACGATCCACCTCGGGCCCGTGCGCATGCGATCGCATTCGTGGGCTCGACCGGGACTCGCCGCGGCGGTTGGAGTCGGTTTACTCGCGTACTTCGCGTCGGCGACCGTGCTTGCTGCCGCCCGCCGTGCTTCGCGCGCGGCCGAATCCGCCCGCGCAGCCGCCATCATCGCCGCTGCCGCCGGTGCGTGGGCCTTCGCTGCCGGCGTGGTCTTCGGGACGTTCGCCGTCGGCGGTGCCGACTCCTATGGGTACGCCGGCCAGGCGCGCTTGCTCGCGCACGGGCGGCTTACCGATACCGTGCCCGCTAGCCCGGAGTACACCTGGCCCGACGTCGTAGCGACATTCACGCCGCTCGGCTTCAGCCCCGGCCGGGCCCCCGGGATCATCGCTCCCAAATATCCCCCCGGGCTGCCGTTGCTCATGGCGCCTCTTTCGCTCATCTCCGAACACGCCATCTATCTGCTTGTGCCGTGCTTCGGTGCGCTCCTCGTGTGGCTCACATTCCGGCTCGGCACGAGTCTTGGCGATCCGGTTGCCGGCGGAGTCGC
>JBKPTT010000061.1:0-6593 GCA_046735635.1 Acidobacteriota bacterium | reverse complement strand
CCCGACTCGGTCGCTCACGCCGACCTGCTCGTCATACGCCACAAGCCACGCATCGTCATCTTCTATGCCGGCGACAACGACATCGCGAACGGCCACACGCCGCAGCAGGTGTTCAACGATTACAAGGCGTTCGTGACGAAGGTACACGCCGCCCTACCGCAGACGCGAATTGCGTTCATAGGGATCAAGCCGAGCATCCAGCGATGGGCGCTCATCGACAAGATCCGCGCGGCGAACGCGCTGGTGCGTGACCTTGCGGCGACCGACGATCGGCTGGGCTACATCGACGTCGATGGCCCGATGCTCGGATGGGACGAAAAGCCGCGGAAGGAATTCTTCGTCCAGGACGGCCTTCACATGACGGCGGCCGGTTACGAGCTCTGGACTGCGCTCGTGCGCCCGTTCCTCACACCGTCGGTCCGATAAATGTTCACCGGGGCAACCGGGTGCCCGACGTCTCTGTTAGAACCGCGAGCCGATTGCCACGCCGACGCGCGTCTGGAGCTCCCAGCCAATTCGCGCCTCCGGCGCGATATAGAAATGTTCGGTGACGGCGAAGCGCACACCGCCGCCGCCCGTGAACGCCGCGTGCGTTGCGGTGTAGGTGCCGTGATCGAGGGGGATGCTCTGGTGCGAAAAGCCACCGCCCACGACGATGAACGGTGTCACTCGCCGAGCGAGGATGTCTACAGTCAGGTTGCCGGTGACGATCAGATCGCGATCCCCGTGTGGACCGATGACGTAGTCCAGCTCCGGACCGATCGCGACATGGCGTGACGGTTGCCACTTCACCGCAGCGCCGACGAGCGCGCGGTCGAGCGAGCTTTCATCCGCGTACCCCACCCACGCGCCTACCAGGTCCGCCGCGCCTTGCGGCCGCTCCTGCGCGGACGCGGCCGTCGCGAGCATCAGAACAGCAACGACTCCGATCGCCTCCCGCTTCATGCGCATGATTATCCCTGCTGCAGCTAGAAAGTCATCCCGGCGGCGAGATTGAGGCGTGTGTGCAGTTCCCAACCCAGGCGCGCTTCCGGAGCGAGATAGAAACGGTCGCCGATCTTGAATCTCACGCCGCCGCCCGCCGTGAATGCGCCTTCGGTGTGCGAAAACTTCCGAAACCCGAAATCGTTCGAGTTGCGGAAGACTCCTCCGCCGACTACGAAGAACGGCGTCACGGGGCGAGGGTCGAAGACATCGAAGGTAACGTTGCCGGTCAGCATGAGATCGCGATCGCTTCCGGGACCGACCATGTAGACCAGCTCGGGCCCAATGGCGATCCGCGGCGACACGTACCATCGTGCGGCCGCGCCGAGAATGCCATGGTCCACCGTCTCCTCGTCGACAAACCCCGCCCACCCGCCGATCCCTTCGACTGCGCCTCGGGGTCCCGCTTGGGCGGACGCCGCTGGCGGGAACCCCAGGCAAAGCGCGGCAAGAAAGGCGGCCACGTGAGTCTTCATCTGCCCTCCGCTCATTAATGCGCAGGACGTGAGTGAATGGGCTCAGAGGCTTAAAGGCGGCGCTGTGTCCGGCGCCGACCGCGACGCGGATCTCGTTCTTGCTCCCGCGGACGTCGCGTGGAAAAGCGCGCCCTCCCGTGGCCGTTCGCGACCCGCGCTGGCCTCGTGTGTCGCTGCCCGGCACAGCGCGGTTGTCTGGCTCCGGGCGCGCTTTACTGCTGATCGCGCGTCACGCGAGTCCGAGGTCGCTGCGAACGAGACCCGCGCCGCAGTCGGACCTCGCATGCCAGTCGAACGTCCCTACCGCAGCCGCGAGGTTACGTCAGCCGTAAACTAGAACGGCTGCCCGGTTTCACCGAGCATCGCCTTCCGAATGAGCGGCAGCGGCAGCGGACCGAGAGTGATGAAGGTGTCGTGGAAGTTCTGAAGCGAGTAGGCGGTCCCGAGCTTCGCCTTGTAGTCGTCGCGCAGCTTCAGGATCATCAGCTTTCCCATCGTGTAGTAACCGTAAGTCGGATCGGAGGTACCGCGCTTGGCCTCGGAGCGCGCGACGGGGCGCGGCTGGTAGGCTTCTTTGACGAAGAAGTCCTCCGCCTCCTGGACGGACATCCCTTTCGTGTGCATGCGAATGCCGACGACGAAGCGGGCGTCGCGCAGGAGCGCGTCCTGGATCTGCGCGAGCCTGTAGCGGGGGTCGTCGGCGTGAAAACCTTCGTCGATCACCATCTGCTCGCAATAGTGCGCCCAGCCTTCGGCGTTAGTGGCGGCGCCGAACACCTTGCGCACGTCCGACGGAAAGTCGCGGGCGTAGAGGAACTGCAGATAGTGACCGGGCCAGACCTCGTGGACCGAAACGTTGGCGATCGCGGGGTAATACCACTGCTGCATGAACTCCGCGACTTCCTTCGCGGGCCACTTCGGGTCAGGCAGCGTCATATTGTAGTACGCCTCGGTGGCGACCTTCTCGTAAGGCCCAGGGATATCCATCGACGCCGACGTCGTCGCGCGGAGAAACGGCGGCGTCTCCTGAACGCGCGCGGGCGCCGCTTTGGGAATGGTGATGATGTGGTGGTCGGTCATGAACCGCGCAATCGAATCGAGCTCGTCTTGCGTGACCGCCAGCAACTTCGCCGCCGGTGGGTGATCCGCCTGGACAGCGGCAAGCGCCTGCGCCACCGTCTTGGCCGGATCGATTCGACGTGCGGTTTCCGCGAACGCGCCCTGATTCTTCTTCAGATCCTGATCCGCAGTGGCAAGCAGCCGATCGAGCGGCAGATCCACCATCTCGTCGGCCGAGAGCTTCTGGCGGTACGTCGCCTCGCCGATCGCAAAGTCGCCGTTCGAACGTTTCAGCAGATCGTCCTGCAGCCACTTCTTGTATTCGCCGAGCGCCGCCACCACCGTCGCATTCGTCTTCCGGAACTCGTCGAGGAGCGGCTCGTCCTTGATGGCGGTGAACGCGGCCGGCACAGCAGTCTTGAAGAAGTCGGCATTGCCGTCGAGCTGCTGGATGGCAATCTCGGCGAGGATTCGCGGCGGATTATCCAGGTTCTTCCTGGCCTCCGCGAGCGCGGCGGGCATCGCCTTCTCCCGAGCAATCAGCTCGCGCAGCCGTTCGTCGGGCGGTGCAAACGCCCGCTTGATCATGACGTACGCGGTATTGGTGAGGCCGCTGCTGTAGATGTCTGGATTCTTTGCCCACGGGCGGATCACTTCGTCGGTAAGCAGTCGCGAGTCAATGGCGTGGAGCAGCTGCTCGCGATCGAGCTGGTTGTCGAGAGCGAGAGACGCCGGATCGATCGCGTTCACGCGATCGCGGAACTGCCGCCACGCGGCGACTTCGTCCCTGACAGCCTGATGCGAATAGTCCTCGAGCCGATCGTCGTACTTATGGATGCCGAGGTACGTGGCCTGCGTGGGAGAACGCCGATAGAGGTCCTCGAGAACGTCGTGAACCGCCGACTTGAAGTCGGCGTCCTGCGATTCGTGCGGCTTCTGCCCGGGCGCGGGGGCGCGATTGCAGCTGAGCGCGAACAACAGCGCAATCGACGTCCCCGCCGCACGCCCCGACGGCAGACTCTGGATAAGCGAAGAAGCGAAACGACGGAGACGTTGCCGCCGGCTCGTGCAGCGACCGCCGCTATCGCTCAACTCCATTACTGCCGCCGGCTGCTGGGCGGCACCATCCCCTTGACGCGGAAGTAGGTGACCAGGTTGCCGTAGTGCTCCTGCAGATGGCCCGCATTCGAAATCAGCCGCTGCGCGCGCGCGGTATTGCCGGAGATCATTTCACCCGCGGTCTTGTCGGTCAGCGCCTGGTACGCAGCGTCGCAATAGGCGATCGAGTCGTTCAGCGCTTTCACGATTTCCGCTTTCGTTTTGGCGGTCTTCTCGATGCTGTCCTCTTCGTACGTCTTTGTGTCGTTGCGGGCGGGACCGCACAGAACGTAATTCGCGCCGGCAACGTGCGCGAGGATGGCGCCGAAGCTGCGGACAGTGTCGACCGGCTTGAACGCGTAGTCCGCCTCGGGCATCTGTTCAGCGGATTCGACGATGTTCCGCTTGGCCCCTGCCCAGGCGTTGCGGATCGACTGACTGATCGGATCCGAAGAGGGCGCCGGTGGCTGCGCGGCGGCGAGCGACGGGATGCAGAGCAGCGTGACGAACGCAAACAGTTTCATGAAAACGCTCCTTGGCGGGTCTGAAGACCCGCCTCTACAAGTGGCGGACCTGAAGACCCGCCCTACAGCGCGATACGCGCCTTATTCCTACCGAGCCATTGATCGAACGATTGCAGCGACGGATTCAGCGATCGCGCGACGTCCGCGCTGCGGGCGCCCAGGACCTGCGGCTCGAAATCGCGATACATCTGGAACATGTTCCCGAGCTCGTCGGCCCCAGGAAAACCGAACGCACGGAATGCGTCGGCGTCCACCGCCGTGTACTCGACGGGCACGCCCAACGCTTTCGACAGTTTCTCGCTAATCTCCTGAAACGTCAGATTCTCGCCGGTGATCCCAACCGTCTTCCCGATGTACTGGCGGCCCGCTTTGAAGATTCCGTACGCCACTTTTCCGATGTCCTCGACCGCAATACCGGCCAGACGTTTGTTCCCCATCGGAAACACCCATCGATAGACTCCATCATCCGATTTCTTCGGTGACATGCCGGGTGCGTAGATGTTGTCCCAGTAAAACGACGTGATCAAATAGGTCACCGGCAGGCCTGCGAAGAAGGCGTCGGCCTCTCCCTTGGCGTCGAAGTGGGGAACGCGATACTTCTCCTGCAACATCGGCATGCGCGTGTCACCGGGGGGCATGAGCTTGCGCGTGTCCTCGAGTGTCGACCACACGACATGCTGGACCCCGGCCGCCTTCGCGGCGTCGGCAAGGTTCTTCGCCTGCGCTTTCTCCCTGTCGCCCGACAGATGTTCCCAGAAGTTCGTCACGCAAAACGCACCGTACGCGCCGGCAAACGCCTTTTTCAGCGTTTCGATGTCGTCGACATCCGCCTTGACGACTTCAGCGCCAGCATCCGCCAGCGCTTTCGCCGCATCCTTTCCAGGATCGCGCGTGATGGCGCGGCACGTGAAGCCGCCGGCCGTGTCGGCGAGAATCGCGCGCGCGAGGCCGCCCCCTTGCGCTCCTGTTGCTCCCACGACTGCAATCGCCCTCGGTTCCACGTCGATCCCTCCCTGCCCAAGTCATATCATGAACATATCAGTCAGAGACCCGCGACGATTTCATACGACCGCAGGCGCGCGCCGTGATCGTAGATGTGCGACACGATAATCAGCTCGTCCGGCCTGGTGCGCTCGATGAAGGCTTCGAGATCGGCGCGAACCGTCGTCGGCGAGCCGACGATAGAGATCGCCTGGGCTTCCTCCGGGCGAATCCCCTTGAACGGCACCACATCCTTCTCGAACTCACGATTCGGGGGCGGCAGCGTCGTTGGCATCCCGCGCCGCAGGTTTGCAAAAGACTGGCGTCCGGATGTCGCGAGAAAGCGCGCTTCATCGTCCGTATCGGCAGCGACGATGTTGACGCCGAGCATGAGGTGTGCATTGGAGCGCTGGTCCATCGCACGGAAACTCGCGCGGTAGATGGCGATCGCCTGCATCATCTGCGCCGCGGCGAAGTGCGATGCAAACGCGAACGGCAGTGCCATCAGCGCCGCGACCTGCGCGCCAAACAGGCTCGATCCCAGAATCCAAATCGGAATATCGAGCCCCGCGCCAGGCACGGCGCGAACTCTCTGGCCGTCCTCGGGTTGAAAGTAGGACATCAACTCGAGCACGTCCTGCGGAAATGCATCGGGGTCGCTGTGCAGCGTGCGTCTGAGCGCATGTGCCGTTGTCGGGTCCGTTCCGGGCGCGCGTCCGAGACCCAGATCGATGCGTCCCGGAAACAACGATTCCAGCGTCCCGAACTGTTCGGCGACGATGAGGGGCGCATGATTGGGCAGCATGATGCCGCCCGCGCCGACACGAATGGTGCCCGTCCCCGCGGCGACGTGCGCCATCACGATCGGCGTCGCGGCACTCGCGATACCGGGCATGTTGTGATGCTCGGCGATCCAGTATCGCTTGTACCCCCAGCGCTCGGCATGCCGCGCGAGGTCAAGCGAGTTCTTCAACGCCGTTGCGGCATCGGAGCCCTCGGTGATCGGGGCGAGATCGAGGACAGAAAAAGCAACAGAATCGCTGATCACACATCCACCAATCCACTACTTTGCCAGATCCGCGGTGCGAGAGAGTGCTCGCGCCGAGATAGCACGGATCTCGCGCAGAGACCGCACGGATCTCGCGCGGAGATCGCACGGATCTCGCGCGGAGATCGCAGAGATCGCGGAGATCTCGGGACCGCGTGCGTTCGCCACGGCCGGCCTGCGGCCGGCCGCAGGGAGGGGGATCTCTCCCTATCCTGTCGCGCGACGTGGCGAACGCACGACCTCTGCGTGCTCAGCGTCCTCGGCGCGAGATCATGACTCCGCTGCCCGCCCGCCGATGTGAATCCTCGAATCTCCGGATCCCGGATCCCGGATCCCGGATCCCGCCCCTCGCCGGAGCTCAGGCGGCCCTGAGGCTCTCGAAGGGCCGCTTCCCTCCTGCGTTAGAATCCCACACACATGCCA
>JBKPTT010000060.1:0-25678 GCA_046735635.1 Acidobacteriota bacterium | reverse complement strand
GGCGCAGCATTTCGACGGTGTCTTCGTTGCTGTTGATGACGGCGACGGTGTCCTGGTACGACGGTCCGGTCATATCAAGCCTTCTCCAAGCGACGCGACTGCTCGTCTCATTATTCGTTATCCAGGCTGCGCCACAAGTACCAGCATGCGACCGATCGATATGGCCGCCACGACTCGCCGATACGTCGAATGCGGTCCGCGGTAGGCCGCTTCCGAAGCCCATACACGTTCTTGACAGGGTTGACGATGCCGAGGTCGTCGACGGGAAGAACGTCCGGCCGGTGCAGTCGAAACATGAGGAACATCTCCGCCGACCATCGACCGATCCCTTTGACCTGGGTGAGCGCGTCGATGACTTCGTCATCGGACATCGCGTCCAGACGATCGAGCGGCAACGCGCCGCTCACCGCCCTGGCGGAGAGATCGCGGAAATACGCAATCTTCTGGCGGCTCATGCCGACGCCTCTCATCTCGTTGTCGCCAAGCGCCGCGAGCGCCGCGGGGGTGACGCCGTCGGGCATCAACGCGACCAGGCGGGAGTAGATAGTGGCAGCAGCCTTGGTCGAGAGCTGCTGTCCGGTAATCGCGCGAACCAGGGCGGAGAAATGATCCGCGCGCTGGGCCGCGGCAAGCCCGCACTCGCCGTGCTTTCGAATCAGCGCGGCGAGAACCGGGTCGCGCCTCAGCAGGAGCCTGCGGGCGCGATCGTAATCCTGCGGAGTCAAGCGGCCCCATCATAACGGGCGCGCGCGTACAAAGAAAACACGGTGGAGGAGTCCACCGTGTTGAAAGATGCCCGCGAGCTACCGATCACTCATCGCGCGACCAGCCGTCGCGACGCGAGTAGTCGTCGCGCGCCATGTCCATCGAGGATTCCGAACTGGACCCGCGCATCGACTCGCTCGCGCCCGAGGCGCGGGTATCGTCGCTCGATCCGCCCGGATTCGCCGCATTGCCCGTACTGCTGTTCGCGTTCTGGTTGCCCATCTGCTCACGGCGCCGCTGGTGGCTCGCGATCCCTCCCTTGCGGCCGGCGTCGCGCGCTTCCTCGCTGGTCCACTCGTGCGCGGTACCCTTCTGGTGGGCAGCCTTGCCGCCCTTGCTCGCAATCTCGCGCTGTTTGGCTCGATCCATCGAAGCAAAACCGCGATCTTCTTTTGCCACGTGTCCTCCTCCCCCGTACCCGGGTCTTCTTGGTTCCCCTCGCGGATCTTCCGCGAGCCCAGCCAGTGCAACCGGGGTGCCATGAGAACAGCGCGAACTCTTTGATTACGTTCGGTTTACGTCAGGGAATCCGGGCGGCAATAGGAGGAAATGTTTGTCGTACCTCGGCGGTTCCAATCGCCCCGCATGAGCAGATCCGAACGCGAGCTACGCGTATCTGCCCGGAAAACCCCCTCTTTGGGAAATCGATTGCTCACCGCGAAGATGAGGCGTAAGTGTCCGCGACGTGAACAGGCTGGAAACGTACTACTTCGGAAGGAACTTCTGCGCCGCGCGAAGTCGCGCGATGACGCGCTCGCGCCCCACGAGTGTCATCACGTCGAATAGCCCCGGGCTCACGGATCGTCCGGTCACGGCGACGCGGGTCGCATGAATGAGCGAAGCGGCTTTGACCCCCGCCGACTCAGCCAGGGCACGGACCACCGGTTCGAGGGACGCACTGTCGAACGGCTCGATGGCGGCGAGCGCGTCGGGCAGCGCGCAAAAGGCGCCGGCGATGTCCGCCTTCCCAAGATGCTTGGCGACGGCGGCGGCGTCGAAGTCCACCGCGGGAGCAAGAAACGGGCGCAGCTCGTAAGCAAACTGATCGAGACGTTTGACCCGGGGACGAATCAATTCGAGGAGCTTGTAAAGCCACTCCGTACGACCCGACAGGTCGTCGCTCCATAGACCCGCCGCGCGCAACCAGGGTTCGACACGCGCCGCGAGGTCCTCGACCGGGATGCGTAGGATGTACTGCTGATTGAACCAGTCGAGCTTCTCCGGATTGAACACCGCATTTCCGCCGCTGATTCCTTCGAGCGCGAACGCAGCAATCAACTCGTCGCGCGTCATGAGCTCGCGATCGTCTCCCGGCGACCAGCCGAGCAGCGCGAGAAAGTTCACCAGCGCCTCGGGGAGGTATCCCAGGCGCTGATACTCCATGACGGAGGTCGCGCCATGCCGTTTGCTCAGCCGCTTCTTGTCGGGTCCGAGGATGAGGGGAACGTGCGCGAACTCCGGGACGGACGCCTCGAGCGCCCCGAAGAGCAGGAGATGTTTGGGAGTATTCGAGATGTGATCGTCGCCGCGCACGACGTGCGTGATCCGCATGTCGATGTCGTCGGCAACGACTGACAGGTGATAGGTCGGCTGTCGATCGGATCTCAGCACGACGAAGTCTTCGATGTTCTTGTTGTCGAAGCTGATTGGACCGTGCACGAGATCGGTAAACGACGTGCGTCCTTCCGGCACTTTGAACCGGATGGCGCGAGGTTCATTCGCACCCTCCAGGCGCGCGATCTCGCCGGCCGTCAACGCGCAGCACGTTCGATCGTAAATCCAGCCGCCGCCGACGCTCTCGGCGGCCTGCCGCTTCTGTTGCAGCGTTTCGGTGGTGCAGTAACAGTAGTACGCACGGCCTGTGGCGACGAGCTGCTCTGCGATCGCGCGATGCCTGTCGAGCCGCTCCGATTGAAAGTACGGCGCGTGCGCGCCGCCGACGTCCGGCCCTTCGTCCCAGTCGAGCCCGAGCCAGCGCAGCCCTTCGACGATTCCCGCCACCATCTCCGAGGACGAGCGCTCCGCGTCGGTGTCTTCGATGCGCAGGACGAAAACGCCTTTGTGCCGCCGCGCGTAGAGCCAGTTGAACAGCGCGGTCCGTGCGCCCCCGATGTGAAGATAACCGGTGGGCGATGGCGCAAAGCGCACGGTGAAATGCTGATTTTTGAATGCTGATTGCTGATCGGAAGACATTCGATTGTCCATTCAACAATAAATCAGCAATCAGCAATCGACGATCAGCAATTCAGTGAACCCTCAGAAGATCTCCCCGAAGTAGCTCCAGAAGTGTTCCCGGATCTTCTCCAGAATGCCGCGCCGCTGCCACTCGTTCAGATCCAGCTTGTTGGCGCGCGTGAGATCGTGTTCGAACGCCTCGGTGAGCCGCGCCGCCAGACCTGGATCACTGATCGCGAGGTTCATCTCGTCGTTGAGCTCCAGGGAACGATTGTCGAAGTTCGCGGATCCAACCATGCTCCACACGCCGTCGACGACAATCGCCTTGGTATGCATCATCGTCGGTTGGTACTCGTAGATTTCTAGTCCCTGCTGCATCAGCCCTTCGTATGCGTCGCGACTCGAATACTTCACCGGCTTGGCATCCGTGATGTCTCCCTCGACGAGCACGCGGATGCGAACGCCGCGCTTTGCGGCCTCCGCGAGGGTCCACCGGCTCGATTCGTCGGTCAAGAAGTAGGGTGAACAGATGTCGAGGCTGCGCCGCGCCGCAGCGATGGTCAGCATGTACAGCCGCTTCAGATCGTTGGCGCCCCCGCTGGGCGAGCTTCGCAGCACCATGGCTGCGTCCTTCGAGTCGGGAGGGATCATCGGCGGCGGATCGACGATCGGCGCAACAGGACCCAGCGTCTCGATCTCGTTCTCGGTGAATGCGCCTTCCATCAAGCGGGCGACCGGCCCTTCGACACGCACCATCATGTCGCGCCAGTGCTCCTTGTTGTCGGCGTTCCCCAACCAGTGATCCGCGACGCCGGCTCCCCCGGTGAACGCGATGGCGCCGTCCACCACGAGGATCTTGCGGTGCGTCCGGTAGTTGAGCTCCTCGAGCGTGTACCACTTCGGCCGCCCGAACTCGCCGAGCCGTGCGCCCGCGGCCTTCAGCCTCTCGCGCCACTCTTTCGGGATTCGCTTCGAGCCCATCGCGTCGGTGATGAGCGTGACTCTCACGCCGCGCCGGGCGGCGCCTTCGAGCGCGTCGGTGAACTGTTGGCCGACGACGCCCTGCTCGTAAATGTATGTTTCGAAACTGACTCGCCGCTTCGCGGCATTGATAGCCGCGAGCATGGCGGGAAACATCTCGTCACCGTTCTCGAGCACGGCGTACCGGTTCCCGCCGGTCGCCTGCGTGTTCAGGAGCGCCGCGACATACGTCGGGAACAGGGGATTATCCGCGGCATGCGCGCTCTGGATTTTGAGGGTTTCCTGATCTTGGGCGATCGCGAGGAGCAGCCCGAGGATTCCGAGCACAATCAGAATCGAAAAGACGAGCTTGTGGTGGTAGCGGATTCTGAACTTCACGCCGCCGGGCTGTGCAACTTCAGTTCCGTTCTGCCCATGCCGCGAATCGGCTCCCGTCGGCGATAATCCGCGGAGCCCGGTTTCACGCGGTTGTCAGTTGAATAAGGAGAGTCGTGATGCCCGCTCGATCAATCTGCCGCGCTGCGTTCGGGACGGTGTTTCTCGTGCTGTCGGCAATGGCAGCACAACGCGAGACGACAGCCCAGTCGAGGCCTGCAACCGCGGATATCGAAGGGTACCGCGTTCCTTCGCCGCAGATTGTCGCGACGTTCGATGCGCCGCCGCTTCCCCAAGTCCTTGTCAGCCCTGCCCGGCAGGTGCTCGCCCTCATCAAGAGAAAGGGCAGCCCATCGCTGGCGGAGCTGGCGCGTCCGACCCTTCGACTGGCAGGTGAGCGCATCGACCCGAAGAACAACGGTCCGCATCGTACCGCGACCAACGGCGGCGCGTACGCGGTTACGCTCAAGCGCCTCACCGACGGTCGCGAGGTCCAGGTCAGCATGCCCCCGCAGGCGAGCGTCTCGAACGTTCATTTCTCGCCCGATGGATCGAAGTTGTCGTTCACGAATACGAAGGACACGGCGATCGAACTGTGGGTTGCGGATGCATCGACCGGTCAGGCAAGCATGGTCAGCGGCGCGGATCGGTTGAACGCCGCCACCGGAGATCCGTGCGACTGGCTGCACGACAACGTGACGATGATCTGCCAGCTCGTGCCGCCGGATCGTGGCGGCGTGCCCACCGAGCCGCTCGTCCCGGCGGGACCGAACGTCCTCGAGAATCACGGGAAGGCAGCTCCGTCACCGACCTATGAAGATATGATTCGAACGGCCCACGACGAAGCGCTCTTCGACTATTACTTCAGCAGCCAGCTCGCCGCGATCAACTCCGCTACTGGACGCCGCACCACGATCGGCCGCTCAGCCATTTTTTCGAACGTCACGGCATCGCCCGACGATCGGTTCATCCTGATATCGCGTGTGAAACGTCCGTATTCGCACCTGATTCCCTTCGACGGCTTCCCGCAGCAGGTCGAGATCTGGAACCGGCGCGGCGACGTTGCGCGAGCGGTCGCGGACATTCCCTCGCGCGAAGGCGTCACGCTCACTGGCGTCCGCACCGGGCCGCGTGAGTACCGATGGCGGCCGGATCGACCGGCGACGCTGGTCTGGGTAGAGGCCCTCGACGGCGGCGATCTCAAGAACACAGTTCCCTTCCGCGACAGGATAATGGCGGTCGAATCGCCCTTCACGGGCGAGCCCGTGGAAGTGGCGAAGACCGAATACCGCTTTCAGAGTCTGTCCTTCACCGAAAAGGGGGTCGCGCTCATCGGCGAATCCGACCGCGCAACGCGTCGGGTCCGCACGTGGATACTGGAGCCTGGCGCCGCGCCGCGCAAGTTATGGGAGCGCCGCGGGGAGGACCGGTATGCGGATCCAGGCACGCCTCTCGTCCGCCGCGACCAGCGCACCACGATTGGGGGTGGCCGCGGCGGCGGTCCGCCCGACGCGGTTTTGCAGAACGGCGATGACATTTACCTCGTCGGCGATGGCGCCTCACCCGACGGCGACCGGCCGTTCCTGGATCGGCTGAACCTGAAGACGCTCGCGACCGAGCGACTGTTTCGAAGCGACTCGAAGTCTTTCGAGACTCCGATTACCACGCTGACCGACGACGGGACGTCGGTGCTGACGCGCGCCGAGTCGGTGACGGAGCCGCCGAATTACTACGTCCGCACGATGGGCAGCGGCGGATCACGCAAGGCTGTGACGGCCTTTCCGGATCCGCAGGAGTTCTTCCGCGGCGTCGAGCGGCAGTTCATCACCTATTCGCGGAAGGACGGAGTGAAACTCTCCGCAACGCTCTATTTGCCGCCCGGCTATACGAAAGGCGAACGCCTTCCGCTGGTGATGTGGGCGTATCCGAGAGAGTTCTCGGACACCGACACGGCAAGCCAGGTCATCGGCTCTCCCAATCGGTTCACGCTCGTGACGCCCGGCAACACGCACATGTATCTGCTGTTTGCCGGCTACGCAATCCTGGACGGGCCCACGATGCCGATCGTCGGACCGGGCGAAACAGCCAACGATCATTACGTCGAGCAGTTGGTCGCAAGCGCCGAGGCGGCAATCGACAAGGTCGTCGAGATGGGCGTCGCCGACCGCGATCGCATCGGCGTTGGCGGGCACAGCTACGGCGCGTTCATGACGGCGAATCTGCTCGCGCACTCGCGGCTGTTTCGCGCGGGTTTCGCCGAAAGCGGTGCGTACAACCGGTCGCTGACGCCGTTCGGCTTCCAGAGCGAGCGGCGCACGTTCTGGGAAGTCCCGGATCTCTATGGCAAGATGTCACCGTTCTTCTACGCGCATCAGGTCAAGGATCCGATCTATCTCACGCATGGCGAGATGGACGACAACTCGGGGACGTTCCCGATTCAGTCGGAGCGTTTCTATATGGCGCTCAAGGGCCACGGCGCGACGGTCCGCTACGTCACGCTGCCGTACGAAGCGCACGGCTACGCCGCGCGCGAGACCCACTTGCATCTCATCGCCGAAAAAATCGCGTGGTTCGACAAGTACGTGAAGAATGCGGTGCCGAAAACGACGACCGAGAATAGACACTAGCGGAAGGTGCGACGACCGAGAAACCGGGAGTATTTGAGGGACGAGCAACCTAGCCCCGAGAACGCACGGATCTCGCGCGGAGATCGCGGATAATCGCGGATATCCCGGGTACTGCGTGCGTGCGCCCCGCGCGACGTGGCGAACGCACGCCACGCCCCCGCGTCCTCAGCGTTCTCGGCGCGAGATCATGACTCCGCTGCTCCCCCGCCGATCTGACAAGTAGTGGTCGGCGGTGCGCCCGGCTCTGCTCAGAACGCGATCCGCACGCCGAGATGCATTGCCCGGGGCGGTTGCAGCGCGGCAGGCGCTCGAAAGTCCGGTCCTGTCACGACGTACTCTTCGACTTCGTTCGATAAGTTCAACAGGTTGAACACGTCCCACACCGCCACGAGCCGAAGTCCAGCGGCGGTGAAGGGGACTTGCAATCGAGCATCCGTCGTCAGCGTATACGCGAATCTCGTGCGACCGTTTCTGTACGCCCGGATTGCCTCCGCGCCCTGGTTGAGATCCTGCGCGACGACGAGCCGCGCGAACGGCTGTCCATCCTGGTACCTCGCGACAATCCCAACGCGCACATCATGGGGAAATCGATACGTGCCAGCGGTCTTGATGGTGTAGCTGCGGTCCGAAAACAGTGAGCCTTGCGCAAAGGTCGCGGCGTTCGGGTTCGAAAGCACGTCGCCGGGTATCGCGTCGTCATTCTGAAAGACATGGAAGCCGCGCGCCGCGGCCGGACCTGACGACCGGCCGGCGGTCGCACCCGCCATCATCCAGAACCGATCGCCACTGTGGCGCACACTCAGCTCGATGCCGTGGAATGTCGTGTTGAATCCGGCGGGATTGGTCAGCACGTAACGATCGGCGCCAAACGTCTCCGGCCGGCGATTGAATACCGGCAGCTGTTGGTCATCGGACGGGTCGAGCAGATCTCCTCCGGGATCTGCAACCGTCGTGACGACATAGGCGCCCACCGGCACGCCAGGATTGGTCCAGGCTATAAGTTCCCGTTCCCGTCGAGTGATCCCCGTGAATCGCAGGCTCCACGCCGCGCCAGGCGTCGCGTCAACGCCGAGAAGCAGCTCGTCGAGATACGGCCGCCGCAGCCGCGGGTCGATCTCCGAGCTCGCAGGCGGTCGGGCACCGACATACGAAACGAGCGCACCTTGTTCCACGGGCTCGAACCTGGTGTCGCCGTTGAGATCGTTCCAACGGAACACCTCCGCGCTCCGACCGTTGAGGTCTGCGTAGCTCAGAATCTCCGGCGGGAGTCGATGTCCGTACCGGCTGAGACCGACAACGCCGGACAGACGCTCATTCGAGACGATCGACCAACGCAGCGATGCGCGTGGAAACCAGTTGCTGCAATCGATCGAAGCGCCGCCCGCGCCCGCGGCGGTGACGGCCTCCCACCGCATTCCCGCGTCGATTGTGATCCGCGACGACAACGGGACTCGTTCGGCGCCGTACGCACTGACGGTCGTCGCGCGGGGTTCGGTGACCGAGCCCGAGAACCGCCAAAGACGCGCAGGAAAGCCTTCGACCGTTTCCGCCACGGCCGGCGCGAGCAGGGTGTCGTCTGCCGCCGTCCCGTGTTCGATCTCGATGCCCGCTCGGCCGTTCCGCAGCAATCGATGGGCGTTGTCAGTCGCTCCGGAAACACGCAGCACGGCCGACCAGCGCTGGTGTGCTCGAGAGGCAGAGACGGCATCCATGATTGGCATGTCGCGGATCGAATCGACGTAGGCAATCGACGACGGCACCGTCTCGGAGTTCGTGGTGGAGCGCCAGAACCCGCCGGCGGCAGTCAGCGAGAGTACGGTCGTCCGGTGCTGCCACGACGACGCCGCCAGGATGTCCGATACCCGTTGCCGCGCCTCGGGACGATCGATCCAGAGTCGGCCGGCGAGCGGACCAAGCGCGGAGCGGCCCACCACCACGCCCGAAACCTCATCGTGGGCTGATGGCGTGACCAGGAGCTGCCCGTAGGCATCAAGCTGTTGTGAATGAAGGCGCGTCGGATCGGCACGATCGAAGCGTGTGGCGTTTGTCGCTGCCGCTCCCACCGTGATGTTCACACGATTCCGGCGAATCGCTCCGCTCGCCGTCGCTGACAGCCGGTTCCATGTGTCGATCGCGGAGGCCGGTGCGACCGACTGTGTCGAGAGGGATGGCGAGAGCAACGTCGACAGAAACTCAGCGCCTCCCACCCACGCGTCTGACGGGCGCCGCGGCGTCAGGTGCACGACGAGCCCGGGTGCGGACTCTTCGATCGGCATCATCGCCGTGACCGTCTCGACCCGCTCGAGCATCGACGGGTTGAGAAACAGCAGCGACGCTCCGAGGACGCCGGGATCGGTGAAGTCGAGAGCCCCCAATTGAAAACCCGCCTGCGTCGACGAACTGCCCCATGCTCCCAGGCGGCTTTCGCTGCCCACGCTGAGCCCGCCGCCCTCGATGCGATCTGAAATGATTTCGGGTATCGTGGTTTCAAGGAGACCGGAAATTGTCCCGCTCGAGGGAAGATCCTCGAGCTCGGACCGCGACAGTGTCACTCCGGTCCCGTCGTTCCCCGCACCAGCCGCCGGCTGCGCGTTGACTCGGCTGCTCGTCCAGATGACAAGCAGCACCGACACGACGAACCGTCCGATCGCACGCGGCGTTCTCGTCACGGGCTCACGTCGAATCTATTCTCCCGGAGCGCGAGCACCGGATCCAAGCGTCAGAGCCGGGCCTCGCCTTCATGTGACGAACGCGAAGCGTCCGATTGCGGAAATCGCGTGACCGGCACCGGGCGCTTCCATGAAGCGGTGGTTCAACAGGGCAGGCCGTAACTGTCGGTAATTCGGCCTCCACCGGCTGGCACGGGGTCTGCTCGCCGGGCCGAGGCGAGGAGGACTCATGGCATCGATTGGCCAGGATCTCCGGTATGCGCTTCGGCGAATGAAGGCAACACCGGGTTTCACGGCCGCGGCCGTTGCGACGCTCGCGTTGGGCCTCGGCGTCAACAGCGCCGTGCTCAGCCTCGCCCACGCGATCTTCCTGAAGCCGCTCCCACTTCAGGAGGCCTCACGTCTCGTTCTGGTCGAGCAGACTGTGCCATCCCGGCCATCGACGTTCGCGTTTCCACTTTCCTATCCCGACTATCTCTACTTTCGCGACCACGCGCGCACTTTTGAGGCGTTAGCTGCGCACTACCCAACCTCACCGCTGTACGTCGTCACGCCAGACGGTGGGTTCACTGTCTCAGGAAGCGTCGTGACCGCCAGTTACTTCGCCGTTCTGCGCCTCCAGCCAGCGTTCGGCCGTTTTTTCACAGCCGACGAGGACAGAGTTCCGGGCCGGACCCCTGTCGTCATTCTCGGTCACGATCTGTGGCGGAGCCGGTTTGGCGGCGATCCCGGAATTCTGGGGCGCACGGTTCGCATTAACGGGACGGCGTTTGCGGTCGTCGGAATCGCACCGGAAGGATTCAACGGCGTTTTGCGAGGGGTCTCGCCGGTTCAAGTGTGGATTCCCACCGCGATGTTCCATGTCGGCTACCGGTACTGCGACGGTTTCGCCCGCGATTGCCGGGTCCTCAATCTCGTGGGACGCCTCCGAGATCAGGCTTCGATTCAGGACGCCCAGAGCGATCTCACGCTGCTCGCGCGACAGCTCGAGACCGCGTTTCCGGATACGAACAAGGGACGGGGTGTGGTGGTGCGTCCTGCGCGAGGTATCCGCATCGACGAGCAGACGAAGAATCGGCCGATCGTCGGGCTCATAGCGGCTGCGGCGGCGCTCGTGCTCCTCGTGGCGTCCGCCAACGTCGCGGGATTGTTGCTCGCCCGCGGGCTTCGCCGGCGCAAGGAGATCGCGATCCGTTTTGCGCTCGGCGCGACGCGCCTCCGCGTGGTGCGTCTCCTTCTCGTCGAGTCCGCAATGGTCGCAGCAGCCGGCGGGGCGGCCGGCCTGATCCTGGCTGTTTGGTCGACGGACTTTGCCCGCAGTTACTTCAGTGGCTCTGGAGAAGGCGGGGCGACGAACTTCGACCTGTCGCTCGACGTCCGCGTGATCGCCGCGGCGCTCGGCATCGCCCTGGTGACCGGCCTCGTCACCGGGATCGCCCCGGCCCTGAGAACCACACGTTCGGGCCCGTTGCCTGCGCTGAAGGATACCGGCGCGGCGACTCAGCGCGGTTCGCTGCGCGAGGGCCTCATCGTGATGCAGGTCGCGGTCTCGGTCCTGCTCCTCGCCGTGAGCGGACTGGTCGTGCGTAGTTTCCTGGACGTCCATCGCGGACCCGGGTACGACCCCGATCGCGTGATCGTCTTGCGGCTGCGGCCGAGCCTCGTCGGCTACAGCGCCGAACGGGCATGGGCGTTTCAGCGAGAGGTCATCCGCCGCATCGAGGAGATTTCCGGTGTTACTGCGGCGAGCCCCGCAAACATTCCACCGTTGCCGGGTTGGGTCGTCGCGAATGCGCCGGTTCAACTCCCTGGCGACTCAAGCGATCCCGCGACTCCGTTCCGCGTCGCGACGACACACGTGGGTCCGCGCTACTTCGAGACGCTCGGTGTACAGATGATTGAAGGACGGGAGTTCGACGATCGAGATCGGGCCGGTGGACCACGGGTCGCCATCGTGAACGAGGCGTTCGTCCGGCACTTCTGGCCGCGTGAACGCGCCGCCGGCAATGTCGCCGTCATTGAAGGGGAGCCCACGGAGATTGTTGGCGTAGCCCCGAATATCCAGTACGTCAGTGCATTGCAGCAGCCCGACCCGATGGCGTACCTGAATTTCTGGCAGCAGGACACCGGGGACAACTGGTCGCTCGACTCGCGCACGCACATTCGCGTCGCAGGCGATGCGGCGGCGATGCTGCCACAGATTCAACGCACGATTGCCGCTGTTGACCCCGACGTGCCGGTTTCCGAGGTGCTGCCGCTTGGCGCACGCCTCGATATCGCCTTCTCGGACGTGCGCGCCGCTCGCGCGTTCTTCGTGATCTTCGGCGTGCTCGCGCTCGTGCTCAGCGTAATTGGACTGTACGGAGCACTCGCCTTTGCCGTGGGCCAACGGACGCGCGAGATCGCGATTCGGATGGCGCTCGGCGCGGCGCGGCTCGACGTTGGACGACTCGTGGTGAGGCGGGGCATCATCATCGTCCTCCTTGGTGCAGGTAGCGGCCTCGTCGCGGCGGTGATCGCCGGCCCGCTGCTCGCACACCTGTTGTATGGCGTGCGTCCGCGTGATCCGCTGACGCTCGCCGCGGGTCCGGCGATCCTCGCGCTGATTTCATTGGTCGCGATGTGGCTTCCCGCGCGGCGCGCGATGCGGCTCGAGCCGATGGCCGCGTTGCGCTCGGAATAGGGCGGCACAAAGAACAACCGCCGGTCAGTCGGGCAGCTTCGGAACCTCGAGCTCGAACCCGGGGAATTCTTGTCCGGTGTTCGGATTCGGATCGACGAACGACAGCCCCTGGCGGTACGCAATCTCGACGGAGGGCCGAGGATAGATCGCGCTGACCTCCGCATCCGACATGCCGTGGCTGGCGACACGGTCGCGGGGGTTCGCGTTGCAGGACGTCGCCGACGCGACGCACTCCACCTCCTGCATCATGCCCATGTCCTCGTGCATCAGGATGTGGCAATGGTGGATCCACCGACCTGTGTAGTCCGCGAACCGGGAGCGGAATACCACGCGGCCTCCGTTTCTCGGGATCGACACGGTATCCATCCAACGTGGCTCGTCGAGCAGGTTATGAAGCCGCCCCTGCTCGTCGGGCACCTCGATGCGCGTCACCCACATGGGATTGACGTGGATGTGAAACGGATGGTCCGCGGCGTGCACCACCACCCGAAATTCGTGGTCGCGCCAGAAACGATCTTGCGCATCGGCGCGCGCCACTGGATACGAACGGTATTGCGCGAGCATCGCCCCCGGCTGCGGAAATTTTTCGAGATTGGTGTGACCCCACAAGGTCAGCGATGGGTTGTACAACACCCACTCTTCAGCGGTGTTGATGAGCACGCGTGTGCGATCCGGATGTCCGGGCGAAAACTTGCGCGGCGGTGACGGTTGCGGCCACCGCGCGAGATCCATCTGGTTGTTGATCGCCATCGTCCGCGCGTTTGGTGCCAGCAGAACGCGGGCGCCGGCGCACTCCGCCCATGTCAGATTGCGCAGCTCCGGGTGCGCCCGCGCGTATGATTCCGGCACTTCTATAAGGGGGAACCCCGCCGAGCCGTAGCCGGTGTAGCTCACGACGCGCGTGCGGTGGCTGCCGCGCGGCACCCCACGAGCGAGCGCCTCCGCCGCTGACACGCGCGTTTCGTCGTCGCCGATCGGCTGGAGGCAAGCGGGCACCGGAGGAAGCCGGTCCCGCAGAGACATCACGTCGAAATCTCCGCCCTGCACCGGAGTACCGCGGACGTAGATGTGAGCCACGACGACGTCCATGGGTCCAGGATTTGCCGGACCGAACGCCGGACGCCCGAGGGCGAGGCTTCTCTGCAGCCGTCCCTGGAAGTTGTCGGTGTGAAGCACTTCCTCCTGCGCGAGGATCGTAAATACCTTCCCCGCTGCGCTCAACGGCGCTTTGAAGATCAGATCCGTCCGATTCGCCGTCGTCATCCACACCTCGTTCGGCCTGACGAAGGCATTGCGGAGAGACTCGCCATCCCGGAAGCACGCCTCGAAATTGCGGAGCAACGCTTCGACATCGGACTCGGACGCCGCGGCAGGGCGCGTGAGTGGATTCACCGAACCCGCGTTCCTGAGCGAGAGATCCTTTATCGTGTAGCGCGCCTGCCCGTTGTGAATGGTGACCAGCGTGATCCCGTCGAACGCCAGTTGATAAAGCGGCAGCTTCGCCGCCTCGATGGCCGCGCGCGTCAGAGGGACGAGTCGCCGCGTCGCTGGAGTGTTGTCGACTTTGTCGACCCGATAGAGCTGGCCGTTCTGGACGACCACTTGCCCGTCGAGGACCATCACCCTCTTGAATCCCCGGCCGTCCACGCTGCCGTTCAGCACGCGCCATCGCTCGACGGCGCCCGGTCTCATAAACATGACCGTCGGTTGCGGGATTCCTTCCTGGGGGACGGGAACCGGCGACGTTCGCTGCCGACGGCTCCCGGGCGCATTGAAGTCGACCGATGGAACGATGACGCGTTGAATGAACACCTGGCGCTCACGATAGTCATGAGGCCCCGTGGGATCTGTCGGATCCGGCTGCGCCGTGCCCGTCATCGCAGTGTTGATCGCGTCGTCGACATCACCCTCCACGATGAGGAAGCCGGCCATGCCCGCCGAAACCTGATCGTGAGTGGAGCCATGCGCGTGAGGATGGTACCAGTGCGTGCCTGGCGGAACGGGCTGCGGGGGCCGCCCCGCCTTCTGCATCGTTTCGCGCTGAACGTGGCCGAGGACGATCTCGTAGTCGACGTGACCGACGTACTCGTGGAGCTTCTGTTCACAGGCCGTGCCGCCCATTTTCTGGCGCATCGCCCAGTCGTCGCGGCTCAGAAGACGCACCCGCACGTTGTCCGACTCGGTTCCACGGCCCTGATTCACGCCTGGTGACACGTGCAGCCCGTGAGTATGCAGGTTGGTGACGCGCGAGCCGTGCTCCGAATTCGAGACACCCGTCATGCAGTGGCCGTCCATCGTCTTTACGGACAGGAACCGTGCGAGCGGCTCGAGATAATCGGTAATGCTGAACTTCGGATCCGGCTTGTCGGGAATTGGTTTGCCAGACGTCTTCGCGACTTCCTGCTCGAATGCAAACGCCACGTCAGGCGGGAGGCTCAGCGGATCGGGACACGCCGCAATCCACATCTTTCCAAAGTCGGCTCCGAGCAGGTTGCGAAGCCGGATGCGAATGACACCGTCGCCGCGCACGCGGATCGTCGGGCCAGGGCTGATGCCGCCAAAACTGAACTGCCCGGGAAAAATCTGACCCTGGGACGGCGCCTTTTCAGGTTCATTGCGCTCGACGACGTTCAAATCCAGCGCCTGGCCCGGCCAGTCCTCAGGCCTCCAGACCCAAGGTTCGCACCACGTTTCGAACGGCATCGCAGCGGGATCGCTGATCCTGCCCACGTCCGGCGCCGCGGCCGGCTGCGCGGCCGAAGCAGGGGGGTTTTGCGAGTCGCCGGCAATCACAGTGCCGCCGCCGGTACCGAGCGCAGCCGTCACGCCGGCGGCGCCGAGTTGCAGGAGTTTTCGACGCGCGGGATCTGCCGGTGCACCATCAGCGGCGCAGGAGGTCCGCGAGAGCGGGGTTTTCATTTATTGAGTGGGGAGATAATACCCTAATTTGTCAGAACACAACTGCGAGCGTGATCGAACCATTGCGTCCGGCTGCGTACACCCAACGCGGGCCGGCACTGGAGTACGACTCGCGATCGAGCAGGTTCCGGACGGTGCCACGCACATCCACGCGAGATGACCAGTGCCAGATGGCCCCCGAGTCGATGGAGACGAATCCCGGCGTCGGGACCTCGCTCGGCCCCGCCGCGTCGTGCCGCGCTATCGCTGCGACCCGTAGATAGGAGTCAAGCCAGCGGCCGGCCGAGTGCCTGAGTCCGGCACTGATCGATTGCGGGGCTATATCGTCGAGAGGTGTCCCCGTATCGGCATCGCGGCCACGAGACAGCTGCGCCGACAGGTCGACGACTATTCCACGGGACGGAGCCGTCTGTACTTCGATCTCGGCGCCCTGCAGACGTCCGGCACCACGATTGCGAAAGAAGAAATCGGTTGTGCCGATGAGGTAACGCTCGACCAGGTTCGCGATTCGATAATCGTAGTACGCGCCGGACAATCGGACGAGGCGAAAGTCCCAGCGCGTTGTGAGATCCAGCTGGCGACTCGTCTCGGCCCTCAAGTCGGGATTGCCCTGGATGAATCCGCGTCCAACAGGTCCACGGTAGAAGCGGTCGGTCAGCGTGGGATCGCGAAACCCTCGCGCAATCTGCGCCGTGATGGTCGAGCGCGAGGTCAGCACGAACGTCGCCGCGAAGAGGCCGGCGGCTGCACTGTTGGTCACGCGCCGATCGCCAAAATACCCACCCGCATTCGTATTACGAACCGCATCGCCGCGCAGGCCTGCGGCGAGCGTGAGGCGCGGAGTCAATTGAGCGTCGGCCTGACCAAAGATACCTATGCCGGTCCGGTAAGCCGAGGCGATTGAAGGGGTGGCTTGAATGGAAACAATCGAGCCTTTCAGGTCGTAGGCGATGGCCGTGTCGACCGACTCGAGACCATAGCGTCCCTGGAAGTCCGCGCCCGCCTGGAACAGCACGCGTCCGAAGGCGTGATCGCCGGTTGCGCGCAACTGAGCGTCTCGCGAGGATATGTCGGCTCGTGTCACATTCCGCGGCTGCCTCGATGTTGCGAGGCGGTCCTGTTCCGTGCGCTCCCGAGACGAACCAAACAGTCCACCGAACCGCACGTTCTTGAAAAAGCCGACCGACTCGCTTTCGTACGAGACGGTCAGGCGGTGCGAGTCCTCGTACGGAGTCGTCGCGACGATCGACGCAGCGTCGCTTCGCGGGCGTCCGATCTGTCGGTCGAGGCCGGTCTGCCAGTCGATCGACCAGGAGCGGGCGCTTGCTTGATGGTCCCAGCGTGCTGCAATTCCGCCGTCGCGCCACCCGGAATTCGGAACGACGCCCGCCGGAGCTCTATAATCGCCGAACGCACGCGCGCGGACGGATACGAGAACCGCGTTGGATCCGTAGCCGCGTGACAACTCGACGGCGCCGCTGCCCTGGGGGATTCCCGCCCCCACGGTTGCCGATACGCGAGCCTGCAGTGGGGTGCGATACTCGGCGCGCCGGCTGTGGACGGCAATCACACCTCCGAACGCGTCGGACCCGTAGGCCACGGAAGCCGGGCCGCGGGCGATCTCGATGCTTCCGATTCTGGCCGGATCGAGAAACGAGGCATTGGCACCGGCACGTCTCTCGGTGGATACCCGGCCGCCGTCGACGAGGATGAGCGATCGGCCACGGGCAAGACCGCGAATGGCCGGCACCGCTCCCTGACCTTCGGAGATGAAACTTACGCCTACGACATTCTCGAGCGCCTGGGCCAGCGTGGCCGGAGCCCGCATCGCGAGATCCGTACCTGGCAGAAGTGCCGTCGAAGCCCCGGGGGCGCTTCTGATGGTCGGAGCGATGCCTGAAATCGTCACCCCCTCGACAATCGCTGCCTCTGCCACGAGTACGAGATCTTCGGCTCCCAACCACTCAGTCAGTCGGATCGGTCTCGCGACGCGCCCGTCAGGCAGAATCACAATGATCGTAACGGGCGCGGGAGGCGGCCGGGTCGTCCAGCGGAAGCGGCCGCTCGCATCAGTGCGTGCGACGATGCGCTCACCGACGAGAGTGAGCTCTGCACCGGCGATCCCGGATCGACTCCGCGCGTCAATCAGGATCCCTCCCGAGGGGACTACAGCATCAGACGCCGCCTGGCACAACAGCGTCAGAACGAGGAGGGCGGTCATGGTCCACTACTCTAGTCGGGTTTGGCGTAGAACCTGCGGCATGGGATGGGGGGCCGCTGACTTTGACGTGCTTATCGGACCTAATGCCGTCTGTTATTCACGCCGGCAACGGATTGCGGAGTTGTCTGATGTCTGGGGTTGGGTCGCTTCGATCGCGTCGCCTTTCAAAGTGCCCGCGGCTTGCCGTCGGCTCGGCGCCCGCCCCTGACGCCGCGAGCCTCTCCTTCCGATAACACCAACAGCCGTGTATCTCGCCGCCGGCACGCGGCCGGCAGAACAGAATGGAGCTCTTCGAGTGCGAACTGTGTGTCTCCCACCCATCCACAACGTCATCGCGCCAATCGTCGTGGCGGCTGCACTCTTCGCTGCGCCGCCCATCGCTTCTGCGCAGGGCTTCGGCATCGGCGCTCGCATGGCGTGGGTCACGAACAATTCGGACGTGGACGTCGATTCGGTCCGATTCGTCGGCGGCCATATCCGGCTCGTATCGCGACGCTGGGGGCTGGAAGTCTCGATGGACCGCCATTCAGAATCATTCGAATCGCTGAACCAGAAGGTCACCGAGACACCGATTCAGACATCCCTGCTTCTGCGGATGGGCAGCCCCAGCGTCTCGCCTTTCCTGCTCGGCGGCGGAGGTTGGTATCGGCGGAAGGTGGAGGTGCTCGACGGACCTGACGCGGCCGTGCAGACCACCGATTTTGGCTGGCATGCCGGCCTTGGGCTGGAGATCGTTGCCGGGCGACACTTCGGGTTCCACGGCGACTATCGCTACACCTTCCTCGACTTCGGCAAGGACAACGGGTTGACCCTGATCGGCGGCCTGCTCCCCGGGCACCGCGGATCGCAGTGGACGTTAGGGGCCACGATTTATTTCTAGCGAGGCTCCGCTAAGTGTGCCGCGCGTCCAACGGTGTCGAGTGTGCTTTGCGGGCGTGCTGCTGAAGAAGTCCCACTAATTCCGGAATGGCTGCAGCAGCAGTCCGATCCTCGATGTATCCGACGACTCCGGCGCGGAAACGAACTCGAATCGACCGAGCGCGTGCTCGCCCCAGAGAGTACCGACGGTATCCATGAATTGAAGATCGGCGCGCAGTGCGTCGGGGAAGCCCGGGTCGATCAGCAGCTGGCGACGCTGCTCAGGCGGCAACTCGCGCAGACGCATCGTTCGACGCCCGACCCGCACGACGTGATCGGGGATCGGCGCGTATTCCACGAGCACGTTCAGAATGCGCTCGTGCCAGTTCGCCGAGAGCCGCGGGAACACCGAACGAAACCAGAACGTGCCAAGGAGCTTTCTCAGCTCGCGCCCATTCATCGGGATGGTGCTGTCGACGTCGACTCCCGCCATGCGCAGCGCGGCAGGTTCCGAGCGATTCAGCGCAAGCGCAAACTCCCAGAAAGAGGAAAACGCGGGAGGCGGTGCAGTATCGATGACCGACGCGGCCGCAGGCTCTTGCTCGTCCTCGAACGCATCAATCTCGGCTTCCGACCGAAACGGCTGGCGAACGGCCGGTCGCTTCTCGACGTTCCAGTCGATGTCCAGGACCGGATGCTGACCCGTGTACTCGGCGAACAGCGTCGTCACTCCCCATGGACGCGGAGCATGAACGGCCCTCGCGTAGAGAGGGTTGTAGGGCGCGTCGGATGAACCATGCGCGGCCAGGGCTGCGAGCTGCCCTTTGATCTTGCCGTCGACGACGTTGGACCAGTCTCCCTGAATGCACACGAGAGATGTGCCGGCCGGCCCGTTGAACGCGCAGTACCGATTCTCCCAGCAGGCACGCACCGCGGCCTGGATCTGGTCGTCCTCCGGTTCCCGGCCGGCAGGCGGGTCGAGCTCGGAATACGCGATCCGCAGTCTGCCGGGACCTGCAAACAGCGTGGAGAGATCGGACGGATCGACCTGAGACAGATCCCACAGCACGTACAGCAGTCCGCGGAGTCCCCTCGCAATCGGCAGGTTCATTCGCTCCCAGACGACCGCCTGCGGTTCGGGATTAGCGTCCCGGTATCCGAGGTCGTTCAAGATCTCCATCAATCGGATTCCAGCTGAATCGAAGCGGTCGACGACGCCGAGCGCGTGATCGTAGCGTCGCTTCTCCACTTCGTGCCGCTCGAACGACGGTCGAACGAAGATCGGGATCACGAGCTTTCGCTGCTCCCGCGCCATCTGCGCCAACGGAAACATCGTGCCTGCGCCCGTTCCTTTTCCGCCGGTGCCGATCAGGATGACAACGGAGTATCGGCTCAGGATCCCCTCGACGTCGCGTTTCGATTCCTCCAGAGCCTCCCTCGCCACGTTCGGATCGTGCCGGGAGCCAAGGCGCCGTGTCGTGGTCGCGCCGATGAGCAGCCGTTCGTCCTTCGGCACGTCGGACAGCGAGAATTCATTGGTATCGAGGAACCGAGTGGCGACGGCTCGTCTGAGACGCTCCGCGTACCTGGGATCGCTCCGCTGCGTGACGAGGACGTCCCGCCGAAACAACGCCTTCAGCGAGCGCAGAATGTTGCCACCGCCGCCGCCCGAGCTGAGAAGAAGAATGTTCATGCCTCTATTCCCCGTTGGTATCGAATTGAAAAGGGATGACGACCCAGGAACCCCGCGTGTAGAGCGGACCGCTCATGACCGGCTGCGCGTTCACCAGCCGCAGGACGCGATCGACGTCATACTCCACGTTCTTGCGATGGTCGGCGAGGTTCGGGTAGCTGCGGCCGTCGGCAGGCGCAAGCATGATTTCCAGCCGGCGCCGAATCGGCGCGAATCGCATGCGCGTTTTGACCGCGGGTTCGTCGGCGCGCCTGCGCAACAGCGGCCGCTCGAACTCGGAAACGAAGATGGCGCCGAATACCCGCATGGCCTCGACACGTGCGCGCCTCTCTTCGACGTACTCCCTCGCGACCCAGATGAGCACAAGAGCTGCAGCCCCGAAACAGAAGAACGCGACGCCCCGCAGCATTCCGGTATCGAAGGCGTACGACGAGACCGACGTCATCGGGACGAAGAATGGAAGGGCTCGCTGTGCTGCGCCCACGGGTAATCGATTCTTCAGCAAGGCCGGGAATCAATCGCTTCTCAAGGTGCGTACCGTCCGACTCGGTCGGTAGCAATTGGCTGTCTCGTAGAAGCTGTCCCGGCGGGAGGGCAGAGGCGACCGGAAGGGGTGACGCTCGGCCGTTGCCCGCGTCACCTCATCGGAGCTCGCAGCTCATTCTTCGGTCTATCGTTTCTTTCGCGGTCTGCTCGTGGCGGTCTTCTTGCCGACCGTTTTCTTCCGCGCTGTCTTCTTCTTCCGGCGTACGTGATCCGGCAGGCGCTTGCTGCCTGTTTCACGATTCCATTCCTCAAACGTGTCGGGCGAGATCTTTCCCTCGACGAGCAACTGGGCGAACTTGCGGCGCTGCGCCTGGCTCTTGAAAGGCATGGCCGGCACATAATAGCCGGCTTATGACCGTCAAGAGGACATCAGTCGCGCCCGTCGAGAGTTTCCGGGCCCCTTCCGACACCGGCGCTCGTCTCGTCCGGGGGCTGACGCTTTCCGCCACGACCTCGCTCGTGGTCGGGACGGTCATCGGCACGGGGGTCTTTATCAAGACCGCCATCATGGCGCAGGACACCGGCTCTGCCGCAATGGTTCTCCTCGCATGGCTTGCGGCAGGCGTGCTATCGATGTGCGGCGCGCTGACCTATGCAGAACTGGGAGCCATGCTGCCACAGGCAGGCGGAGAGTACGTTTACCTGCGACAGTCTTACGGCCAGCTCGCCGCGTTCCTGTTTGGCTGGATGCGATTCGCCGTGGCCGGAACAGGATCGATCGCAATCCTGGGCGTCGGATTCGCGACCTTCGTCTCGGCGATCCTGCCGCTGACCTCCGTGTGGGCCAGGTCGCAATTCATGGTGCTCGGACAGCCGATCGAGTGGCAGTTCGGCGCGAAGCAGGTGGTGGCGGTCAGCGCAATTCTGTTTTTTGCCGGCATCAACTGTCTCACCGTGGCGTTCGGCGGGCGCGTCCAGTCATTGCTCACGCTGTTGAAACTCGGGGGCATCGCCGCCGTCGTCGCGGGTGTTTTCCTTGGTTCGGGGAGCGGAGACTGGTCGCATCTCGCAGCGACAGGTGCTTCGAACAGCACTGGTGCGGCCGCGTTTGGCCTCGCAATGCTCGCGGCGCTTTGGGCCTACGACGGCTGGAACAACATGCCGATGGCGGCCGGAGAGGTGAAAGACCCTGGACGGAACGTTCCGATCGCGCTGATTGCCGGCATGGCGGCGGTCATGGTGATCTACTGCACGGCCAACCTCGCGTACTTCTACGCGCTCCCGTTCGGCGACGTGATCACGGCGAACTCGACGCGCTACCGCGATGCGTTGCCGGTGGCGACCAAGGCGGCGCAAACGGTGTTCGGAGACGCAGGCGGTCGCGTGATTTCGCTCGCGTTCATCTTCTCCGCGCTCGGCGCGCTGAACGGCTCCACGCTCACAGGTGCGCGCGTGCCGTACGCAATGGCGCGCGATGGCATGTTCCTGTCCAAGGCCGGTATCGTCAGCGAGCGTACGCACGTTCCCGTGTACGCGCTTCTTCTCCAGGCCGGATGGGCGAGCGTGCTTGCCATCTCCGGCACGTTCGACCAGTTGACGGACTACGTCATCTTCGCGTCCTGGATCTTCTACGGTCTGGTCACGTCGTCGGTGTTCGTCCTGCGCCGCAAGATGGCCGACGCGCCACGACCCTACCGGACATTGGGTTATCCGCTCATGCCGCTCGTGTTCGTGCTCGTCGCCGCGTGGCTCGTCGTGAATACGCTCGTGAACCGGCCCGTTGAGTCGTGCGCCGGGCTCGCGCTCATCGCACTGGGGCTCCCCGTCTTTTTCTATTACCGCCGCCGATCGGCCGGTTGACGCGCGCGCGTGTGCGGCCGGCCTAAAGGCCGGCACTACCACGGGTGGCTGGCTCCAGGCAGCGGTAGTTCCCCCGGGACCCGTACGGATTTCCACTCGCGTCATCGCGCCGGTCGAGCGTTCGATCCAGCCGGAACGGCGATAGACTCCGCACTGCACTGTGTGACGCCGTAACGGCCGGCGGGCGACAAAGCGTGCGACAATCGCCGGGAGGAAGGGCCAGATGCAGAAGCCTGCTCACTTGTCACCGGCGGCGACTCTTTCGGTGGCTCTTGCGTTCGGCGCCGTTGCGCTGGCCGGACAGAGCCGGCCCGCCAACGCTACGGGCGAATGCAAGGACGGCACCTTCAGCCACGCCAAGCAGCACACCGCGGCCTGCTCGAGCCACGGCGGAGTCGCGGAGTGGTATCAGTAAGTAAGACAGGAGGACTGCCGCATCGTATTTGGTCAGTTGATGCGATAGATGCGGATCGTGGAACTAAAATGCCTCCTGGTGCCCCGCGTCGACGCGGATACCTGATGTCACGCCGGCGAAATCAGGCGTTTGGGATCGTGCCGTTCGGCGTCATCCGATCGACCGCGTTCGGAAGGATTTCGGCGAGCTTGCGCGCCAACTCGTTGGCCGGCACACCGGATTTCTGCGAGAGCTGCTGAATCAGATCCGGCCCGAGGGCTCGCTGCACATCGTCAGCGGAGATCGGCTGATTCGGCCCGCTGGACACCCAGGATCTGACGGTGGGCCCCAATCCCTTCTGCTCGAACTCGCTCACCACGCCCTGAAGGCCGCCATGCTGCTCGAGAATCTGGTTCACCACCGCGGCCATTCCGCCGCCAACGATCCCGCCAAGCAATCCGTCGAACATTCCCATATCGACCTCCGGGCGCTGTCTTCCGCCCGTCCTCACTGGACGAGCATCGTTGATCGCTCCTACGCCGACGCCGCGGCGGTCATCGTATCGGCCGTCGGGCCGTAGATGGCACGGGCGCTCCCATCGGACGAAGATAGGTCATCATGCAAATGCCGCGTCGGGATCTCGCCTGGATGCTTCATTTTCAATGCCATACATCATCGTGGCCAGCTAACGACCACTATATTGAGGCTGCGTTTGTCACGCCATTACTTTGTGATATAAAGTTATTGGCATAATGCGACTGCGGCCGCTACGGGTCAAATTCATCCTTCCCGCGCTGACCGAGGCGACCAGCCCCTATTGGCGCCCCATCAAGTACTCGCTCTTTCCACCGCTCGGCCTCGCGACCCTCGCGGCATATCTGCGGCCCGACGACGACGCGTCGATCGTCGACGAGCACGTGATGCGAGTCGACGCCGAGGATCGTCCCGACATTGCCGCCATTCAGGTCTACATCACGAACGCGCGCCGCGCGTACGCGCTGGCGGACGCATACCGCGCGAGGGGCGTGTTCGTGGCGCTTGGCGGACTGCACGTGACGTCGCTGCCCGACGAGGCGGCCGCGCACGCCGATGCCATCTTTCTGGGGCCAGCCGAACAGACCTTCGCAAAATTCATCGACGATTTCCGCGCCGGCGCGCCGCTGCGGAGGTACGTGTCGGCCGCCGGCCGTACGCTCGTGGATGTCCCGCCGGTGCGCCGCGATTTGATTCGCCGCGATCTGTACCTCGTTCCGAACTCCATCGTCGTCACACGCGGATGTCCCCAGCACTGCGACTTCTGCTACAAGGACGCCTTCTTCAGCGGCGGCCGCTCGTTCTATACGCAGCGCGTGGACGATGCCCTTGCCGAGATCGAGCGGCTGCCTGGCCGGCACGTGTACTTTCTGGACGATCACCTCTTTGGCGACGCACGCTTCGCGCGCGCGCTGTTCGACGGCATGCGCGGGATGGGGCGGCTCTTCCAGGGAGCCGCAACCGTCGATTCCGTCCTCCGCGGCGACGTCGTCGAACGCGCCGCGGCGGCAGGGCTGCGAAGCCTGTTCGTCGGGTTCGAAACGCTCGACGCGGCGAACCTCGCGAGCAGCAACAAGCGCCAGAACCTCGGTCGCGATTACGCCGCCGTCGCGCGACGCCTGCACGACCTTGGAGTCATGATCAACGGAAGCTTCGTGTTCGGAATGGACGACGACGACCGTGACGTGTTCGCGCGCACGGTCGAGTGGGCGATCCAGCACGGCATCACCACCGCGACCTTTCACATCCAGACGCCCTATCCGGGGACGCGGCTGTTCAACCGGTTCGAGTCGGAGGGCCGGCTGCTCACTCGCGACTGGGACCTGTACGACACGCGCCACGTCGTCTACCGGCCGACAAAGCTGAACGCGGAGGATCTGAAGGCTGGCTACGATTGGGCCTACCGGGAGTTCTACCGGTGGTCGTCTATCGCACGCGGGGCGCTGTCGCACGGATCGGTGAAGCACCAGGCGAAGCATTTCTTCTATGCGGCCGGATGGAAGAAGTTCGAGCCGCTGTGGGACATGGTGATTCGCGCGAAACAGCTGTCGCGCATGACCCCGATGCTCGAGGGGGTCCTTTCGAGAGTTACGGCGCGCTCACATTCAGGTTCGCGTGAAGCTCTCACGCCGGCGGTGGGAACCCGGCAGGTCTGACGCGGATCCGTCGACACGACTTCCGGCCGGGCCATTCACGCCCTTTGGACGTCTGCCGACGCCTAGCAGGTCGGCACCTGCCTTGCTCAGGTCGGGCCAGGGGCCTGTTAGGGGGTTTCGATGCGCGCGCGATCCTGCGTTGCCGTGATCGCCATCTGCATGCTGATTCCCGCGCTGCTGGCGGCGCAGCCAGTCGCCGGAAATTTCGATCAATTGCGGATGAAGGTTCAAGCCGGTGACTCGATTTACGTGACCGACACCACCGGTCACGAGAGACGCGGACGAGTGGTCAGCCTCTCGGAATCAACTCTTCGCATGTCGTTCGGCGACGACGCCCGTGAGTTCACGGAACGAGACGTCCGCCTGATCCGCCAGCGGCGTCCTGACCCGTTGTGGACCGGCGCCGCGATTGGCGGTGGCGTCGGCGTCGTGTTCGGCGCTCTCGCTGCATCGATTGACGAAGAGTGTAGCCGTGGAAGCGGTACGTCGTGCGCCGGGCCCGTTCTGATGATGGCTGGCATTGGCGCTGGCGTTGGCATCGGCATCGACGCGTTGATTCAGGGACGCAAGACGATCTACGAGGGACGGGCGGCGGGAGTCTTCGTGTCTCCTTGGCTCACGCGGGGGAGTGCGGGAATCCGGGTCACGATTACGTCTTCGGCGCTTTCGCCGGGGCACGGCGGCACTGGGCGATGAGAATCGCTGCGTCAGCCGGCTGCCGCAGCAGTTTCACATCTGGTGAACAGTTTCGTCACATCCGCTCCGTATGACCCTTGTGAGAGG
>JBKPTT010000059.1:0-36482 GCA_046735635.1 Acidobacteriota bacterium | reverse complement strand
CGGCACGTGCTGGGTGATGCAGGTCGCGGCCTTTGCGCATTTCACGGGCGACGACAAGCTGCTCGCGTATGCGCGCGACCGCTTCAAGACGGTGCTCGTACCGAATCAGATAGCGCCCGACGGCAGCTTCCCCGAGGAACTACGGCGCACCAAGCCGTACGGCTATTCGCTCTTCAACCTCGATGCAATGGCCACGGTGGCCGAAATCATCTCGACCTCGTCCGACAACTTGTGGACGTTCGAGACTCCTGACGGGCGCGGCCTGCGACGCGCGATGGAGTACATGGTTCCCTATATCAGGAACAAGAAGGCATGGCCGAAACCGCCCGACGTCATGTACTACGACGAGTGGCCGATGCGGCATCCGAGTTTGCTGTTCGCCGGTGTCGCGCTGAACCGCCCTGACTACGTCGCGCTCTGGTCGTCACTGCCGGCGGACTCGAGCATCGACGAGGTGATTCGGAACTTCTTCATCAGGCAGCCGGTCTTGTGGGTTGATCTTCCATCACCGTCGCCCGCTTCGGCTGGCCTGAAGGCCAGCACGACCGTTCCTGTCACTGTTACGAGCCCGGACGGCCGAATCAGGTTCGAGCTCGACGTGCGCTCGCACGATCGTCTCGCGTATCGGATCACGTTCAAAGGCCGTCCGGTGATCGACCCCTCGCGGCTCGGCATCGTGGTGGACGGCGTGAATCTCGGCGACGGCGCGATGATCGGTGCGGTCGAGCGGACGCAACGAGAGGACCGCTATCCCACCCGCGGCGTGCATGCGATGGCCACGAATCGCTATAACGGCGCGAGCATCGCGGTCACGCACGCGCAAAGCGGCACGCCCTACAAAATCGACGTGCGCGTTTTCAACGATGGCGTCGGATTCCGGTACGTGGTGCCTGGTGCGGCGACCGCGCAGCGCACACCCGACGAGGCCACGGTCTTCAACTTCCCGGCGGGAAGCACGGTGTGGTACCACGACCTCGACGGGCATTACGAGGGCGTCCACGAGAAGAAGGACATCGAGGACGTTGCTGAGGGTGACTGGGTGGCGCCGCCGCTGACGGCTCGTCTGCCCGATGGTCTCGGGTACGCGGCCATCACCGAATCTGCGCTCGTCAGCTACGCGGGGATGGCGCTGCAGGCGGATCGTCGCGGCGGGTTCGCGGCGCGGCTTGGTCACGCGGTACCTGCCTCGTACCCGTATCGCCTTCGATACCCCGCGCTGGACGTGATACGCCTCGAGCAGCCCGTGGCGCTGACCGGACCCATCACGTCGCCGTGGCGGGTCGTGCTGATTGGACCCGACCTGAACACGCTCGTGAACTCGGACGTGATCGCGAACCTTGCTCCGCCACCTGACCCGGCGCTGTTTCCGGGAGGTATCGATGCGCCCTGGCTGAAGCCCGGGCGCGCCGTCTGGCGGTATCTGGACGGGGGCGACAACACGTTCGAAGGGATCAAGCAGTTCTCGGATCTGGCGGGCAAGCTCGGGTTCGAATACCAGGTCGTCGAAGGGCTTTGGCGTCGCTGGACTGACGATCAGCTTCGGGAGCTCGTCTCGTATTCGAAGGCTCGGCACGTCGGTATCGTGCTGTGGGTCCACAGCCGCGATCTTCGAGAGGCGGCGGCACGCCGGACACTGTTCGAGAAGCTGCACGAGTTCGGCGTCGCTGGCGTCAAGGTCGACTTCTTCGACCACGAGGCGAAGGAGGTCATCGACCTGTATCACGCAATCCTGCGCGACGCAGCCGAGAATCACCTGATCTGCGACTTCCACGGAGCGAACAAGCCAGCGGGAGAATCGCGCACATGGCCCAACGAGTTGACGAGAGAAGGGGTGTACGGCTTCGAGCACCGCGCCGCGGCGTGGGCGACACACAATACGACGCTGCCGTTCACGCGCTACCTTGCCGGAGCGGGGGACTACACCCCGCTCGTATTCGGCGACCGGCGGAAAGAGACGTCATGGCCGCATCAGATCGCGACTGCGGCGATCTTCACGTCTCCGCTGCTCGTCTACGGCGGCAATCCCCAGAGCCTGCTCGACAACCCGGCAGTGGATGTGATCAAGGCCATTCCCAGTACCTGGGATGAGACGATTGTCCTGCCGGGCAGCGCGATTGGCGAGACGGCTGCCTATGCGCGGCGCAAAGGCACGGCGTGGTTCATCGCGGTGCTCAACGGCTCGGAACCGCGGTCGCTGAAGATCGATCTGAGATTCCTCGGGTCGGCGTCGTATCGTGCGATGCTCGTACGAGACGACCCCGACAGCGCCGCGTCGGAGCGCATCGAGCGCGTGACTCTGAGCCGCTCGAGTCCTCTGACAATCGCGGTGCGCGCCGGCGGCGGCTTCATCGCGCGGCTGGTACCGGTGAAATCTGGATCGTAACGACTGCGCAAGTTTCAACGACAGCGTCTTTCTCTTTGGAAACGGACAACAAGAGTTTCTCCGTTCCTCCGATCCTCCTGTCTGATCTTGGCAGTGAAAGTTGTTGAATGAGCTCTCCGCTCACGGTCGCTCGAGATACAGGTCCCTACCCGCGTTGTGCACGACGAGCGTGTCGGGATCGTTCGCGTACGCGCGGAGATCGAACGTGCGCACGTCCATGTACCCGAGGTTGACACGCCGGCACGTCTCCTGGGGGAGGTTGGCAGCCAGCGTAATCCGATACCGCGGAACGACCACGCCGTCGTCCCCTTTCTCGCCGGCGTACGCGACGTGCGCGAGGTGCGCGGCGACACACAGGTTGGCGCGCAGCTCGTCGGATCCTTCGACCATGTCACGCACCCGTTCGAGCGGCGCATAACCGTACTTCTCGATCAGCGCGCCATGGGTGAGCGAGATGGCGGACAGCTGCGGGGCGTAGATGATCAGCTCGCCGCCACGCTCGATGACGCTCCCCAGCTTGTAACTGGCCTTGCCGCCGACCCATAACTCGTCGTAGTGCTCGTCGAGGAGTGCCACGACGCGTTTGTAGCGTCGGCCCGTGTACTGCACGTGGACCTGCTGGCTTATGGCCGCGGCGCGCCGCACGGTCGCGCGCAGATCGCCGGCAAACAACGCGCGGGTCGTGAAGCCGTTGTCGTCGCGCGTCGAGACGGACGTGAACGCGATGACGGGCGCCGGGATGAAGGATGCGGCCCGCTCGATGAGGTGCCGAGTGGGCGTTTCGACCCGTCCGATGACCTTCTCAATCGTGGCGAGCGCCCCCAGCCAGTGGGTCAGGTGCGTGAGCTCCGGTCCGGCAACACCGGGGAAAAAGTACTTCGCGCCGCCGGCAAATCCGGCGACCTCGTGCGGCACCGTCGCGCCGATCACGAGTACCACGTCGTACAAACCCGGCGAGAGATGAGCGTTGAGACGTATCCGGACCGACTCCCGCAGCAGCCCGCCTGTCTCCGCAGCGATTTCCTCTCCACCGATGGTGCCGAGCGTCGTCAGCTCCGAATCCCGGTCCCAGTGGTGATCGAAAATCTTGCCGAGAAGCGGAATCGTCGAAAGACCCGCTCCAATCTTCGCGCGCTTGTCGGCGTCGTTCATCGCGACGTGGGTGCCCTGCGCGACGAGTGCGTCGAGCTGAATCGCACCGCGTGCGGACAGCACCCGCGAGATCAACGGGAACAGGTCGGGCGTATTGTCGTCGCGCGTCCGGTCGGAAATGACGGCGAGGACCCGCGAGCCGGCCGGCACCGACGCGAGCGCGTCTTCGACGATCGGCCGCATGTCGTCGACCGAGAGATTCGCGTTCGCCGCGCCGCGTCCGATGACGGTATCTGTGGCGATCATGCGAGCTCCGGAAGCTCCGCGCGGTCCATGCGCGGGACCAGGAGGTGGATGATGGCGAGCGCCACGAGATAAATGATGCCCCCGATTACGAACATGGGGAGATAGTAGCTGGGGTCGCGTTGCAATACACGCCCGGCGAACTCGGCGATCAAGATGCCGCCCACGCCGCCCATGAATCCGCCGAATCCAACGACGGTGCCGACCGCGCGGCGGGGGAACATGTCCGACGTGAGCGTATACAGATTCGCCGACCACGCCTGATGACACGCCGCCGCGATGCCGACGAGACCGACCGCCAGCCACGCGCTCCGCGTCAGCGGCGCCAGAATCACAACCGGCACAATCGCGGCGATCACTGCCATCGTCGTTTTCCGGGATCGATTGACCGGCCAGCCGCGCTTGATCAGCGCCGAGGACATGTAGCCGCCGAGGATCGATCCCACGTCGGACACGAGATACACGGTCGTGAGATACGGAATCAAAGCGACTCCGCGAATCCCGTGCTCCTGGGCGAGGAACTTCGGCATCCAGAAAAGATAGAACCACCACACGGGGTCGGTGAGCAGCTTGCCGAACGAGAAGGCCCACAGCTGGCGATACCCGAGCACCAGGCGGATCGGCACCTTCGTCGTGATCGGCTCGTCGGCGCCGTCACGGATGTACTGCCGCTCGGCTTCCTGCACATGCGGATGCACCTCGAGGCTGTGATAGAACAGCCACCACGCGATCACCCACGCGAAACCAAGCGCGCCGGTAGCCACGAACGCCGTCTGCCAGCCCCACGCTGCCGCGAGCAGCGGCACCGCTATCGGCGCCACCACAGCCCCGATGTTCGTGCCCGAGTTGAAGATGCCCGTCGCAAAGGCGCGTTCGCTCTTCGGGAACCATTCCGCGACCGTCTTGATCGACGCGGGGAAGTTGGCCGCTTCGCCGACGCCGAGCAGGAAACGGGCGGCACCGAATGTGATCGCGGATCGCGCGAGCGCGTTGCCCATGGCCGCCAGCGACCACCACACGACGGCGATCGCGAATCCGATCTTGGTGCCGATCCTGTCGAGGATGCGGCCCCACACGAGCATCATCACCGCATACGCGACTTGAAACGCGATGACGATGCGACCGTAGTCGAGCTCCGTCCAGCCGATCTCCTTCTGCAGATCGGGGGCGAGAATGCCGAGCACTTGCCGATCGATGTAGTTGATTGTCGCGGCGAAGAACAGCAGCGCGCAGATTCCCCAGCGGACCCGCCCGGCTCGAGATGCGGCGGCGGTCGCGGGTGATCTGACGGACTGGGCAGGAATCGCCATGCTGCCCTCAGAACGTCGGATTGCGTCGGTGGATCGCGAACTCGCGATGGCCGAGGCGCTCGGTCGCGGTCGTCCTGCCGCTCGCGACCTCGATCACTTCCGCGAGCAGCCTGTCGGCGGCTGCGTCGAGCGATTCGCGGCCGTCGAGAATGCCGCTCACGTCGAGGTCCAGGTTGTCGGCCATCGACTGCGCCGTCTGGGCGTTGCCCGTGATTTTGATCACCGGCGCGATTGGGTTACCGGTCGGCGTGCCGAGCCCGGTCGTGAACACGACGACTTGAGCGCCGCCGCCCACCATTCCCGTGACAGCTTCGACGTCGAGCCCCGGCGTGTCCATCACCGTCAGACCGCGCGTCGTGATTGGCGCCGAGTAGGCGACCACATCAGTCAAGGGTGTGTGCTCACCCGCTTTGTGGGTGGCGCCGAGCGACTTCTCCTCGATGGTGGTCAGGCCGCCGCGGATGTTCCCGGGCGACGGCTGTGTGCCGCGAATGTCGAGCCCGAGCGCGATGGCCTCCGCCTCGACGCGGTTCACGATCCGAATGAGCTGCGCGGCGGGTTCTGGCGTGGCGGCGCGCGCGGCGAGCAGATGCTCGGCGCCCATGATCTCGGCGATCTCCCCGAGCACCGCCGCGCCTCCAGCGTCGACAAGGCGATCGGCCACGCGGCCCAGCGCGGGATTGGCCGAAAGACCGGACGTGTAATCGGATCCGCCGCACTTGACGCAGAGAATCAACGACGAGAGATCGCAGGGCTCACGGCGCTGCGATTCGAGTTCACCCGCCAGCGCTCGCGCGATCTCGATGCCGCGGGTCGTGGTTCGCACCGTACCGCCTTCACCCTGGATCGCGATCACCTGCGCTGGCTTGCCCGCTTTGCGCGCGGCGTCCGCCAGATGCTGCGCGATCACCTGCTCGCACCCGAGCGCCACCACGAGCACGGCGCCGACGTTCGGATGAGCGCAGTAGGCGGCGAGCGTGTCGTGAGTCACTCGCCGATCCGGGCCGAGCTGTCCGCAGCCTGCGAGGTGTGGCAGCGCGGCTCCATCGGGGGTCGCATCGGCGATGCGTTCGGCGACCACGGCGGCGCAAATCACGGTCGGAACGACGAGCACGTGATTGCGGACGCCGACGCGTCCATCAGGGCGTTTGTATCCGAGGAAGTGAGTCATGGGCAGAATGGCCGGAATCGCCGAAATTGCCAAAATCGTCGAAATTGATCTTTCAATGATGGCAATTCCGGCGATTACGGCGATGCGTGCGCGGAACCACGATCTCCCCTGCCGCGCGTGCTCTCGACGTTGTGGGTGTGGACGTGGGTGCCGGCGGAGATGTCGGCGGTTGCGGTCCCGATTGGGCTGCCGTACTTGACGACCGGCTCTCCGGCACGGATCGCGCGCAGCGCGATCTTGTGCCCGCGCGGGATCGGCGAGGCGACCAGGATTTCGCGGCCCGCGATCTCGACCGTCTGCCCGGCCTCCAGTGGTTCGAGCGCCGTCGCTACGTTGTCCTGCTCGCTGATGGCGATTGCTCGGTTCATTGGTTCACGCCGCTTGCCAGGAACCCGCCGTCGACCGCGAGCACCTGCCCCGTCACGAACGTCGATGCGTCGGACGCCAGGTAGACGGCCGCGCCCACGAGCTCCTCGAGATTGCCGAACCGCTGCATTGGTGTGCGCATCAGGAACTCCCGGCCGCGCGGCCCGTCGAGCAGCGCCGAATTCAACGCGGTCCGGAACACGCCTGGCGCGATCGCGTTCACGTTGACGCCGTGCGGCGCCCATTCGACCGCCAACGCGCGTGTGAGGCCGACGACCCCCGCCTTGGAGGTCGTGTACGCGCTCACCTCGTGCAGCCCGACGAAGGATGATAGCGACGCGATGCCGATCAGCCGCCCGTACTTGCGATCGATCATGGGCCGCGCGAAGACCTGATACGTTCGCAGCGCGCCCGTCAGGTTCGTGTCCATGATCGACTGCCAGTCCTCGTCGCTCATGTCCAGTGTCGGAACCCGCTTCGTCCGGCCGGCACAGTACAGCAGGGTGTCGATTCGGCCGAATTCCTTGAGGATTGCGCTCGCCGTCACTGCCAGAGCTTGCCGGTCGAGCACGTCGGTCTCGATACGAAGAGTGCGCCGACCGCGGCTTTCGATTTCCGCCGCGACTTCCTCGACGAGCTGCCGCCGCCGGGCGGTCGCCACCACGTGCGCGCCCGCTTCCGCGAGCCCGACGGCGAGTACGCGGCCGATACCGCTCGTGCCGCCGACGACGACGGCCACGCGGCCGTCGAGATCGAACAGCGATTTCGGGCTCATGACGAACGCCCCGTACGTCCGCGGTTTCGTTCCATCGGCTCCATCATAGTCGAGGCGCGGTTCGCGGTTCGCTCTTCGGCGTTTGCAGGTCGCGAACCAGAGCACAGCCGCGAATCGCGATTCGCGACGCGCGAGGCGCAAACGCGATGTTTGACCATGTCGTCGCCGCGATACTAAGCTGCCGCGTGAGTAGACAAACGATGCTGGCCGACACTCTATATCGGAAACCGCGCACGAGCGGCGTTCAGGTGCTGCAGCGGCGAGGCGACGGCGATGCTCGCGAGTTGACCACGTGGCGCGTGCGAGCGGACGCAGGCAGGGAGCAGCGGCACGCGATCGCAGGCGAAGAAAGCATCCTGGTGGTTCAAAGCGGCGACGCGATCATCAGGGTGGCCGGCGAGCAGTTCCCGGTGAGCCGCAAGGACGTGTTCGAGGAGCGCGCCACAGCCGTGTATGCGCCTCCAGGTGCAGACTTGATGGTCCTCCCATCGACTGATTTCGAGGCGATCATCTTTTCGACGCCGGCGACTGTGCGGAAGGCCCCCGCAATCGTGCGGCCGTGCGACGTGCGCGTGAACGCACGCGGCAAGGACATCTACTCCCGCGAAGTGCACGACATCTTCGTGAACGACGATCAGGTGTCGCGCCTGCTGGTGGGCGAGACGTTCAACCCGCCTGGCCACTGGAGCAGCTTCCCGCCTCACAAGCACGACGGACGCGACGGCGAGCCCGTCCTCGAAGAGGTCTACTACTTCCGTGTCTCGCCCGCCCAGGGGTTCGGACAGCAGATGCTGTACACCGACGACGGTGAGTGCGTGGCCCACGTCGTTCGTGACGGGGACACGGTACTGCTGCCGTATGGATATCATCCCGTCGCGGCTGCTCCGGGATATCGCCTGTATTACCTGTGGGGCATGGCGGGCCAGCAACGCAAGCTCGCGCTGCACGAAGATCCGGCGCACAAATGGATACATACGTCATGACGCACGTGAAGCTCGATCGCGCGGAGATCGTCCGTCGGATAGAACAGCTCGGGGTGGTCGCCGTCATCCGCCTGCGCGATCCGGGAAAGCTGCGGGCGGTCGTCGACGCGCTGATGGCCGGCGGCATCAAAGCGCTGGAGGTCACGATGACTGTCCCCGGCGCCGTGGAGCTGATACGTGGGCTCGCGCCGACGCTGCCCGAAGGGTTTCTGCTCGGGGCCGGGACGGTCCTCAACGGGACGATGGCACATGCGGTCATCGGGGCGGGCGCGCAGTTTGTCATCTCTCCCGTGTTCCGCCGAGAGATGGTCGCGGCCTGCCACGACCATGATGTGCCCGCGATGCCCGGCTGTTTCACGCCCACCGAGATCCTCGAGGCGCATGACGCGGGCGCGGACATCGTCAAGATCTTTCCGGCGACGGCCCTCGGTCCGCAGTACATCAAGGACGTGCGCGCGCCGCTCCCGCAGGTGAAGCTGATGCCGACCGGCGGCGTCTCCCCCGACAACGCGGGCGACTGGATTCGGGCAGGCGCGGCGGCGGTCGCGGCCGGATCCCAGGTCCTCGATTCGAAGGCGATCGAAAGCGGACACTTCGGGCTGATCACTGAAAACGCGCGACGGATCGTCGCGAACGTCGCCGCGGCGAGAGACGCCCAGTGACCGCGAAGGTCATCACGTTCGGCGAGTTGATGCTGCGGCTCGGGCCGCCGGGATTCGAGCGCCTGCTGCAGTCTCCGATGCTCGTGGCCACGTTCGGCGGCGGAGAAGCGAATGTCGCCGTCAGCCTCGCCCAGTTCGGGGTGGACAGCCATTACGTCACACGCCTGCCGCAGAACGCGATCGGCGATGCCGCCGTCCGCGCGTTGCGCGCCGAGGGCGTTGCCACGGATCTCATCGTCCGCGGCGGCAGCCGCATGGGAATCTATTTCACCGAGACCGGCGCGAGCCAGCGCGCCTCTACCGTCTTGTACGACCGCGCGAACTCCGCGATCAGCGAGATGGCCGCCGACGCGGTCGACTGGAATCGAGTGATGAACGATGCCGCGTGGTTTCACGTGACCGGGATCACGCCGGCGCTCGGCGACAGGGGCACGGCCGCGACGATCGCGGCGGTGGCGGCGGCCAAGCGTGCGGGTGCACGGGTCAGTGTCGATTTGAACTACCGCAAGAAGCTCTGGACCCAGGCGCAGGCGCAGAAGACGATGAGGCCGCTGATGCGCGACGTGGACGTCGTCATCGCGAATGAGGAGGACCTTCAGTGCGTGCTCGGCATCGAGGTCGCGGGAGCCGACGTGACGGCGGGATCACTCGACGTCAACGCGTATCGCGTTGCGGCCGAGCGCGTGACGAACGAACTGGGACCGTCGATCGTCGCGATCACGCTGCGCGAGAGTCTGTCGGCGAGCGACAACGGCTGGAGCGCGGTGCTGTGGGATGGAAACACGCTGCACCAGAGCCAGCGCTACGCCGTGCGGCTCGTCGACCGCATTGGGGGCGGCGACAGCTTCGCGGCGGGATTGATCTACGGACTGCTGACCGGGCGGTCGCACGACGCCGCGCTTCGATTTGCCGTGGCGGCTAGCGCGCTGAAGCAGACGATTCCCGGCGACTTCAACCGCGCGACGGTCGCCGAGGTGGACGCGCTCGCCGGAGGTGATGCGTCCGGACGCGTGCAGCGCTGAAGCGAAGGAAAGTGCGAGCCACTCTTTCGGCTGTGCGGCGCGTCAGGCGCCAATCAGAATCTCGCCGTTTTCAACGCTCAGCTCGACGCCCGCGGCAGTAGCCGCCTCCTGGAGCGCGGCATCCAACATGACGACAGGATCACGGCTCACGTCGAGGCGGCGCATCAGCCCTTCCCCCTTCTTCCCTCCGACCGACAGCGTGATCTTCAAACCGCGGCGCGTGCACTTCACTGGCGTGCCGTCGGGCAGCTTCGTGTTCATCGGCTTGATGTAGGCGTCGACATAGTGCACGCCGACTCCCGACCTGTCGTCGGTGCGCTGCGGAAGCTTGTCTGTCGCCGCCTGATTGACGTCGCATAAGCGCTGCTTCACGGCGCCTGACCTCAGCGAGCCGCCAGGTGCATGTCCATGGCTCTCCGGAATGCGCGGATGTGATTGGGCGTACTGCCGCAGCATCCACCGATGATGTTGGCGCCCCCGTCGAGCAGCGACGCCACGCCTCGGGCCATCTGCTCCGGCGTCTCGTCGTAGACGATTTTCATCGCGACGAGCTTCGGCTGGCCGGCGTTCGGCTGCACCATGATCGGCAGCCCCGTGACGGTCCGGTATCGCGCGACCGCCTCGCAAGCCCGCTCCATGTTCATGCCCGTGCCGCAGTTCAGCGCCACGATATCGGCTCCGTTCTCGATCATGAACTCGGCAGCGCGCTCGGGATTGACTCCCATCATCGTACGAAACGTCGAGCCGTCCAGCGTGACGTCGTATGCCATCGATCCGATGATCGAAGCGGCGCCGGCTTCCCGGGCGGCGAGCAGCCCGAGGCCCAGCTCCTCGAGCGACGTCTGCGTCTCGACGATGAGCGCGTCGGCACCTGCACCCACGAGCGCGTCGGCCTGCTCGCGGAACGCCTCGCGGACTTGTTGCTCGGTGAACTCACCGTATGGTTCCATCAGTCCTCCAAACGGTCCGATGTCGCCGATCACGTAGCCCTCCTGGTTGCCGAACGCCTCTCGCGCTATCCGGACGGCCGCCGCGTTGACCGCCGTGACGTCGTCGGCGTGCGCGTGGCGGTTCAGCATGATCCGGCTGGCACCGAACGTGTTGGTCAACAGGCAATCGGATCCAGCTTCGACGTAGCGCCGCTGGATCGCCAGCACGCGATCGGGGTGGTCGACGTTCCATGCCTCGCCGCAGTTTCCCTGCTCCAGTCCGGCGAGCATCAACTGCGTGCCCATCGCGCCGTCGGCCAGCAACGGCCGCTCGCGAGACGCGTCGTGGAGCCGTTTTTTCACGATCGTTCTGCCTCCTTTTGAATAGGCCCGGGCTTCATGCCGCGGCAGAGTGCATAGTGAATCGTCTCGAGCACGAGCCCCCACTTGTGCTGACGGCTCTCAGCCTCACAATAACAGCCTGCGGGACTGGTCGCGCGCGTCCACCGAAGCACCTCGTCGAGTCGCTGGCCGTGGAGCGGCTGTTCGGACTCCACGGTTTCCAGGAGCGGCCCGCCTTCCGTCCTGTATCGGCACATGAAGGTGTACCCGTCGTCACCCGGTGCTGGCCCGCACCGTTGTTTCCGAATCGGATAGCCCTCGTCACGTGGACCCAGCGTCACATGATAAAGAAAGTGCAGCGGCCGCCCCATGTTGGTGCACGTCGTGCCTTCATATTTGAAAACTGCCTCGATGCTGCCGTCTGTTCGCGTGCTGATGACGAGCCTCTCCGCGCTCCAGCGCTTCAGCGCCTTGAGGCTCACGCTGTACCGTGCTGCTTGAGTGAGAGGCTCCGGTACGCCGACGGCGGCAGCGTCGCTGGTGGAGTTTCCCTGCCCACGGCGGTATGGGGCGCGACGGTATTGGCACGGTCCGAACGAGCAATTCTCGCAGGGGCTCAGATCGCTCAGTCGACCTACGCGATCCACGTGCTGGGTCAGCCCGAACACCGCAAGGAGCGATTTCTTCGGCCGCAGCATTCCCGATTCGAGGACGTCGATGGGAAGCGCGGACGTGCTCGTTCGCTGGATCAATTCGAGCAGGCGTGCCTGTTCGTCGATGCTCCAGTCGGGATACCCGGGACTGTAATGCGGCAGCACGGCGGCTTTTTGTCCGTCGGCCCATTCGCACAACCGTGCACCGGCCATCGTGACGAGGTGTTCGACGACGGCCGAGCCGTAGACTTCGAGAAAGAAATACTCGTCCGGCTTCTCATCGCGCCATCGTCGCTGCGCCTCGGCCTCGAGCTCGAGACCTGCGCTCACGGCCACGAGGACAGCTCCGTACGCGTCGGCAATCTCCAGCGTATGACGCAGGCGACCGCTGCGGAATGGCACTCCATCGACGATGACGCCGTGCTCGCTGATCCGAACGGAGGCCGCGCGCGCGAACACCCACGGCCGCCCGTATGTTCGATACCAGTTTCGCACTTCCTCAGCGAGCTCGAGCGCGCGTTCCGTGAGCATGGTTCCCCGCGGGTATCCGAGCAGCCGTGTGTATTCCGCCTGATCGACGTTGGTGTCGGGTGCGGTTTCGAGGAACTCAATCACCCGCTCACCCGTGCGCCTGAATCGAGCGGCCTGAACTGACAGCCGTCGACGAAGAAGTCGAAGAAGCCCGGATGCGTTTCGAGCCGCCGATGTTCGACCCGCTTGACGAACGTCTCGAGCTCTTCACGCCTGGAGCGTGAGATCAGCGCAACCGTGGCGCCCTCGAGAGCCGCGTTGCCGACCTGGACGATCTTGTCGTCGGCGATGTTCGGAATGAGGCCGATGCGCTTGGCCGCTTCCTTCTTCAGATGCCGGCCGAATCCGCCAGCGAGATAGAACAGCTCGATGTCGTCGAACTGGATCCCGTAGTCGCTGAACACGACCTGAAGCCCGGCCACGTTGGCCGCCTTCGCCTGCGCGAGTTCGTTGACGTCGCGCTCGAAGAAGTGAATGCCGCGCGCCTCGTCAATGGTGATTCGGTCGACGCCCTCGTCGAACCGACCCATCACGTTCATGCGTCCGGTCCGCAGGAGCTCGCTCAGCAGATCCACGAGCCCCGATCCGCAGATGCCTTCCGGAGGTCCGCCGCCGATCACTCCTAGTCGGAAGCGCCCGTCGTGTTCGAGCGCTACGTCTTCGATCGCACCGTCGAGCCCCGGCATCCCGCTCGTGATTGCGCCTCCCTCGAACGCCGGCCCCGCAGGGCAGGATGCTGCGAGGAGGCGGTGCCGGTTGCCCACGATCAGCTCCGTGTTCGTGCCGATGTCCATGACGGCGACGAGCCGTTCCTCCCTGGCGAGATCGACGGCGAGGAGACACGCCGCCGCGTCGGCGCCGACGTGTCCGCTGATAATCGGCAGCCCGAGGACGCGCGCGCGTGGATGGATGGGCAGCAGGCTGCGGCGCCCTGTCGTCGTCAGGCTCGTACTGGCGCGCCGGCCCTGCGCCATTTCGATCTCCGTGATGGACCGGTAAGGGCTCTGGCCGATCGAGTACACGCGTTGACGGAAAAAGAGATCGCGCATGGTGGAATTGCCGGCGATCACGACCTCGTAGATCGATTGAGTGTCCGCAGGCAGATCGGTAATCGCGTGGGTCAGGTACCCCGCGAGGGTGCGCATCAGCAGCCGCCCGGGATGCATCGTGTCGTAGTGAATGCGCGACATCACGTCCGAGCCGCCGAACCGCTGCGGATTCTCGAACGACGTGTCCGCGACGAGCAGTCCCGTCTCGAGGTCGATCAACCGTACAACAATCGTCGTAGTGCCGAGATCCACGGCGAGCCCGTGAATCGGACCGGTCGAACGATCGATCTCCTCGCCGCTGATGACGTCGAGGATCCGATCTCCGGAACGCACGACCGCGGGATCGAGCGCGGTCGTCTCGTGCGTCGGGCGCAGATTGATCGCACTGCGCTCGATTCGCATGTGGCCGCGTCGCATCGTGTGACACGCGACCTCTCCGTCATCCGCGGCGATGCGGCACTGGCAGGAAAGGCGGAACCGGCTATCGCGTGCATCGAGATGTCGTTCGAACTCCGTCGGCGGCGAGAGGAGCTCGAGACCCTGGGTGACCTCGACCACGCACTCCTTGCATTTTCCCTGCGTCACGCACGACGTGGGGACACGGACGCCTGCCTGCTCGGCGAGCGTGAACAATGACACGCCTGCCGGTGCCGCAATGCGACGTCCGTTGACCATCAACGTAGCCGGCATGTGCCGTCAGGGTTGCTTTGCGAGCCGCAGGAAGAGGTCGACGGCCGCGGAGGCATTCTGGCCGTAGCCGTCGGCGCCGATTTCGTCGGCGAACATCTGGCTGATTGGCGCCCCGCCCACCGCCATCTTGATGTCCCCCTTTCCAGCCGCTTCGAAACCGTCGATCACCGTTCTCATGTAGGTCATCGTCGTCGTCAGCAGCGCGCTCATGCCGACGATCACCGGCTGGCATTTTTCCGCGGCGGCAAGGAACTTCTCGACGCTTTGATCGACCCCGATGTCGTGGACCTCGAAGCCCGCGCCCTCCGCCATCATGCAGACGAGGTTCTTCCCGATGTCGTGCAGGTCGCCGCGCACGGTTCCCATCAACAACACACCGGCCTTTGCGACGCCGCTGTCTTTTGCGCTGAGGAGCGGTTTGAGGACCGCCATGCCTGCCTTCATCGCGCGTGCCGCGATCAGCACCTCGGGAACGTACAGGATGTTGTGCTTGAAGTCCTCGCCGACGACGCTCATGCCGGCGATGAGGCCTTCGGTGAGCACTTCCTGCACAGGACGTCCTTCGGCCAGCGCGTCCTTCGTGCGCTGCTCGACTTCCTTTGCGTTCCCCTCGTACAGGAACTGATTCATCCGCGCGTAGTCAGGCATCGCCCCCATCTGCATGCTACACGCGAGCCCCATTGAACTCCTCGAGCGCGGCGAGCATCGCGAGGATGTTCTCGCGCGGCATGCCCGGACTGACGCCGCCGCCGACGGAGAGGATGATCCCTTCGCCCCCGGATCCTTCGAGGACGTCGAGCGTCGCCTCTCTGACCTCCTCCGGCGTGCCCCGCACCGCGATCTCGAGCGGATTGACGTTGCCCATGAGGCACATGCGATCGCCTACCCGCTCCTTCACCTCGCGGATGTCTTTCTGCTTGCCCCAGTTGAGCACGTTGAATCCGGCGTCGGGCAAGTGATTGAGGCAGGCGTCGACTTCCGCGTCGTTGTGATACACCTTCACCCAATCCTTCGGGAACGCATCACAGATCCGCTGCAAGTATGGATGGGCGAATTCCTGATAGTGCTCTTCGTTGATGAAACCGACGATGTCGTCGAGGATGAAGATGCCCTCGACGGTGTCCCCCATGACCTTGTGCTGCGCCTTGAGCCAGTCGATGATCACGCGCGTGCAGAGATCGATCAGTTTGTGGCAGCCCTCCGGGTTCTCGACGAGCTCTATCATCAGGTTCGTCGTGCTGCGCACGAATCCGGCGGTGCAGAGCGGTCCGCGCGAGGTCACCATGGGCAGGATGTAGCCACGGTCGAGGATCTGCTGGCGGTGCATCTTGATCCGGTGGAGGGTCAATGCCGCGAAGGCGTCCGCCTCGACCTCGTATTCGGGGAACTCGTCGATGTCTTCGAGTCGGTAAAGCGTGTGGTATTCGCTCGGCGTGTTGTCCTGCCAGAACTTGATCTTCGCGCCGAGGACGGAGGGTTCGGCGGCCATCCCGTATTCCATCCACCAGGAAGGCACCATGATCACGTCAGGGAATTCCTGCATGATCTTCAGATTGGAGTGAAACCACAGCTGTGGGTCGAGGTAATAGTCGAGATGGTTGAGCCCGAGATAGCCTGGGATCCACGGGCTGTCGACAATCAGCGCCATCGGAACCTTATCGAGCCGCTCCCGGCGCGCCGCCCGTTTGAACGTGTCCCACTGTTCGGGTCGCATAACGGAGCATTCTCATACGAGTTTGCGGTCTGGACAAGGCGGACTCCTGACCTCTAGGGTCAAATCGACACGAATTCCGTTGCCTTTTCGCATATGGCTGCGCCAGAGTGTGGCGTTTCACACGAACCGTTCATGGACGACAAAGCCTCGAATCGGCGCCGTGCTGCCTCCATCGATCGTCCCGCCAACCATCGCGCCGCCCGACTGACAAGTGCAGATTTTCTTCTGAAGGACCATGAGGCTGGCAGAGTGTGGGGGGTTCTTGCACAAGGCGTGTAAGGGAGCATCATAGATTCTGCACGCCTCCAGCGAACATGACTGACCTCCACGAGCAGTTCGGCGACATCGACATTTATCTCTTCGACCAGCTCCTCCGGGGACGCATCGCGCCGCCGATGCGCATCCTTGACGTGGGCTGCGGTGGCGGGCGAAATGTCGTCTATTTCCTGCGCAACGGCTACGAGGTATTCGCGTGCGATCGCGAACAGGCCGCGGTGCAGTCGGTGCGCGCTTTGGCGTCACGTCTCGCGCCGCACCTTCCCGACGAGAACTTTCGAGTCGAAGCCGTTGAATCGATGACGTTTGCCCCCGAGACCGCGGATGTCGTGGTCGCCAGCGCGGTGCTGCACTTCGCGGCAAGCGATGAGCAGTTCGATTCAATGCTGCGCGCGTCATGGCGTGTGCTCAAACCGGGCGGTATGTTCTTCGCCCGGCTCGCGTCCTCCATTGGCATCGAACAGAACGTGCATCGGATCGAGGGCCGTCGCTGCCGGCTGCCCGACGGCACCGATCGATATCTGGTTGACGCGCCGCTGCTGATGTCGTTGACTGCGGACCTCGGGGGCGAGCTGCTCGATGCGATCAAGACGACGCTCGTACAGGACCAACGGTCGATGACGACATGGGTCATGCGGAAGGTGCGGTGATGGAAGATATGGCGAGAGCGCTCCTCAGACATACGGTCGCAACCGTCGCGTACCGGGCAGGAAAAACGATTCGCGGCGCGCCGCCGTCGTTCGCCACGTTCAGGATCGCGGACGGGTCGCGCACACCAGCCGAGATCCTCGCGCACGTTGGCGATCTGTTCGACTGGGCGCTATCGCTCGCAGACGGCCATCATGTGTGGCGCAACTCGACGCCGCTGCCATGGGATGAGGAAGTGAAGCGCTTCTTCCACGCGCTTCAGCGCTTCGACGAGCGGCTTGCCGCAGACGCGCCGCTCGCGTCTTCGCCTGATCGGTTGTTCCAGGGTCCGGTGGCCGACGCGCTCGCACACATCGGCCAGCTTGCCATGCTGCGCCGCCTCGCCGGCGCACCGGTCAAGGGGGAGAACTACTACAAAGCGGATATCGCCGTCGGGCGGGTGGGTTCCGACCAGGCTCAGCCCAAAGTGGAATTCGGGTAAGACCTGACCTTGGCGCTTCGTGTGTCGAACCATACGCTCAGTGTATGGGTATCACCCGTCAGTGATCCGAGACGGGATTGCTGCCGAAGCGTCCTGCGCGATTTGCGCGAGCAGCGCCGCCATCGTCAGTAAGCTACACGGTGATTTCGCCACGGCCGACCAGCACAGATTGTCCACCCACGCGGACCCGCGTGATCGCTGCTCCGTTCGACTCGATGGAAATGTGGATCCGGCTCGCGCGCTTCATGGCGATACCCTGAAGGCTGATGATGTTCCGGGCAGCTTCGGGCGAGACGACCTTGTAGTGCAGGAGGTAGCAGCCGAGCGGTCCGCTCGCGCCGCCGGTCGCGGGATCCTCGGTGATGCCGAACCCTGGCGCGAGCATGCGGCTGTAGACCGTTTGCGCGGCGCCCGGATGCGGCGCACCGTGGGTCGTGAAGAAAAAGGTGGGATGCTCGGCGCCTCTCGTGCCCGTGGCACGATCGACCGCCTCTCGCGACGCGAGGGGGACGAAAAGAAAAGGCACTCCACACGAGACCACCTGAATTGGAAGCCCCTCGACGAGATCCGAGGGCGCAAGTCCGTTTGTCGCAGCGAATGCGACACGATCGTCAACCGTTTTGCCAAAGGACGGCAACAGCTGTGTCATCCACGCGAACGACAATCTGTCCCCCGTCCACTCGAGCGAGACGGGAAGAGGCCCGACGCCAAGCTCGAACACGAATTCGTGCTGCCGGCGAGTGATCACGCCTTCTGCCGCCAGCGCGAACGTGCTGCCGATCGTCGGATGCCCAGCCATCGGCAGCTCTTCGCCGGGCGTGAAGATTCGCATGCGAACATTGCCGCCGGCCTCCGGAGGAAAAATGAACGTGGACTCGGAGAAGTTCATCTCCCGTGCGATCGACTGCATCGTTTCGGGGGTGAGCGCGCCAGGATCGGGGAACACAGCGAGCTGATTGCCCTCGAGCGCGCGATCAGTGAAGACGTCCAGGTGGAGGTATCGCATCGCGCCACGATTCCAGAGTTCGGATTGGGGCGCAAGGGGCATTCGCGGATTGGTCCACGGCGACTGACATCGCGAAAAAAATCAGCGGTGTTCACTGTCAAGATCGAACAGGAGGATGAGAGAAAGGGTTCTCTCTTGCTCCTGTCTGATCTTGTCAGCGAAGACAGCGTGACAGCGAACACCGCTGACTACGTGCACCGAACCGGGGTTAAGATCACCCGAGCACACCCGGAGGAATCCAGCCAGTGGCAAAACGCGGAAAGAAGGAACCATCGCTCTTCGATGGCGACGGGGGAGCGATTGTCGATACACGCGGGCCGTCGGGCCCCACAGAGCCCGAAGGCGTCGCGCTTCACGAGGCGGCCCAGGTCCGCTACCTGAATTACGCGCTGTCGGTCATCACATCACGCGCGCTGCCGGATGTGCGGGACGGCCTGAAACCAGTCCAGCGCCGCATCCTCTACACGATGTGGCAGCAGAATCTGACGGCCGACGCGAAGCACCGAAAGTGCGCCAAGGTCGTGGGCGACGTCATGGGCAACTACCATCCCCACGGCGACGCGGCGCTGTACGAGACGCTCGTCCGGATGGCGCAGCCGTTCTCGCTCCGATATCCGCTCGTCGACGGCTCCGGCAACTTCGGATCGCTCGACGGCGACGGTGCAGCGGCGATGCGGTACACCGAGTGCCGGCTGGCGCGCCTCAGCGACGAGCTGCTGACGGAGATCGATCAGACCACCGTGCCATTCCGGCCGAACTACGACGGCACACGCACCGAACCCGTCGTTCTGCCATCCCGCATTCCCAACCTGCTGATCAACGGCGCAACCGGCATCGCCGTCGGCATGGCAACCAACATCCCGCCGCACAACCTGGGCGAGATCTGTACGGCGCTGATCAAGCTGCTCGCGAACCCCGATCTGAGCAGCGTTCAGCTGTGCCGCTACGTCAAAGGTCCCGACTTTCCGACGGGCGGCCAGATGCTCAATTCGCCCGAGGAGCTCAAGGAGATTTACAAGACCGGATCGGGCGCGATTCGATTGCGCGCGACGTGGGAAGAAGGGCCGGCCACCCGAAGCGGCAAGACGATTTACGTGACCAGCGTCCCCTACACGGTCAACAAGGCCACGCTCGTCGAGCGCATCGCCGAGGTGGCGCTCAGCCGGAAACTGCCCCCCCTCGTCGACGTCAAGGATCTGTCGACCGACGACGTGAGAATCGCCCTGGAATTGAAGCGGGACGCCGACGAGAAGATGGTCATGGCGTATCTGTTCAAGCACACGCCGCTTCAAACCAGCTTCATCGTCAATCTGACGTGTCTGATTCCGACGGAGAACCCCGAGGTCGGACGGCCGGAGCGCCTGGATCTGCACGCGATGCTCTGGCACTTCCTGCACTTCAGGCTCGACGTCGTGACCAAGCGGCTCGAGCACGAGCTCGCCGCGCTCAAGAAGCGCGTCCACATTCTCGAGGGTTTCGAGAGAGTCTTCGACGCGCTCGACGAGATCCTCAAGATCGTCCGCAAGTCGGAAGGGAAGGCGGACGCGGCGCAGACCATCATGAAGCGTTTCGCGCTCGACGCCGAGCAGACCGACGCGATCCTCGAGCTGAAAATCTATCGGCTCGCGCGACTCGAGATCCTCATCATCCGCAAAGAGCTGGAGGATCGCCGCCGCCGGATGCGGCAGATCAACACGCTCCTGAAAAGCGAAGAGAGCCGCTGGGACATCGTGGGGGTCGAGATCGAGGAGATTCAGAAGAAGTACGCCGATCCGCGCAGAACGAGCATTGCAACCGACGAGGGGGAAACGGAATACACCGCCGAAGACTTCATCGTCGACGAGGACAACGTCATCATCGTGTCGCGCGACGGCTGGGTGAAGCGGCAGAAGGAGGTCAAGGACGTTGCGGCGACGCGCGTACGTGAGGGAGATACCGTCATGGCGGTGCTTCCCGGCAGCACACGATCGTCGGTCGTCTTCTTCAGCAACTTCGGTGTCGCCTACACCGCACGAATTGCCGACGTGCCCGCCTCGACCGGCTATGGCGAGCCGATTCAGCGTTTCTTCAAGTTGAAGGACGGCGAGCGGATCGTCGGCGCCCTGAGCCTCGATCCGAGAGCGACCGGCAACATCACGGCGAAGAAAGAAGGAGATGTGCCTCCGGTGCACGCGGTTGCCGTGTCGAGCGACGGCTACAGCATGCGGTTTGGTCTCGAGCCGTTCGTCGAGCCGAGCACGCGCGCGGGCCGGCGCTATGCGCGCGCGGCCGACGGGGCGGAGATAGTGGGCGTCGCGCGTGTGAGCGGGGAGGAGGTTCTCATCGCCGCAACGCGCGAGGCGCGTGCGACATTGACGAACGTCGACGAAGTGAACTTCCTCTCCGGGCCAGGCAGGGGTGTCATTCTCATCAAGCTGACCTCCGACGCGGATCGCGTCCTTGGCTTCATCGCGTCGACGGGCGATCGGGATCTCATGACCGTGGAGACGAGCCGGGGAGCGGAGCAGACGATCAGCACGGCGAAGTACGAGGTGACCGGCCGCGGGGGGAAAGGGCGCGAACTCCTGCAGAGAGGGCAGTTTACGAAGATTGTGTGGCCGATTCCGGAGGCGCCCCAACCCTTGTCCGAGTAAAATCAGAGGGATATGGCAGGGTGGCAGGAGTTCACCGCGCTCAACCGCGGCTATGTTCTCGAACTGTACGAGCGATACCGCCAGGATCCGAGCTCGGTCGATCCCGAAACGCGAGCGCTATTCGATCGATGGACCCCTCCAGCCGATACGGCGCCGGGGCCGTCCGGCGTTCCGTATGACAAAATCGTCGGCGCCGTCGACCTCGCGCAGGCCATTCGGCGCTACGGGCACCTCGGGGCGCATCTCGATCCGCTCGCGATGCGGCCTCCCATTGGCGATCCGTCGCTCCTGCCGGAAACCCACGACATCACCGACGACGATCTTCGCGCGCTGCCGCCGACGCTGCTCGCCTCGCCCGTGTGCGATCGCGCGACGAACATGCACGAGGCCATTCGGGCATTCCGCGCGGTCTACTGTTCGACGACAGGCTATGACTACGCGCACGTCTTCGTGCCGGAGGAGCGGCACTGGCTGCGCCAGGCAGCCGAATGCGGCCGCTTCCGCGCGCCGTCCGATCCCATCAGCCCCATCGCGCTGCTCGATCGGCTGACGCAAGTCGAGGTCTTCGAGCGGTTCCTGCATCGAGCCTTCCCGGGCAAGACGCGGTTCTCGATCGAAGGGCTGGACATGATGGTGCCGATTCTCGACGAGGTGATCGGCGAGGCGGCCGAGTCCGGCATTCGCAGCATCCTCATCGGCATGGCGCATCGCGGGCGGCTGAACGTCATGGCGCACGTGCTGAACAAGCCGTACGCGCAGATTCTCGCGGAGTTCAAGGAGCCGATCTCCTCGCGCGTGTTCCGGGAGGACATGGCGTGGACCGGCGACGTGAAATATCACGCGGGAGCGCACCGCGCGATCAAAGGCGGCCAAGCGATGGACCTCGTGGTCTCGATGCCCCCGAATCCCAGCCACCTCGAGGCGATCGACCCGATCGTCGAGGGAATGGCCCGCGCCGCCGGCACGGTCGTCGACGCACCGGGCGCGCCGGTGTTCGACCCCACGCGAAGCCTGCCGATCCTCATCCACGGCGATGCCGCGTTTCCGGGCCAGGGCATCGTCGCGGAGACACTGAATCTGAGCCGTCTGCCGGGCTATCAAACCGGCGGGACGATTCACATCATCGCGAACAACCAGCTGGGGTTCACGACGGGGCCGGAGGACGAATACAGCACGTCGTACGCGAGCGGCCTCGCGCGCGGCTTCAAGATTCCAATCGTCCACGTCAACGCCGACGATCCCGAGGCGTGCGTCGAGGCGGCGCGGCTCGCATTCGCGTACCGCGAAAAGTTTCAGCGGGACTTCCTGATCGATCTGATCGGATATCGCCGTCACGGGCACAACGAGGGTGACGAGCCGGCCTTCACGCAGCCGCTCATGTACCAGAAGGTCGCGTCGCATCCGACCGTGCGTGAAATCTGGGCGCGGACGCTGGAGGAACGCGGCGAGATTCAGCCGGGAAGTGCGGATCAGTTGACGAAGAAGTACTCCGACGAGCTGCAGCGCGTCATGGATGCGCTCGAACCGGAACAGGACTTCATCGAGCCGCATCCCGAGGAGCCGCCGCCGGGCGTCGCGTCGCGGGTCGCGACCGGAGTCGCCGTCGAACGGCTGCGCGAGATGAACGACGCGCTGCTGAAGATGCCATCGGACTTCGCGATCCATCGGAAGCTCGAACGCGTCCGCGAGAAGCGCACGCATATGTTCGACAATCCCGACGAGCGGACGGTGGACTGGGCGGCGGCCGAGGAGCTGGCGCTGGCGTCGATCCTCGCCGATGGGATCAGCATCCGGCTCACCGGCGAAGACGTCGAGCGAGGCACGTTCAGTCATCGCCACGCGGTGCTGCACGACGTGGATGATGGCAAGGTGCACGTCCCGCTGCAGTCATTTCCGCAGGCGAAGGCGGCGTTCGAAATCCACAACAGTCCGCTGACCGAGAACGCAGTCGTCGGCTTCGAGTACGGCTACAACATCCAAGAGCCCTCGCGTCTCGTCATCTGGGAAGCGCAGTACGGCGACTTCATCAACGGCGCGCAGACGATGATCGACGAGTTCATCGTCGCGGCCCGCGGCAAATGGGGACTGCGTCCCTCGCTCGTGTTCCTGCTGCCGCACGCGCACGAAGGACAGGGACCCGATCACGCGAGCGCGAGGCCGGAGCGTTTCCTGCAGCTTGCCGCCGACATCAACATCCGGATCGCGAACTGTACGACGGCGGCGCAGTATTTCCATCTGCTGCGCCGACAGGCAGCGCTGCTGCAGGTCGATCCGTTGCCACTCGTCGTGCTGACGCCGAAGAGCCTGCTGCGCCATGCCGCGGTCGCGTCTACGCCGCGCCAGCTCGCCGAGGCGCGCTTCCAGATGGTGTTGGCCGACGAGGACGCGGCGGACCGCGCGGGCGAGATTCGACGCATCCTCGTGTGTTCCGGAAAGGTCTACATCGATCTGATCTCGAGCGAGCATCGCGCCAGCCATCGCGACGTCGCCATCTGCCGCCTCGAACAGCTCTATCCCGTCCCCATGCGCGATCTGCGGGCCATGTTCGACGGGTATCCAAAGGCCTCGGAAATTGTGTGGGTGCAGGAAGAGCCGGAGAACATGGGCGCGTGGGATTTCATCCGGCCACATCTGCGGGAACTGTCCGGCGGCCGTGCCGTGCGTCACGTGGCTCGTCCGCGCAGCGCGAGCCCCGCGGAGGGCTCCGCGGCTCGGCACGCACTCAACCAGCAGGTGCTCGTGAATCTCGCGTTCGTCGGCCGGCCGGCCGCACGCGACACGGCGGTCGCGCAGAAGGCGCGCCAGGATACCGAGCTCACAAGCGTAAAGGACTGAGTTCGCGGTTCGCGATTCGTGATGAACGGAAGCCTACAAGGGATAGGGAATTCTCATGCCAGCGAACATCGTCGTCCCTGAAGTCGGTGAATCGATCGTCGACGCCCGCGTGGCCAAATGGCTCCGGAAGGAAGGCGATCCCGTATCGGCGGGCGATCCGCTCGTCGAGCTCGAAACCGACAAGATCGACGTCGAAGTGTCCGCGCCGCAAGCAGGGGTGCTGAAGCGCATCGACCGCAAGGATGGCGAGGACGTGAAGGTCGGGGAAGTGCTGGGCGTGATCGAGGAAGGCGCGGCGGCGCCGGTAGCGGCTGCAACGCCGGTCAAGGCTGCGGCTCCTGCGTCGGCGAAGGCAGGGACTTCGGAGAAGGACAAAGAGAAGCCGCGCTCGACGCCTGCGGCCCGCAAGGTCGCGGAGGAACACGAGGTCGATCTGACGCAGGTCCGCGGCACGGGCGACGCGGGACGGGTCATGAAGCGCGATGTCGAACAGGCGGCCGCGTCGGGCGGCAACGGACGCGGCGCGCAGCCATCGGAACCGGCGAAATCACCCGCACCGGAACCCGCGAAAGCTCGTCCCGTTCCGCCGGTCGCCGAGATCCAGCGGCCGTCGACGGCTGAACGCACGGAAGAGCGCGTGCGGATGTCGAAGCGCCGCGCGACGATCGCCAAACGGCTGGTCGAGGCGCAGAGCACGGCAGCCATGCTGACGACCTTCAACGAGGTCGATATGTCTGCCGTCATGTCGCTTCGCGAGCGGCACAAGCAGGCATTCAAGGAGCGGCACGGCATCGGGCTTGGCATCGCCTCGTTCTTCGTCAAAGCATCAATCGGTGCCCTGCGTGGGTTCCCGCGGCTGAATGCCGAAATCCAGGGCGACGAGATGATCCTGAAGCACTACTACGACATCGGGGTCGCGGTCGGCGCCAGCGAAGGCCTCGTCGTGCCGGTGCTTCGCGACGCGGATCGCATGTCGTTCGCCCAGATCGAACAGCACATCCGCGAATACGCGAAGCGCGCCGAGGACGGAACGCTCTCGCTGGCGGACCTCAAGGGTGGAACCTTCACCATTACGAACGGCGGCGTGTTCGGCTCGCTCCTGAGCACGCCGATCCTGAATCCTCCGCAGGTCGGCATCCTCGGTCTACACGCGATCCAGCAACGCCCGATGGGCGTGAACGGTCAGGTCGTGCTCCGCCCTATGATGTACGTCGCACTCACGTACGATCACCGGATCGTGGACGGCGCCGAAGCGGTGCAATTCCTCGTCCGCGTGAAGCAACTCGTCGAAGACCCCGGGGCGCTCCTGCTCGATTAACAAAGCGGGTCAAACTCGCGATTGCCAAAACTGCCATAATTGCCAGAATCGCCGGAATTGATTTTTCAATGATGGCAATCGTGGCAATTGCGGCGATTATGGCAATTCAGCTCGTAGAACCCTGTAGAACACCGGTCGAATGGCGTACACAGCGAAAGACATCACCGTCCTCGAAGGCCTGGAGCCGGTTCGCAAGAGACCGGGCATGTACATCGGTGGCGTCGGAGCCGCCGGATTGCATCATCTCGTCTGGGAGATCCTCGACAACTCGATCGACGAGGCGATGAACGGTTATGCCTCGAACATCACGGTCACGCTGCACCCGGATGGATCCTCGATCACCATCGCGGACGATGGGCGGGGGATTCCGGTCGACAAGCATCCAAAGACGAAGAAGAGCGCGCTCGAGGTGATCTTCACCACGCTGCACGCGGGCGGAAAGTTCGAGCACGGGAGCTACAAGACGGCCGGCGGGCTCCACGGGGTGGGGGCCAGCGTGGTGAATGCGCTGTCGAAAGAGCTCGTCGCCACGGTGCGCCGCGATGGCGCCGAGTGGGAGATCAAGTTCAAGCAGGGGCAGCCCGTTGGTCCCGGCGTGAAGAAGATCGGAGCGGCGCGCGGCAGCGGCACCACCGTGTTCTTCCGTCCCGACGCGACGATCTTCCCGAAGGTCGAATTCGATCCCGATACGATCAAGCAGCGTCTGGAAGTATCGAGCTACCTGCACAAAGGGTTGAAGCTCGTCTTCGAGGATCAGTCGAACGGCACGAAGCAGGGTTTTCAGCATTCCGAGGGGCTCGCCGACTACCTCAAAACAATTCTCCGCGAACGAAGCGCGACGGCGGTCCACGAGGCGCCCTTCACGCTCTCGAAGGAGAGCGACGAAACGAGCCTGCGGCTGGATCTTGCGCTCCAGTGGACGCAATCGACCGACGAGCACGTACGCAGCTACGTCAACGGGATTCCCACCGGGTCGGGCGGCACGCACGAAAACGGGTTTCGGGCTGGTCTTGGCAAGGCCGTGCGCAACTTCATCGACACGCACAACCTCTCGCCCAAGGGCGTCACCTTGACGACCGAAGACATTCGCGAAGGTCTCGTGGCCGTTCTGAGCGTCTTCGTGTCGGAGCCGCAGTTTCAGGGCCAGACGAAGGATCGCCTGAACAACCCCGAAGTGCTGTCGGCGGTGGACTCGCAGATCCGACCCGCGCTCGAGCATTGGCTGAATACGAACATCAGCGTTGCGGAATCGATCGTCGCGCGCGTCATCCTCGCGGCGCGCGCGCGCGAAGCCAGCCGCGCCGCGCAGCAGGAGGTCGCGCGCAAGACCGCGACGTCAGGAAGGCTCACGCTTCCGGGAAAGCTGAGCGACTGCACGTCTCCCGGCCGCGACGACAGCGAGCTTTTCATCGTCGAAGGAGATTCCGCGGGAGGCTCGGCGAAGCAGGGACGCGATCGAACACGGCAGGCCATCCTGCCGCTGCGCGGCAAGGTCCTGAACACCGAAAGCGCGTCGCTTGCCAAAGTGCTCGAGAACAAGGAGCTGTCTGATCTGGTGACGGCCCTGGGGTGCGGCCTCGGCAAGAGCTTCGATGTCGCGAAGCTGCGATACGGTCGCGTCATCATCCTGTCTGACGCCGATTCCGACGGTCACCACATCGCCACGCTGCTCCTGACCTTCATCTACCGGCACATGCCGGGACTGATCACCACTGGACGGGTGTTTCTGGCGCAGCCGCCGCTCTATCGCATCGACGTCGGGAAGGAAACCTACTGGGCCCTCGACGATGCGCATCGCAATCGGCTGCTGAAGCTCCATGGGAACGGCCGCGCCCACGCCGAGATCACCCGGTTCAAGGGTCTCGGCGAGATGATGCCGAAAGTGCTCTGGGAGACGACGATGAACCCGCGCACGCGGCGGCTGCTGCGTGTGGAGGTGGTCGATCAGATCGTCACCGACCGCGTGATCAACGAGTTGATGGGGAAAGATCCGTCCGCGCGGTTTCGCTTCATCATGGATCGCGCCGAAACCGCCGAAGAGCTCGACGTCTGATGCGCACCCGCACGGGCACCGCCCAACTGCCGCTCCATGGAGGCAGGGCGCCTGCCTGGCTCTTTTCGCGCATGATCAAGCTCGCGCGCGAAATCTCCATCCACATCGCCTCGGAGTTTGGCCCGGAAGAGATGCTGCGCCGACTGGCGGACCCGTTCTGGTTTCAGGCGTTCGGGTGCGTTCTCGGGTTCGACTGGCACTCGAGCGGCGTCACCACCACCGTGACGGGCGCCTTGAAGGAGGGGATTCGCGGGCTGGAGCAGGACGTCGGTTTCTATGCGGGAGGCGGCAAAGGCGCCGTGTCGCGGAAGACGCCTTCCGAGATCGCGTTGGCGTGCGACCGATTATCAATCGATCCGCGTCCGCTCGTGTACGCGAGCCGCATGAGCGCAAAGGTCGACAGCGCCGCAGTCCAGGACGGATATCAGCTCTACCATCATGCGTTCTTCTTCACGCCGTCCGGCGCATGGTGCGTCGTGCAGCAGGGGATGAACGACGACAACGGCATGGCGCGCCGTTACCACTGGCTATCCTCGTCGGTCCGAAGCTACGTCAACGAACCGCACGCCGCCGTCTGTGCCGAGGCGGAGGCGACGACGCTCAACCTCGTGGCCGCGGAGAGCGAGGGCGTTCGCCACGCCTCCGCGGAGCTCTCGCGACAGGAGCCGTCAGTGGTGCTCTCGGCGATCACACGCATTCCCGCTCTGACGATGCCACGCCGGCATGCGGTGCTGCTGGCCGATGTGAACCCGGCCTATCTGCAGAAGATCCTCGTGAAGACCTACGAGCGCGCTCCGGAGGATTTCGAGACGCTGCTCGGCGTGGAAGGAGTCGGGGGACGGACGCTGCGTGCGCTCGCGCTCACGTCGGAGATCATCTACGGCACGCCCGCGAGCACCCGCGATCCGGCGCGATTCTCGTTCGCGCACGGCGGCAAAGACGGATTTCCGTATCCCGTCGATACCGGAACGTATGACAAGACGGTGGAAGTGCTCCGTGCCGCCGTCAGCCGTGCCGGTATCGATCGGTCCGAACGCATCCAGGCCCTCAAGCGCCTCGTCAAGTTCGGCGAGGAGCGCGTTCGGGCCCGGATGAAACAACCCGACTAGCAGTCTTACTTCTTTTCGCTCTTCTTCGACGTGCTCTTGGTCGTGGCGGCCTTGGCCTTCACGATCTTCGTGGCGGTCGTATCGGTGTGCGTCACCGTCACGTGGTCGCCCGCCGAGAGCTTCGCCAGCTCGGCCACGGCCGCGCCAGTAGCCGTGTAGGTGGTGCTGGTGCCCGCGGCGTCCTTCACCGTCACCGTCTTGGCGGTGGCATCGGTCGAGACGACCTCACCCTTGGTGGACATCGACTTGGCCGCTGGCGCCTTGGCAGGCTCCTTGGCCGGTTTTGTCGCGGTCTGCTTGGCCGGAGCAGTCTGCTTCGCCGCCGTCTGCGCGTTGGCAGCGGCGGCTGTCGCGACGGCGACGGCAAGTGCGAGAACGATCTTCTTCACGGAACCCTCCCTCGAAAGTCTACGGAAAGACGTTGATGGCGACTCGATAGTGCAATGAGACTGCCGCGCGCGTATCAGCCGAGTAAGGAGTACAACTGCTTACAATCTAACCAGTTACCAAGTGTTTCGCGACATCGGTCATCCTGGCCGTTGTATGCAGAACCGCCACACCGGGGCGCTTCTTCACGGCTCAAGGCACGAGAACGATTTTCCCGATGTGCGCGCTCGATTCCAGCCGCCGATGAGCCTCGGCTGCCTGTGTCAGCGGATACGTACGGTCGATGATCGGAGCGACGCGTCCGGATCTGATCAGCGGCCAGACGTTCCGTTCGACCTCGAGCGCCAGCGCTCCCTTCTCTGCTGGGGACCGCGCGCGGAGGGTGGACCCGGTCACAGTGAGCCGGCGCTGAAGAATCGGCGTGAGACTGATCGACACGAGGGCGCCTCCCTGGGCGCCGATCTGGACCAGGCGGCCGTTCATCGCGAGGCACTCGATATTTCGCGCGACGTACTCACCGCCGATGATGTCGAGGATCACGTCAACGCCGCTGCCGCCCGTTTCGCGCTTCACCACCGCGACGAAGTCGTCGTCTCTGTAGTTGATCGCGACCGCGGCGCCGAGCCTGCGGCACGCCTCGCACTTTTCATCGGAGCCAGCGGTGGCAAACACCGTAGCCTCGAATGCGCGAGCGAGCTGGATTGCCGTCGTCCCTATGCCACTTGTTCCCCCGTGAACGAGCACCCGCTCGCCAGCACGGAGCGATCCGCGCTGAAACAGGTTCGTCCACACCGTGAAGAACGTCTCCGGGATCGCGGCCGCATGGACCGCATCGAGTCCTTCGGGGATCGCCAGGCACTGAACGGCAGGCACGGCACAGTACTCGGCGTACCCGCCCCCGGCGACGAGCGCGCAGACGCGGTCGCCCGCGCGCCACGTGCGTACCGCTGGTCCCGTCGATACGATTTCGCCGGCGACCTCCAGGCCCGGGATGTCGGATGCACCAGCCGGCGGCGGATATCGTCCGAGCCGCTGCATGGCGTCGGGGCGGTTGACGCCGGCTGCCTCCACCCGAATGACGACATCATCGTTGCCAGGCTGAGGAGTCGGCCGGATCGCCGCTCGAAGAACGTCTGGTCCCCCTGGCTGCGAGATTTCGATCGCAATCATCGTCGAATCCGCCTCGAGACGCGCGTGCCGGGAGCGGCGCGCGCGGTCCTCCGCCGCTGGCCCGTCGGCGTGTAGTAGCGCGTAAGCCATCGACTCAAGCCGTCGAGGCCGGGAAAGAGAACGCGCTCGTTCACGTTAGCCTGATCGAGCTTGTCGCGGATCTCCCATTTCAGCTTCGCCGGGATCACGATTCGGCGGCTCAAACGCGGATGCTCCGCGAGCCAGTCGTCGAGAGTCGCCGACGGACTCGACATGAGCGAAAACAGCGCGAGCTGATTCAGAATGCGCCGATCGACTGCCGGAGGCTCCAGAAACACGACGAACGGCTCGCGGCTCAACGCGTCGAACTCACGCAGCGATTTGAACGCGCCGAGCATTTCCACCGTGAACGTGTCGGAGCCCTCTTGTTCGAGAATCCGTTTGAGGCGGCGGGGCAGCCGTTTATTGGCCTCGACGAAGTTCACGCACCACACAATCCCATCTTCGTCGTAGGTTGCCGGGTTCTCGGTGGCAAAATGGAGCGCCACGAGCGGGGAATACGTCCAGTCGAGGAGACGTGTCGGGAGACCGCGATGCTGCCCGAGCGCCAGCCAATCCCAGGTGGAGTCGGCCCCGGTGGCTTCGCTGTGCGCGTACTTCCTGAAGTTTCGCAGCAGCGCCAGCTCGAGACGCTTGATGTCGGCGCCGGGCGCCGCCAGGCGGACGAGCGAGCTGGCGAGTGTGCGGTCCGCTCGCGCCTGGCCGCGGAATGCGTAAGGCGAGCGGAAGCGCTGAAGCTGCTCGCTCCAGGATTCCTGATACAAGGCGTCGAGAATATCGAGCCAGCTCTTCACTCGGTATGATCTCGCCGGGCCGTCAACGTTCGGCTTGCCGGCAGCCGGCGCCCTTGTTGAACGCGGAAGGCACGGCTTTCCGTGCAGATCGGCACGGTGCCTGCGCTCGCAGTCGGCAAGAGTTTCGCAAACCGCATGCCCACAAACGCATTGTCTACCGATTTGTATCAACTCACGATGATGGCCGGGTATTTCCAGACCGGCCGGCACGCGAGACCGGCGACGTTCGAGCTGTTCGTGCGTCGCCTTCCAAAACATCGATCGTGTCTCATCGCCGCCGGGCTCGAACAGGCGCTGCACTACTTCGAGACGCTGCGGTTTTCAGCCGATGAAGTGGCATTCGTCGGTGAGCAGCCTGCGTTTGCGCGTATTGACGCCGCCTTCTTCGATTATCTCCGCGCGTTCAGGTTCACGGGGGAGGTCTGGGCGATGCGAGAGGGAACGCCGTTCTTTCCGAACGAGCCGATCCTCCGCGTGACCGCGCCGCTCGCCGAAGCGCAGCTGGTCGAGACCGCAGTACTCGCCATTATCAATTTCCAGACGTCGATCGCCAGCAAGGCTCACCGCGTCGTTCAGGCGGCGGCCGGCACGCGCGTGATCGAATTCGGCGCGCGCCGTGCACACGGCCTCGATGCGGCGCTCTACGCGGCGCGTGCGGCCTACCTCGCCGGAGTGGATGCGACGTCGTTCGTCGAGGCGGGGCGGCAGTTTGGCATCCCGCTCTCCGGGACGATGGCCCATTCGTGGGTTCTCGCCGCAGCGAACGAACTCGAAGCGTTTACGTCGTATGCCGGAGTGTTCGACGGTCAGACGGTGCTGCTGCTCGACACCTTTGACGTCGAGAGCGCGCTGCGAACCGCGATCGAGGCGGGGATTCGCCCGACCGGAGTACGCATCGACAGCGGCGACCTGCTCGCGCTCTCGCGCAGAGCTCGAGCGCTCCTGGACAACGCGGGCCTGAACGCGACGCAGATCATCCTGAGCGGCGACCTCGACGAATGGAAGATTCATGAACTGGTCCGTGCGCACGCGCCGGTCGGGACGTATGCCGTTGGAACCGCGCTCGCCACGTCGGATGATGCGCCGGCGCTCGGAGGTGTGTACAAGCTGGTCGAGATCGACGTGGGCGCCGGCATCCGGTCGGTCATGAAGCGCAGCGCCGGAAAGGCGACGTGGCCCGGAAGGAAACAGGTCTGGCGCGACGTGGAAGGCGGTGTTGCAAAGCGCGACGTGGTGGCGCTTTCCGGCGAGCCTTCCGTTCCTGGAAGGATGCCGCTTCTGGATGTGGTGATGCGGAACGGCCAGCGCGTCGCTCCCCTTGCAGCGGTCGCTGACCTCCGACAACGGCGCGCCGAGATGGTCGCAATGATGCCGCGGGCGCTTGGCGAGCTGTCGGCGTCCGTCGGCTACGACGTGGAGCGCAGCGACGCGCTCAATCGAGCGCTGACCGGCTGACGCGGGCGGCATTCTGGAGGCTACGGCGCCGGCGCGCGCGCTGTCGTCACGTCGCCTACGGCAGGGCCTCGATTGTCGTCGCGCGTGCGATCGGCGCGAATGTCGACGCGCCGGACACGCCGGGAGCCGCGGGGCGGAAGGCGAATCGTCGACACGTGCCACTGGGGGTCGGACAGCACGACGCGATCGACCGGTCGATCGTCCAGCGTGATCGCGACGGCGATCGGCGAATCCCCAGGGTGGTCGAACGTGGCGCGCAGCGGGATTGAAACGAGACGCGCGTCCGCTGGCACGAACAGTGACGCATGGCCTCCCATCCAGCGATACATACGGCCCGTTGCATCGACGCTCGGCGGCCGCATCCCCGATGTCAGCGAAATCAGCCATGGTGGATCGCGCAAATACGCGAGCGCAGCCACGAGCGCCGCGACACCCGCAACGAGCGCAGCGAGACGAATCGTCCGGTGGTTCAGCGCCATCGAAGGAAGGCGTCGCGATACTGACTCCACGTGGTGTCGCTGAACGGCAGCACGTGCGCCCAATACTGGGCCATCTGAAACAGATTCAGCGCGGCCGCGCAGCAGACGGTCACCGCCGTCGCGCGCCGGCGTCCCTCTCGTGCGGATGCCCACTCGTAGAATGCGGCAATTCCGAAGGCAAAAAGCGGCAGTGTGTCCACGAACCCCCGATGACCGAAACTCCCACCGAACTGCCAGTCCCACCAGCTCGCAATCATGTATGTGTCGGCTGCGAGAAATACCGACACGGGGAGGACGTAACGGCGAGCGGGATTCCGGGAACGCGCGAGCATCACGAAGCCGGCGCAGGCAAGGAGCAGCAGCGGCGTCCAGAAGAACAGCCCTTTCTGCACGCTGAACAGCACGCCCAAAAGGTGAGGTGAGCCAAAGTTGAATCCCAACTCACCGTACGAGCTGATGATGGGACGCCCGGTAGCGTGAAGGTAGATTGCCATCTGCGGCGTGATCACGAGCAGGAATACCGCCGTCGCGAGCAAACCGCGGCGCCAGTCAGGCCGGAGGAGCGGCCCCAGGCACAAGAGGAGGAGCGCGTTCGTGTGACGCACCAGCACAATCAATCCCGCGACGGCGCCGACCAGGACGGCCGGGGCTGGCGATTCGTCGCTGTTCCAGCGCTCGAGCGATACGCAGAACGCGGCAAATAGAAAAAAAGAATACGCGTGACTGTACGAACTGTCGAACGTTGCGTAGTGGAAGAGATTGGTGCCAAAGAGCACCGTCGTGAGCGTTGCGGCAGTTATGCCATTGGAGAAATACCGGCGAAGCACGATTCCGAGGACGCCGATTCCTGCCACGGTCCAGAACAACCCCGCTATGCCCGCGGCATGCTGGTAGTACAGCGTGAATCCGTCGGCCGACAAGTTCGTCCAGTGCGTCAACGCGTGCGCGACCGCGAAGAATGGAGACTGCATCAACGCGACGCCGATTGGGTGCGCGTCGACCCACCGTCCCGTGCCAGGCCACCGAACGATGGCGGTCGACCCCGGAAACTGGCCGCCACAGCAGTCAATTGCGACGGACGCGAGCGTAGGGTCGTGGTAGATGAACCACGACGGCAGGTACACGTAATAGCTGAATCCATCGGATCGAATGGGCGGGCCGGCGAGTCCGCTTGCGTAGACGAACACGTATGCCGCAAGGCACGCGGCCGCCGAAACCGTGATGACTCGCTTCACCTCACTGGAGGCCTGACGGAAGGCGAGGCGACGAGAGCAGCCCGACGAACTCGTGCCAGCGCTTCGCCGGCTGCCCTGCGGTGCCGCCGCGGGATTCGATGTAACGCCGGACCATATCCTTGCCGAGGTTGTAGTTGATCACGTAGCTCCGATATTGATCGAAGAATCGAACCCGCTGCGCTGCGCGGTCGTGCGGCATCAACGCGTAGCGCTCGAGCCACCCAGTGGCCTGAGCCGCGTCAATCTGGTTGTTGATATAGCGTCGGGCCGCTTCGTTTCCCGCGTACGACAAGTGATCGACCAGCGCCTGGACTTCGTAGTACTCGACGGCTCGCGCTGGTTCCAGCCCGGCGAGCGGGAAGAGCACCGTGCGCTCGAAATCGACACGCTCGTCGCCAGGAAACGCGACCTCGATTCCAAAGTTGGCTGTTCCTTCCGCGATGAGCGATTGCGGCGAAAACAGCGCGTAGACGGTGAACTCTTTCCAGCCGCGATCTCTCACGAGCGATTTCTCGAGGAGAACGTTGTACACGTGGTGCCCCGGGTAGCCCTCGTGGCACGCGAGATCGATCGCGCGATCGATGTAGATGGGAAGGTCCGTATTCACCTGGATGAGGCTGTGGAATTCTCCCTGGTACCAGTTGTAGCCGCTCCACGACTTGTTCGTGACGTACTCGACTTTGAAGTGTTCGTTTTCGGGCAGCGCCACGTGCGCACGCGTCGCCCCGCGGCAAGCCTGGATGGCGCGCTGAAACACAGCGTCGAGTTTCGTCCGCGGAATCACGAAGGCGCGGCGGAACGCATCGTACCGCTGCACGAGCGGGCCGCTGCCAGGAAAACGTTCGTCGAGTCGATCGAGCACTTCCTGAAAGTGAGACTCGGAGAACGTTGGCGCCACTGCGTCGTAGAGCGCGTTCGATTCCTCGTCGAACGACAGGCGCTCCCCTTTCAGCATGCGCACGCGTGCCAGGAGCGACGAAAGCTGCCGCTGAAGGTACTGCAGGCGCAGCCACGCCATGTCGTCGTCTGGACGCGGCTGACGCGCGAGCGCCGTCTGGATCTCGGTTGCGTCCAGTGCGATCCGATCGAGCGGCGCCTTCCTGGTCTCTGCTTCTTTCCTCCAGTCGGCAGGCCCGTAATATGCGTCGACGTAATCGGCGTCGTGCTGGCCGAGCGCGAGGACGAGCTTTGCATATCCTTCGGCGAGGCTGTCCATCGAATGAGCGAACGCGCGTTTACTTCCGCCTCTCCTCACTAGAGCTGGCGAACAGACTATCCCAAGGCAGGTGGTCCGCGGTTTGATAGCGACACCGGTCGAGAATGCGCAGCATCTTCTATTCGTTCCTCGGGTACTTTCTCACACCGGCGGGCCTCCTGATGATGGGGGTTCTCGATTCATCTCTGGTGTTCTTTCTGCCGCTCGGGATAGATTTCGTCGTCATCCTGCTTGCAGCACGGAAGCCGGAGTGGTTCTGGCTGTACGCGATTCTCGCGACAGTGGGCTCCGTCGTCGGGTCCGCGTTCACCTTCTGGATAGGCAAGAAGATTGGCGAGGTCGGCCTCGAGCGGTTCATCAAACCGTCACGCCTGAAGCGCGTGCAGGAGCGCGTCGGAAACAGCGCTGCGGTGACCGTCGGCGCGCTTGGCATCATCCCGCCGCCATTTCCGTTCACCGCGTTCGTTCTGACGAGCGGTGCGGCGAAGGCAAACGCGTGGACGTTCCTTTTCACGCTCGCTGGAGTGCGCGCGTTGCGGTTTGGGGCCGAAACCGCCCTTGCCGCGCATTACGGGCGCGGCATCATCGCCTGGATGAAATCGCCGACGTTCACCGTTGTCGTCGCCGTTGTGGCCGGCATGGCCATCATCGGGACCGTCATTTCCGGCGTCGCGCTCTATCGAAGCGCCAGGCGACAGAAACGCCCTGCGGGTCAGATCGCAAACCGCAGGAGCGCCGCCACCCCGCCGTAATCCGCGAGCAGCTCCGGATCCTCGATGAACGTGATCTTTGCTGCGGTCTGTTTGGCTTTGGTGACCAGCTCGTCCGCAAGCCGGACGACTTCGGACGACGATTCCGCCGCTTCCCCAGCGGACACTGTCTCGATCGCAGGTTCGGCGAGCACGACGTCGTTCGCCGAACCGATTGCCTGACCGACCGGAACGCCCTGCATCTGCTGCATCGACGCCGCAATCAGCAGCTCGTCGACCTGTCCCTTGAGCAGAGCGGCGAGCGTGTCTTCCGGTCCCACGACGCCGAGTGCGCCGGCGCGGTACGCGCCGATGGCGGCATCGACTTTTTCGCGATCCGTTCGCTCGTTCAAGCGCTGCATCGCTTCGTGAGTCCGACCGATGATCGCGTCAACCGAGGGGTTACTGTCGAGACGAACGTTGTCGATGATTCTCTCTTCCAAATGCTTCGGCATCTGCGAGCGGAGGAGCGGAAGTGACACCTCGTCGCACGACAGCACGACGTGCCGGATGCCCTCGTCGCGGACGATCCGATCCAGCATATCCACGACCTCTTTGGCGTGCTGTTGGTGGAAGTTCACGATGTGCCGCTGGTAGCGGGCCTGCGACCATCCACCCTGGGAC
>JBKPTT010000058.1:0-15920 GCA_046735635.1 Acidobacteriota bacterium | reverse complement strand
CGCACGCCCGCAACCCGCGCCGGGATGGCTGTCATCAGCAGCGTCGATGGCAGAGGATACCGTCCGCCGGGCACATAGCAGCCGACTCGCTCCAGCGGCAGAACGCGCTGCTCGATCCTGACGCCACCCACGGGGGACGTGGTCCACGGTTTTGGTACCTGTCGCTTCGCAACGCGACTGATGTTGCGCGCGGCGAACGAGATGGCGCGCCTAACAGTCCTCGGCACGGTCGCCGCCGCGCTGCGCATTTCAGCGCGGGGGACCTCGACGACAGCGTCGACGGCATCGAACCGCCGCGCGTATTCGGCGAGTGCGACATCTCCCTCGCGACGGACCCGCTCGACGATCTCGGCCGACGCCCGCGTGATTTCGGCGTCTCGACGCACTTGACGATCCAGCAGCTCGCGCACGCGAGACACGTCGCTGGACTCGATGATTGGCGCTTCGAATGCCATCGGTCACATCACGATCTTGTTCAACGGGTACTCGACAATCCCCTGGGCGCGCGCGGCTTTCAACCTCGGAATGAGGTCGCGCACGGTGCGCTCCTCGATGATCGTGTTGACCGCCACCCAGTCGGTATCGCTCAACGGTGAGATCGTCGGGCGCTGGAGCGCAGGCAGCAGCGCGAGCACGGCGTCCAAATCCTCTCTGCGCGCGTTGAGCATGATGCCGACCCGCCCTTGCGCCTCGATCGCGGCCTTCAGCAGCAAGGCGATGTTCTCGAGCTTGGTGCGCTTCCAGTCCTCTTTCAGCGCGGCGGCATTCGCAATGAGCTGCGTGTTGGATTCGAGCACGGTATCGATGACGCGCAGCCGGTTCGCCCGCAGCGACGAGCCGGTTTCCGTCACCTCGACGATGGCGTCGGCCAACCGCGGCGCCTTCACCTCGGTGGCGCCCCATGAAAATTCAACGTTCACGCGCACGCCGCGCTGCTCGAAGTACGCCTGAGTGGCGCGTACGAGCTCGGTCGCGATCGTCGCGCCCTCCAGATCGCGAGGGCTCTGATAGTGTGACTCTTCGGGGACCGCGAGCACCCAGCGCACCTTGCCGAAGCTCTGCTTCGCGTAGACGAGATCGGCAAGCGGCACGACAGCGTCGCTCGTATTCGATGCAGCCGCGTGCTCCGCAATCCAGTCCTGTCCCGTCAGCCCCGCATCGAGGACGCCGTCGGCGACGTACCGTGCCATCTCCTGGGCGCGAATGAGCATGCAATCGATCTCGGGATCGTCGATGGCGGGAAAATACGACCGCGCGCTTGCGTAGATGTTGAATCCGGCGCGCGCGAACAACTGAACCGTCGCGTCCTGCAGCGAGCCCTTCGGAATCCCGAGCTTCAATGTATTGCGTTCGGTCGTCATACGCTCCTGTATTCTCGATAGAAGCAGGATCGCTCTCCCGTGTGGCACACGTTGCCGTCTCCGAGGCGCGTCACGAGGAGCAGCAGTGTGTCGTCATCGCAGTCGACGAGGACGCGATCGACTTTCAACCGGTTGCCGGAGGTTTCCCCTTTCGTCCACAGCGTGCCGCGCGTACGGCTGAAGAACGTGGCGAAGCCGCTCGCGATCGTGCGATCGAGCGCCTCCTGGTTCATGAACCCCACCATCAGCACTTCGCGTGTGGCGGCATCCTGGATGACTGCGGGTACGAGGCCGTTCAGCTTTGAAAAATCCATCGTTGCGCAAAAAGAAAAAAGCCCCGCCGAATGACCGGCGGGGCTTGGTGACTGCGTGACTGTCTGGTTCGAATGTTCAGTGTGCGTGCAGCACGCCCGGCCCGCCGGAGCAGGAGCGATGATGGTGCGGGTGATGGTGCCGCGCGCGGAACATTGATGTTAGCCTATCGTCCCGCGGTCGGCGGTGTCAAATTCGCCGGCGTGGACGCCTTCGCGACAGGGCTCCGCGGATCCACGACGCCGTACGGGGTCCCGTCGGGGGCAATCCAGATCGTTTCCGCGTCACCCTGCGTTCCTCCCAGTTGAATCGTGTGTCCCATCGAACGCAGCGCCTCGATTGCGCCCCGCGCGATTCCGCTGCGATCCTCGATCGTCGCGTTGTCGGGCAGCCACTGATGGTGCACGCGCGGCAGATCGACGGCTTCGCGGCCGGTCAGACCATATTCCGTGACGCCGAGGACCACGCTGAGCACCGTATTGATGATGGTGCGCCCGCCCGGCGAGCCAGTGATCAGGACGATCTTTCCGTCTCTCGTCACGATCGTCGGCGTCATGGAACTGAGCATTCGCTTGCCCGGAGCGATGACGTTCGGCGGAGTCCCGATGTCTCCCCGTGCATTTGTGTCCCCCGGCTTCCGGTTGAAGTCCCCCATCTCGTTGTTGAGGATGAACCCTGCGCCTTTGACGACAACGTGCGACCCGAACCCTCCCTCGAGCGTATACGTGCTCGCCACCGCCATCCCGTCGCGATCCAGCACGGAAAAGTGCGTCGTCTCGTCCGGTTCCTGGACCGTAGACGAGGTGACGATGTCGCGTCCGAGCTCGAGGCTGCTCGATGCTTTGGCCAGGTCAATCGTCGCCGCGACGGTTCTGGCGTGCTCCTTCGACGTAATCTCGTCGACGGGCACTTTCACGAAATCCGTGTCGCCAAGGTGTCGCGCGCGGTCCAGGTATGCGCGGCGCATGGCTTCGATCTGCAGGTGGAGCGCGGGGGCCGTGAGTAATCCCCTGGCCTCGAGGTCGTAGGGCTCGAGCACGTTGAGCATTTCAATCAGCGCGACGCCTCCCGAGCTCGGCGGCGGCATCGAGATGATCTCATACGCCCGGTACTTTCCTTTGACCGGTGTTCGCACCTTCGCTTCGTACGCAGCGAGGTCCTGTTTGGTGATGACTCCGCCGTTTGCCTTCATGTCCTCGGCGATCCGATCGGCGATCCATCCTTTGTAGAAGATCGCCGCGCCATGATCGGCGATCGCGCGGAGCGTCCTGGCGAGGTCCGTCAGCACCAGACGATCGCCCTCCGACCATTCGCCGCCGCCGCGTTTTCCGTACGTCGCGACGGAAACAGGAAACGGCTTCATCGGCCCGGAGACCTGCGCGTTGAGCGCCCGCGCAAGGCCGGCGGACATCTCGAACCCGTTCTCCGCCAGGGTGACGGCCGGTGTCACGACAGCCTTCCACGAGAGCTTCCCGAATCGCTTGTGCGCCAGCTCGAGACCCCGAACCGTTCCCGGGACGCCTGGCGCGAGGTACCCCGTGTCGGTGAGGTTGCGGACGATTTCCGCGTCCGGCCCCAGATACATCGTCGGCGTCGCCTTCATAGGCGCGCGCTCGCGGTAGTCGAACGCGGTCGCGCGGCCGTCACGCGTGCGCACGAGCATGAATCCGCCGCCACCGATGTTCCCCGCGCTCGGGTGCGTCACGGCAAGCGCGAATGCCGTCGCGACAGCGGCGTCAACCGCGTTGCCGCCGCGCGCGAGGATTGACGCGCCCGCATCGCACGCCGGCGCGGAGGTACAGACGACCAGCCCGTCCGCCCCCGGAACGCCCAGATCGGGCGCGCTCTCCAGAATCTTCGCGGCGAGAAGAATGACGATGAGTGCAGAGGAACGTCTCATGAGCAACACCTCAGCCGGACGCTCGCGCAGCGAGCGGCACAGGAATTGAACCACAGGCCGAGCCTCTCGACACCATTTCGTGTCCGATGCGACTGTTCGACGGGAGCGTGAATGCAGATCTGGCCCGGGAAGGCTTTTCCTCTGGGTGCGACATTCGACGGAAGCGGCACGAACTTCTCCGTGTTTTCAGAGCTCGGCGAACGCGTGCAGCTGTGCCTGTTCGACGAGCAAGGCCACGAAACGTGTGTGGATCTTCCGGAAACCACGGCGCTGTGCTGGCATGGCTATTTGCCGAACGTGAGGCCGGGACAACGTTACGGCTACCGCGTGCACGGCCCGTGGGCGCCCGAACAGGGCCAGTGGTGCAATCCCTCGAAGGTTCTCCTGGATCCCTACGCCAAAGCGATCGAGGGATTGTGGAACTGGGGCGAGGCTGTCTTTCCGTATCACTTCAACGCCCCTGAGAATTCCAGGAACGACCTGGACAGCGGCCCATCCGTTGCGAAATCAGTCGTGATCAATCCATTTTTCGACTGGGGCAACGATCGGCAGCCGAACACGCCATGGCATCGCACGGTCGTGTACGAGACACACGTGAAGGGGTTCAGCCGGAGGCATCCCGACATTCCCGAGGAGCTGCGCGGCACCTACGCGGGCCTCGCGCACCCGACGTCGATCGAGTATCTGAAGAAACTGGGAATCACCGCGATCGAGCTGCTGCCGGTCCATCAGTTCGTTCAGGATTCAGCGGTTCTGGATCGCGGCCTGCGCAACTACTGGGGATACAACTCCATAGGATATCTCGCGCCTCACAACGAATATTCCGCGGCAGGTCAATGCGGCGAACAGGTGCTCGAGTTCAAAGCGCTCGTGAAAGCGATGCACGCCGCCGGCATCGAGGTGATACTCGACGTCGTTTACAACCACACCGCGGAAGGCAATCACCTCGGCCCGATGCTGTCGTTCAAGGGAATCGACAATCCAGCGTATTACCGCCTGATGGCAGACAACCGCCGGTATTACATGGATTACACGGGCACGGGAAATACGCTCAACATGCGGCACCCGCACGTACTCCAGCTGATCATGGACAGCCTGCGCTACTGGGTCATCGACATGCACGTCGACGGATTTCGGTTCGATCTGGCTGCCACGCTCGCCCGCGAGCTCCACGATGTCGATCGACTGTCGTCGTTCTTCGATCTCATCCAGCAGGACCCGGTGGTAAGCCAGGTGAAGCTGATTGCGGAGCCGTGGGACGTCGGCGAAGGCGGCTACCAGGTCGGTAACTTCCCGCCGCTCTGGTCTGAATGGAATGGCAAGTATCGCGATACCGTCCGCGACTTCTGGCGCGGCAGCGAAAGCACGCTCGCGGAATTCGGCTCCCGCTTCACGGGGAGCTCCGACCTGTATCAGGCGACCGGCAGGCGGCCGTATGCGAGCATCAACTTCATCACCGCGCATGACGGGTTCACGCTCCGGGATCTCGTTTCCTACAACGAGAAGCACAACGAAGCGAACGGCGAACAGAACCGCGACGGCGAGAGCCACAACCGCTCGTGGAACTGCGGTGAGGAAGGCCCGTCCGAGAACCCGCAGGTGTCGGCGCTTCGCAGGAAGCAGACGCGGAATTTTCTCGCGACGCTCTTTCTCTCGCAGGGCGTTCCCATGCTCTGCGGCGGAGACGAGATGGGCCGCACGCAGCAAGGCAACAACAACGCGTACTGCCAAGATAACGAGATCTCGTGGTACGACTGGGAACATGCCGATCAGGACCTGCTGAAGTTCACGCGCAGGCTCATTGCATTCCGGCACAAGCATCCGGTGTTCTGCCGCAGGCGCTGGTTCCAGGGCCGCCCGATTCACGGCGCGCAGGTCAGCGACATCGGATGGTTCACGCCCGCCGGGGGGGAAATGTCGGAGGAAGACTGGCAGGCCGGGTTCGCCAAGTCCCTCGCGGTGTTCTTGAACGGCTGCGCGATGCACACCCCGAACGAACGCGGCGAGCCGATCCTCGATGCCAGCTTCTACGTGATGTTCAACGCACACCACGAGCCGCTGGAATTCAAACTTCCGGAACAGAAATGGGGCGAGCGGTGGGCGGCGATACTCAACAGCGCGGAAGACGCCGACGTGCTCGAGGACGAAGCGAACACACGCGACAGCTATGAAACGGGCGCGGCCCTTCAGGTGCAGCCCTGGTCGCTGGTGGTGCTGCGGAGACTCTCGCCGAAATGAGCGTGCGCGCCGAAGAGATTCAGGATCATTACGTCGACGCGCTTGGAAATAGGCACGAGGTTCCCGCAGAAACGCTCGACACGATCGAACGCGTCATGCGACGCGGCAATTCGGGCGGGCCCGGTGTCATCGTTCTGACCGCCGGCGACACGTGGCGCGCACGCGGAGAAATTCGGCTGGAGGACGGGTCGACCCAAACAATCGACGGGCGGCTCCGCGCTCCGCTGCCGCCGGGGTATCACGAGTTCGCTGCCGATGGGCGAGATCCGGTCCCTTTGATCGTCGCGCCTGCAACGTGCTTCCTCCCGGACGACTTCAAGACGTGGGGATGGGCGATCCAGTTGTACGCCGCACGCTCGCGGCGGAGCTGGGGAATCGGCGACCTGGCCGACCTCCGCAAGATCGGTCGATGGGCGGCAAAGCAACACGCAGGGATTGCGCTGATCAACCCTCTGGCGGCGCCCACCCCGACGCTGCCGCAGCAACCGAGCCCGTACTTTCCCTCGAGCCGACGGTTCCGATCGCCGCTGTACCTGCGAATCGAGGAAATCGAAGGCGCGGAGGCGCTCGACGACCTCTCGAGCGTGGCGGCGCGCGCCCGTGCCCTCAACAAGGATCGGATCATCGATCGCGACGCCGTGTTCAAGCTGAAGATGGGCGCGCTCGAACGTATCTGGAACATCGTCCAGCGCCGCGAATTGACGGAATACGACACGTTCGTCCGCGAGCAGGGTCGCGCGCTCGATCAGTTCGCAACGTTCAGCGCGCTGGCCGAACATCTCCAGTGCGGCTGGCACGGCTGGCCGGAAGATCTTCGACATCCAGAGTCTCCCGCCGTGCGGGCGTTCGCGCGCCGACGCCCGGTCGCCGATCGAATCCGGTTCCACAAGTGGCTGCAGTTCGAGATCGATCGGCAACTCGCTCGCGCGTCGAAGACGCTCGCGATGATGCAGGACCTGCCGATCGGCTTCGACGCCGACGGCGCAGACGCCTGGGCGTTTCAAGACGTGCTGGCAGAAGGGATCAGTGTCGGAGCGCCGCCCGACGAGTTCAACACGAGAGGACAGGACTGGGGGCTTCCGCCGTTTGTTCCGCAGAAGCTGAGCGCCGCCGCTTACCAGCCGTTCATTCAAACCATCCGCGCATGCCTTCGCCACGCGGGGGGACTCCGGATCGATCACGTCATGGGACTCTTCCGGCTGTTCTGGATTCCGACGGGTGGCGAGCCGCGCGACGGGGCCTACGTGCGCAGCAACGCCCGCGATCTGCTTGCGATCGTCGCGCTCGAGAGTCTTCGCGCCCAGGCTGTTATCGTCGGCGAGGATCTCGGAACGGTCGAGGAGGACGCTCGCCGCGAGCTGGAGTCGAGGAAAGTCCTGTCGTACCGGCTGCTCTGGTTCGAGAAGGAGTCGCCTCGCCGGTACCCCGAACAGGCGCTTGTCGCGGTGAGCACGCACGACCTTCCTACCGCGGCCGGGCTCTGGACCGGGTCCGATCTCGCCGCGCAGAAGGAGCTCGCCCTGTCGCCGAACGAGCTGGGTACTCGCGACATTCTGGCGCGCGTCAGGCGCCTGACGGACTCGACATTGCGCACACCCACCTCGACCGTCGTCGTGCGCATTCACGAGGCCCTCGCCGAGGCCCCTTCGCGAATCGTGACGGCCACGCTCGACGACGCGATGATGGTGGAGGAACGGCCGAACATGCCGGCGACGACGAATGAATGGCCGAACTGGTCACTCGCGCTGCCCGATCCCATCGAGACGCTGCCGCGGAACGCCGTCGCGGCGCGAATCGCCGCCGCCTTCAATCGTAGACGCTCTGCGCGTCGCATTCACAGCTAGCGCGCGACCATCACCTCTGTCGCCTTGATGACCGCGAGCGCTTCGTCGCCGCGGCGCAGCCTGAGCTCGTCGACGGCGTCGCGAGTGATGATGGCCGTGAGGCTCTGGTCGCCCACGCGCAGCCGGACCTGCGCCAGGAGACCCTCCACACGCACCTCTTCAACGACGCCCCGCAGCTGATTGCGGCCGCTCAGCGTGACGATCTGGCCTCCCGCCCGCTTCCGCGTCTTACGCGGCGCCTTGGAGCCGGCGGCTAGCATCCGGTCAATTTCGGATGCAGGAATGCGATGGTGCCCGCCTGCCGTTCGGCGCGTCCGCACCGTACCGCGGTAAATCCACTGTTTGAGCGTGGGGTAGCTGACACCGAGCTCGTCGGCGGCCTGTCGGGGCGTCAGGAGGGTCACGACCAAGAATCGCCCTGATTCGTACGACAATCAAGATAAATCCGTATAGAATCGCTCAATGTTTGCGGTCCTTATGCTCGTGTGCATTGCGGCGCTCCCACCAGAACCGGCGCCGCTGACCGTCTCTGCTGCCGTGAGCCTGACCGATGCGTTGGAAGCCATCGCGCGGGAGTATGGGAAGACCGGGCGCGGCGACGTGCGTTTCAACTTCGCGGGGTCCAACACGCTCGCCCGGCAGCTCGTGAACGGCGCGCCCGCGGATGTATTCGTCAGCGCGGACGAGAGGCAGATGGATGTGACGGCGCAGGCAGGCGCAATCGATCCGGCCTCGCGCGTCGACCTTCTTGGCAACCATTTGGCAATAGTGGTGCGTCCCGGCATGGGCGCGATCAAGAAGCCCCAGGACCTCACGGGCGTCGCCGTGAAGCGCATTGCGCTCGGCGATCCTGCCGCCGTCCCCGCGGGGGTCTATGCGCGGCGGTATCTCGAGTCGACAGGCCTTTGGTCCACTCTGGCCGACCGCGTCGTCCCGGTGGCGAATGTACGTGCGGCGCTCGCGGCGGTGCTCAATGGCAGCGCGGATGCCGCCATCGTCTACGAGAGCGACACCGTTGCTGGCTCGTCGTTGGCTGTTCTCGTCATCGATGGTCCCGCAGCACCGCGAATCGTGTATCCGGCGGCGATTGTCAGCCGCACCAGGAATCGTGCGGCAGCCGAGCGCTTCCTGGCTTTTCTCCGCGGACCCGAAGCGGCGGCGCTCTTCGAGCGCTACCACTTCCAGCCGCTGGCGGCGCGCCACTGACGTGGACGTCTGGCGAATCACGTGGTTCACGCTCGTGACGGCCGGCGCCGCGACGGCGTTGATGGTGCCGCCGGGCCTCGGCCTCGCGTGGGTGCTCGCGCGGAAGCGGTTCCGCGGACGGGTCCTCCTCGACACGGTGGTGTCGCTGCCGCTCGTGATGCCGCCGGTGGCCACCGGTCTCATCCTTTTGACGCTCTTCGCGCCGTTCGGGCCAATCGGCAGCATTCTCGATCGGGCCGGCATCCAGATCGTGTTCACGTGGAGGGCGGTCGTGCTCGCGATGACCATCATGGGCCTGCCGCTCTTCGTGCGAACGGTCAGGGCCGGGTTCGAGCAGGTGGACCGGCGATTCGAAGCCGCGGCGGCGACGCTCGGTGCGGGTCCGCTGCGAGTGTTTCTGACGGTCACGCTTCCGCTGGCACGTCCGGCGGTCGTCAGCGGCGCCGTCCTCGGATTCGCGCGAGCGCTCGGCGAGTTCGGCGCGACCATCATGGTGGCGGGCAGCATTCCCGGATCGACGCGCACGCTCGCGGTTGCAATCTATTCGCTGTCGGAGATCGGCCGTACGCGCGAGGCAGCTGGTCTGGTGATGATCTCTGCGGCAATCGCGTTTGCGGCGCTCTGGTGGTCGAACCAGCTTTCGTGGGATAGCCAGGCGGGATGATCACCCTCGACTTCACCCTCACGCAGGGCACCTTCATGCTCGAGATTCGCGAGCGGTTGGACGCGCCCGTGACGGCGCTCTTCGGCCCATCAGGGGCGGGGAAGACCACCATTCTCGATGCGATAGCCGGCCTGCGCCGCCCTGTATCCGGCTCGATTGCGCTCGACGAGCGGGTGGTCTTCGACGCCGCCGCCGGCACGGATGTCCCGACCCACCGTCGACACGTCGGCTACGTCGCCCAGGACGTTGCGCTTTTCCCGCATATGTCGGTCCGTCAGAACGTGCTCTACGGGCGACGGCAGGGGCAGAAGCTCGCGCTCGATGCCGTTGCGGCCATGCTGGAGATCGAGAGCCTGCTGGATCGCCGCGTCCCTCAGCTTTCCGGTGGGGAGCGGCAGCGAGTGGCAGTCGCACGGGCGCTCATGTCGGCGCCGCAGGTGCTGCTGTTCGACGAGCCGCTGGCCGCTGTCGACGTCGAGAGACGTCGCCGAATCTGGCCCTATCTCGAACGCGTTCGGGACGAGCTCCGGGTGCCTATTGTGTACGTGACGCACGACCCGGTCGAAGTCGAGAAGCTTGCCGACCACGTCGTGCACCTCTCAAACGGCCGCGTCACCGATCGGCCCTTCACTTTTCTGCACTGAACTGCACGAAACTGCGCGATACTACGCCGTGACGCCGCGAGCGTCTTCAAGAGGAGAGTCGATGGCCAAGACAGCGAAGAAGAAGACCGCGAGATCGAACGGCAGCGCGAGATCTACCGGCCGGAAGAAGACCGCCCGCAAGCCGAATGCGGCATTCATGAAGCCCATGACCCCAAGCCCGGCGCTGTCGGAAGTCATCGGTTCGAAGCCGATGCCTCGGACCGAGGTCACCAAGAAGCTGTGGGCCTACATCAAGAAGAACGGGCTGCAGGACCAGAAGAACCGCCGCATGATCAAGGCGGACGAGTCGCTGAAGCCGGTCTTCGCGGGCAAGGCCCAGGTCAACATGTTCGAGATGACGAAGCTGGTGAACAAGCACCTGAAATAGGGCGCGGCTTCAACAGTGTGGGTCGCCACGCTTCCGCGGGGCGGAGCGTGGCGAACTGTTCTCAAATCGAAGAAGAACGACCCTTCCCGCCTCTTTATCTCCGCGACCCTGCTTCAGCCGTCATGTATTTCACCGCGTTCAAGCCGGCGGTGACCCGGATGGTAGACTCGCGCGGTCGGGAGGAACGCATGCGAATTGTCCGCCCAGCATCGATGGTTGCGATCGTCGTGATCGCGCTGATGACGTGCGCGGTCGTGGTCACGTCCGCGCCCCCTCCCGGATATCGGCAGTTCCTCAGTGCCGCATCGCCGGTGGAGCTCGTCGCCGCGAGAAAAGCGGATCGCGTCGCGTGGATCGCGTTCGAGGAAGGAAAGCGAAACGCCTACACTGCCGCAGCGCCGGCGTTCGCGCCTGTGCGGCTCACCAACTTCACGAAAGACGACGGCATCGACATGTCGGCGGTGCAGATCTCCGCCGACGGATCGACCGTGACTTTCGTTCGCGGCTCTGCACCGAATCGCGACGGCTGGGTCGCGAACCCGACGGCGAACCCCGACGGTCCAGATCGCGCGGTATGGGGAGTGCGGACGACCGGAGGGCCCGCGTTTCGAATCGCGGCCGTTACCGGTCCGGTGGAGCTCGCACCTGATGGAACGTCGGTCCTGTTCACCAAGGACGATCAGATTTACCGTGCGAAAGTCACGCCGGTGCGTCCCGCTTCGGAGAAGGATCGCGGCGAGAAGGCGTTCATCAGCGAATGGGGCGAGCAGAGTACTCCCACCTGGTCGCCCGACGGTCGCAGGATTGCGTTCGTTACGACGAGGGCGGATCACAGCTTCGTTGCGGTCTACGACCTGACGACGCGCACGGTGAAGTACATGGCGCCAAGCGTCGACTTCGATACCGCGCCGATGTGGACGCGCGACGGCGCCAGCATCGTCTTCCTGCGGCGTCCCGGGCTGCCCTTCGCGCAGCAGGCGCAGCAGGGAGGCGGCGGCATCGGCGTGCCCAACGGTCCCGCCTATCAACCGAATGCGGCGAGCGGCCGCGGTCGTCAAGGCGGCGTCGGCACCGAGACGACTGCCGCACAGGAATCTGCAGAGCGGCCGCGCGCTGCCGATGTGCCCGGCTTGCAGCGGGCGACGTTTCGCGGCGGGTACACGATTTCGATCATGAAGGCGGACGTGGCGACTGGAGAGGCCGACGAGGTCTGGCACAACCAGCCGTCGGACCCGGTCGTCACCAACATCTCGAATCCCAGACTCGCGGGCGATTACCTCGTGTTCGCGGTGAACACCGGGTTCGGCGGCCGCGGCGGGCGAGGGCGTGGCACGCCGGCGCCGCCGCAAACACCACCGTCAGGTCCCGTGGACGAGTGGGATCGCTACTACTCGATCACGCTGACGGGCGGCGCGGCGCGCCCCGTCGTGCTGACGACCACCGACGGCCTCATTGAAGATCAAACGTCGATCGCCTTATCACCCGATGAGAGCACGTTGTACTACTGCACGAACGCCAAAGACATCGAACGCCGGCACATCTGGGCCGTGCCGGTCGCGGGCGGCACTCCGCGGCAGGTGACGACGGGCACAGGCATCGAGACGATGCCCGTGCCGCTCGCATCCGGAAAGACGCTGGCCACACTGAGCGCGGACTGGAAGACGCCGCAATCGCTCGGCGTTTGGAGCCTCTCCGCATCTCAACCTGCAACCCAAAGGATTGCCTTCCCGACTTCGCGCAAAGACTTTCCGATGGACGCCCACGTCGAGCCGCAGCTGGTTCTGACCAAGGCGGCCGACGGTCTCGAAATACACAACCAGCTGTTCCTGCCCAAAGGGATTCGGCAAGGCGAGCGGCGTCCGGCAATCGTGTTCGTTCACGGCGGTCCGGTCCGGCAAATGCTGCTCGGTTATCACTACATGCAGTTCTACCACTGGGCGTACGGCATCAATCAATGGCTCGCGAACCAGGGCTACGTGGTGCTGTCGGTGAATTACCGCAGCGGTGTCGGGTATGGGCGCTCGTTCCGGAATGCGCCGAACACCGGCGGCAGGGGCAACGCGGAATATCAGGATGTGGTGGCCGCCGGCAAGTACCTTCAGACGCGTCCTGACGTCGATGCGGCGCGAATCGGGATCTGGGGACTTTCGTACGGCGGCGTGCTGACGTCGCAGGCGCTTGCGCGTAACTCCGACCTCTTCAAGGCGGGCGTCGACCTGGCAGGAGTACACCTCTGGGGGAGTTCGCTCGATCCCGACGCGGTGTCGTACAAGTCTTCCACCATCAGCGCGATCGACGGCTGGAAATCTCCGGTCCTGCTCGTGCATGGCGACGACGATCGTAATGTGGCGTTCCAGCAGACCACGGGACTCGTGCAGCTCCTCCGCGCGCGCGACGTGTACTACGAGCTGATTGTCTTTCCCGACGACACGCACGAGTCACTGCTCCATAGCCGGTGGATGTACACACTCGGGCGAATGGAAACGTTCTTCAGAAAGTTTCTGGGGGACGACAAGAAGCTGACGGTCCCGTCGCAGGAGAAATTGCCAGAATCGCCGGAATTGCCAGAATCGCCGTAATTTTTTGTTCCCTGAAGATCAATCAATCAATCAATCAATCAATCAATCAATCAATCAATCAATCAATCAATCAATCGGCCAATCGACCAATCGATCAATCAATTTTGGCAATTGTGGCAATTCCGGCGATTGTGGCAATTCACGTCGTGAGCACGACCTTGCCTATGTTGCCGCGGCTTTGAATGAAGCGATGCGCTTCGGCCGCGCGGTCGAGCGGAAACGTGCGCGCGACTACCGGCCGGATCCGTCCCGCGCGGAGCTCGCCAATGAGCATCTCCATCGTCGTGGCAAGCTGCCGGCGCTCGTCCCACAGATGTCCGACGTTCAGTCCGAATACGCCGCGGTTCCGGTTGATGAGCGACAACGGGTTGAACCGCGGCGTGGTGAACCAGGCACGGAACGCGTGCCAGAAGTTTCGCTGCTCTCCCGATGCCGCCGCTGAGAGGCCGAAAATGACCAGCCGGCCGAGCGGTGCGAGCATGCGATAGCTGTCGAGGAAACTGCGTCCGCCGATCGGGTCGAGGATCACGTCGACGCCGCGGCCGCGCGTGAGCTTCGAGACTTCCTCGGCGACATTCGCGTGGCGGTAATCAATCGCGTGGTCCACGCCAAAGCTGCGGAGCGCATCGTGCTTGAACGCCGAGGCAGTGCCGATCACCGTCGCGCGCCGCAGCCGCGCCAGCTGCGTTGCCGCGATCCCGACGCCTCCGCCTGCGTTGTGCACGAGGACAGTCTCCCCAGGCGATAGCGCCGCCATCTTGTACAGTGCAATCGACGCGGTCACATAATTGACCGGAACGGCGGCGGCCTCCGAATCGCTCAACTCCTCGGGAAAGTGAAACGCGAGGTGGGCTGGAACGACGACCGTGTCGGCGTACCCGCCGAACCTGGTGAGTGCGAGCACGCGGTCGCCAATCGCGAAGTTCACGATGTTGCGGCCCACGGCGTCCACTTGTCCTGCCACTTCGTATCCCACCACCATCGGAGGACGCGGAGCGTCGGGGTAAAGGCCCAGCCGGGCGAGAATGTCGGCGAAGTTGATGCCTGCGGCGCGGACGTGAATGCGAATGTCGTCGTCGCCGGGTGCCGGTTCGGCGGCTTCGCGGACCTCGAGCACGTCAGGCGCGCCGTAGTGCGGAATCACGACCTGCCGCATGGCAGCAGAGGCTATCACGTCGCCGGGGCTGAAGCGCCGGCCTACCTGGAAGGATGGTGGGCGGGGCTTTGGCGTACGTGGAAGGATGTGGGGCGGGGCTTTCAAGCCCCGCCACCCCATTAAACGCCGTCTATGCTCTGGTCAAGAGCGCGAGAAGCGCCTTCTGAACGTGCAGCCGGTTTTCCGCCTGATCGAAGACCACCGACGCCGGCGAGTCCAGCACTTCGTCGGTGACTTCCTCGCCGCGGTGCGCCGGCAGGCAGTGCATGAAAATGGCGTCGACGCTCGCGTTCGCCATCAACGCGGCGTTCACCTGATAGGGCGCAAAGACCGCGGCCCGCTCGCGCGCTTCGTCCTCCTGCCCCATCGACGTCCAGACGTCCGTGTAGATGGCATCCGCGCCCCGGACCGCCTCGACGGGGTCCGTGACGAGCTCGACGCCGCCGCCATAACGTGCGAGATCCGAAATCTCGTTCACGACATGCGCCGGCAGCTCGAAGCCGGACGGGGACGCAACCCGGACGATGGCGCCGAGCATCGCGCCTGCCTGCGCGAGCGACGTCGCCACGTTGTTGCCATCGCCTACAAAGGCGATCGTGCGGCCGCGCAGCGAGCCCCACAGCTCAATCAGGGTCAGGCAGTCGGCGAGGGCCTGACACGGGTGCTCCTCGTTGGTCAACGCGTTGATGACGCGAAGCCGCGGCGCGGCATCCGCGAACTGCTCGAGGCGGCCCTGCGCGTAGGTGCGCAGGACCGCGGCGTACACCCATCGCTCCAGATTTCGCGCGACATCGGCGATCGGTTCGCGCCCGCCGAATGCAACATCGGTCGGCGGCTCGATCACGTCGCCGCCAAGCTCTCGGACGGCAATCTGGAACGTCGAGCGCGTTCGCAGCGATGGCTTTTCGAAAAGCAGAGCGACGTGCCGCCCTTCCAGCGGCCGATCGTGCACGATCCCCGCCGCGCGCGCCGCCTTGTATTGCGCCGCAAGCTCCAGGCAGAGCCCGAGTCTGTCGTGCCCGAAGTCCCGAATGGACAAAAACCGCATGGGAATCGCCGCCGCGCTGCGCATGTGTGATCCTCTAGGTGCGGTATTCCGCGTTTATCCGTACATACTCGGCGCTGAGATCGCACGTCCACATCTGCGCTGCGCCCGTGCCGCCAGTCCCCAGATCCACCTCGACGACCACCTCCGATCGTTTCAGGTAGTGCGCGGCGTCGGCCGAGCGCTCGTCGTGCGGAACCCCGTCGCTGAAAAGCTCGACGTCGCCGATGCGCACCGCGGCCTGTTCCAGCACGAACTCCGAACCGGAACGGCCGGCCACGGCGACCAGCCGGCCCCAGTTGGGGTCTCCTCCATGGACAGCCGTTTTGACGAGCGGCGAATTCGCAATTGCGCGCGCCGTGCGCCGAGCATCTGCATCGGACGCAGCTCCGAGAACCCGGACCGTGACGAGTTTGGTCGCGCCTTCACCCCCGCGCACGATCCCGATAGCCAGTGGTTCGCAGACGATGCGGAGCGCGTCAGCGAGCAGCGCGCAGTCGCCATCGCCGAGGCGGACGCCGCTCGCGCCATTGGCAAGCGCGAAGACGCAATCGTTCGTGGAGCATTCGCCGTCGACGCTGAT
>JBKPTT010000057.1:0-20510 GCA_046735635.1 Acidobacteriota bacterium | reverse complement strand
ACAGCACGCTGCTCAACTGAACGTCCTGTCCCTGCACGTTCATCTTGGTGTCGATTTTCAGCTTGCTGGCATCCCATTTCGCAATGGACACCTGCTCCATCGAGTTTCCCTGGAAGTTCAGCGTGTTCTTGCTTTCACTTCCATCCAGTTTGTAGGTCGTTGTGATCTCGCCCATCTGCGTGGTACGTGTCATCGTCAGCGTGTTGGCGTCCTGCGTGATGTTGACCGTCTGCGCCACCATCCCGGCCGCGGCTTGAGAGTTCGCATCCGGTACGAGCGTCCACTTGCCGGCGAAGCTTGGCGGCGTCTGCGCCCCCGCGACAGTCAGCATCAGCGCGCAGATCGCAATCAGCGCGGTTGTCGCACGTTTCATGTCCTATACTCCTGTTCTGTCGGGTCGAGGCGGTGTTCCCGCCGCTGCCTCAGGGTGTTTTCCCGGTCCGGCGCGACCACGTGGGACCGGTGCGATCCGGCACGTCCAGCGCCGTGAACACGCCGAGCGTGTCCATCCGTTCGACGAGCGCCGCGCGCTGCTGCTCCAGCACGTCGAGCTGTTTTCTGACGCCCGCCATGTGCTTCTCGTAGACCATCATCTCGCTCCAGTACTCGACGAGCACGTACCGGCTTTCCGAGCTGACGTCCCGCAGGAACGAACTTCCGAGAAAGGAACGACTGCGACGCGACAGATCGCTCCACGCGCCGTCGCTGCCGTACATGCGCTCGAACTCCGCGGCCGCGCCGGGCCGCACCTCGAACTGCCACACCACTGCGATCAAGCCCGCCTCCGAATCTGTTGACAGTAGGTTACTCGGACGTGCCGGTCAAGTCGGCTATAGTCCACATGCATGGCCGCGAATGCCCTCGACGTGAAGCCGAAGTTCTTTCGCACGCCCGAACACTTTCGACGCTGGCTGGAGCAGCACCACAACGTCGTCGATGAACTGTGGATCGGTTTCCACAAAAAGGATTCGGGCCGCCAAAGTATCACCTGGCCCGAGTCGGTTGACGAAGCGTTGTGCGTCGGCTGGATCGACGGGTTGCGCAAGAGCATCGACGAGCATAGCTACATGATTCGTTTCACGCGGCGGAAGCCTGGCAGCATCTGGAGCGCCGTGAACACCCGTCGTGTAGCCGAACTCATCAAGGCCGGCCGCATGAAGCCGGCGGGACTTCGCACGTTCGAGGAGCGGGACCCCAGGAAGACGAATCTGTACTCGTTCGAGCAGCGGCACGCGGCCACGTTCGATCCCATGCTGGAAAAACGCTTTCGCGCCAACGCGAAAGCCTGGAAATTTTTCCAGGCGCAGCCGGACGGCTATCGTCGGGTTGCCACGTTCTACGTCATGAGCGCGAAACAACCCGAAACGCGGATGCGGCGTCTCGACCAATTGATCGACGACAGCGCCGCGGGGCTGCGGATCGGCCCGCTGCGGCGCAAGCCGGCGCCTTGACCATTGCGGAGCCGCATAGTACCTTTTCAAGGTTCTGACCACCGACGCCAGGCTCCAACCGATCCACTGCTGATGCCGCTCCCCGCGCCAGGCTCGCTCAGGAAAACCCCGCTGAATGCGCGACATCGTTCTCTCGGCGGCCGCATGGTGGAATTTGCCGGCTGGGACATGCCTGTCGAGTACTCGGGCATCGTCGAGGAGCACATGGCGGTCCGCACGCGCGCGGGACTCTTCGACGTCAGCCACATGGGCGAGATTGAGATCGCCGGTACCGACGCGTTGAAGGCGGTACAGCACATCACGTCGAACGATGCGGGGCGGCTCGCAATCAATCAGATCCAGTACTCGGCGCTGACGACCGCAGACGGCACCTTCGTAGACGACGTGCTTGTGTACAAGATGCGCGACGACCACTTCATGCTCGTGGTGAACGCGTCCAACATCGTCAAGGATTTCCACTGGATCAGCGGGCACATCGCCGGCCAGGGCGATGCGGTGGCGGTCAACACGAGCTCGCGATACGCGCTCCTCGCGCTGCAGGGGCCCGCCGCGCGCGACGTGCTGCAGTCGCTCACGGGCGCGAACCTCGCGGATCTGAAGTACTACTGGTTCACGACAGGCGAGGTTGCAAACGTGCTGGCGACCATTTCGCGCACCGGCTACACGGGCGAGGACGGCTTCGAGATCTTCGTTCCGCCCGCCGCTGGCGAACGCGTCTGGGATGCAATTCTGAATGCCGGGAAAGCCGCTGGTGTGCTACCGGCAGGTCTCGGGGCGCGCGATACGCTGCGGCTCGAAGCCTCGATGCGTCTCTACGGCAATGACATGGACGAAACCACTACGGTCGTGGAGGCGGATCTCGGGTGGATCGTGGGCTGGAAGAAGCCGGAGTTTCTTGGCTGCGAGGTGTTGCGCAAGCAGAAAGCCGAAGGCGCACGGCGAAAACTGGTCGGGTTCGAGATGACGGATCGCGCGATCGGCCGTCACGGGTACGATGTCTACATCGGTAACGAAAAGGCAGGCATCGTGACCAGCGGTACGCAGACACCCTTTCTCAAAAAGGCAATCGGCATGGCATACCTGCCGGTGCAGCACACGACACCCGGCACCGAATTCGAAGTCGACGTGCGGGGACGGCATGTACGCGCGACCGTCGTACCGATGCCGTTCTACAAGCGTCCTAAGTAGAGGAAGCGGAATGTATCCTGCAGAATTGAAGTACACCAAGGACCACGAGTGGGTACGCGTTTCCGGCAGCGAGGCGCGCGTCGGGATCACCGACTACGCGCAGAAGCAGCTCGGCGACATCGTATATCTCGAGCTTCCCGAGGTGGGTCGCCAGGTCAGGAAGGGTGACGTCTTCGGTACGATCGAATCCGTGAAAGCGGTATCGGAGTTGTACGCGCCCGTCAGCGGCGAAGTGACGCAGGTGAACAGCGCGCTGACCGAGCGCCCCGAGAACGTCAACAAGGACCCGCACGGGTCATGGATGATCGCACTCAAGGTCTCGAACGCCGACGATGGCTCCGATCTTCTCGATTCGGCGAAGTACACGGAATTGACAAAATAAGTGGCTTGACGGTCGGCAAGGATCGAATAGTTGGCCCACAGGCCAGCAGTACTGATGTCTGAAATCCTATTTGAAAGACGGCATATTGGCCCCGACGCGCCATCGACGGCTGCAATGCTGCGCACGATTGGCGTCCCATCGCTCGAGACGTTGATCGCGCAGACGATTCCCGCGGGGATCCGGAGCACCGAGCCACTCGACCTGCCCCCCGCCGACAGCGAGCACGGATACCTGCGCCGGCTGTCTACGATTGCGGAACGCAATGTGATCGCGCGCTCGTACATCGGCATGGGTTACTACGACTGCGTGACGCCGAGCGTGATCCTGCGCAATGTGTTCGAAAACCCTGGCTGGTATACGCCGTACACGCCCTATCAGGCGGAGATAGCGCAGGGTCGCCTCGAATCGCTGTTGAACTTCCAGACGGTCGTGAAGGATCTGACCGCGATGGACATCGCCACGGCGTCTCTCCTGGACGAGGGTACCGCTGCCGCCGAGGCGATGGCGATGTTCCATCGTCTGCAGACGCGAAAGGCACCCGCGGGCGCCGAAAGCGTCTTTCTCGTCTCCGATCGTTGTTTTCCACAGACGATCGACGTGGTGCGCGGCCGCGCCGAGCCGCTGGGCATCCGGATCGAGATTGGCCCCCCGGCGGAGCTGCCGTTCGACAAGGCGTTCGGGCTTTTGTTGCAGTACCCCGATGATCATGGTGAAACAAGGGATCTGACGCCCCTCATCGAGAGGGCGCACGCGGCCGGCCTTCTCGTTGCGGTCGCCAGCGACTTGATGGCGCTGACACTGCTCACGCCGCCCGGCGAGATGGGGGCGGACGCGGTGGTTGGCAACTCGCAGCGCTTCGGGGTGCCGCTCGGATTCGGCGGTCCGCACGCTGCGTTCTTCGCGACCCGCGAATCATTCGTCCGTCAGGCGCCGGGGCGCATCATCGGCATTTCTGTCGATGCGCGCGGTCGCCAGGCGTATCGCATGGCGCTGCAGACGCGCGAGCAGCACATTCGGCGTGAAAAGGCGACGTCGAACATCTGCACCGCGCAGGCGCTGCTGGCGAACATCGCGGCGATGTACGCGGTATTCCACGGGCCCAAGGGGCTGCGCGGGATCGCCGAGCGGATTCATACGATGGCGCGAGCCATTGAAGACGGCCTGGCGGAGCTGGGCGTCCGTCAGACGAACGCGGCGTATTTCGATACGCTTCACCTGGAGCGCGTGAAACACGCTGAGGTCCGTGAACGCGCGGAGCGGTTGGGGATCGATTTCAGGTACTTTGCGGATGGCTCCATCGGCGTTGCCGTCGACGAGACAACCACTCCGGATGATGTCGCCGACATCTGCAGGGCGTTCAGCGGCGCCAATCTGGTTCTCAAGGGCCCTGCAGCGTTCAGGCATTAGGCGCCGACGGCACTGCAGCGCACGTCGAAGTACCTGACGCACCCCGTGTTCAACTCGCATCACTCGGAAACGAAGATGATGCGCTACATCCGCAGCCTCGAGAAGAAGGACGTCGGTCTCGACACATCGATGATCCCGCTGGGGTCCTGCACGATGAAGCTGAACGCGGCGTCCGAGATGATCCCGGTCACCTGGGCTCCATTCTCGCGGCTGCACCCCTTTGCGCCACCCGATCAGACGGAAGGCTATCGGCAGATTTTCAGCGAGCTCGAAGACGCGCTGTGCCGGATTACCGGATTTGCGTCTGTTTCCCTGCAGCCGAATGCTGGCGCACAGGGGGAGTTCACCGGCCTGATGACCATTCGCGCGTTCCATCGCGACCGCGGCCAATCGCAGCGGAACGTCGTGCTCATCCCTGCGTCCGCGCACGGGACGAACCCGGCGAGCGCGACGATGGCTGGGCTGAAAGTCGTGGTCGTGGCGTGCGACGCCGACGGCTACATCGTTCTGGACGACCTCCGTGCGAAGGCGCAGGAGCACAGCGAGACGTTGTCGTCGCTCATGGTTACGTATCCGTCAACCTACGGCGTATTCGAGGAGGACATCAAGGAGATCTGCCGGATCGTCCACGAGCACGGCGGTCAGGTCTACATGGACGGCGCGAACATGAACGCGCAGGTCGGGCTGACGAGCCCCGCTGCGATCGGCGCGGACGTCTGCCATCTGAACCTGCACAAGACATTCGCGATCCCGCACGGCGGTGGTGGCCCAGGAATGGGGCCCATTGCGGTGGCCGCGCACCTTGCGCCGTACTTGCCGGGTCATCCCGTGATCAAGGTGGGCGGCGACAAGGCGATCCCCGCTGTCGCGGCGGCGCCGTGGAGTAGCGCAAGCATTCTGCTGATTTCGTACGGATACATTCGCATGCTCGGCGCCGAAGGGCTCACCAACGCGACACGCTACGCAATTCTCAACGCGAACTACCTGAAGGCGCGTCTCGAGGGGCATTACGACGTGCTCTACGCGAACCACAACGGACGAGTTGCGCACGAAATGATTTTCGACCTGAGGCCGTTCAAGCACGGATCGGGGCCGTCCATCGACGAGCAGGACGTTGCGAAGCGGCTGATGGACTACGGGTTTCATGCGCCCACCGTCTCGTTCCCCGTTGCGGGAACGATGATGATCGAGCCGACGGAGAGCGAATCGAAAGACGAATTGGACCGCTTCTGCGACGCACTGATCACGATCCGCGGGGAGATTCAGGCGGTCATCGACGGCAAAGCCGACCCGCGGGATAACGTGTTGAAGAACGCGCCGCACACCGCCGAGGAAGTGGCGGCGGACGACTGGACGCACCCGTACACGCGGCAGCAGGCCGCCTATCCGCTTCCGTTCGTCAGAGACAACAAGTTCTGGCCTCCGGTCGCGCGAATCGACAACCCGTATGGCGACCGCAACCTGATCTGCGCGTGCCCGCCGATTGAGGCGTACGAGGCCGTGGGCGCGACCGACTAGCGCCGCGGGGTCAGGCCGGCCCTGAACCGCGCGCTCAAAAGAGAGGCGGCGGCTTCATCCAGATAGAGCGTCACGTTCGGGTGCGTTCTCAGGATCGACGCCGGCACGACTGGCGTGATTTCACCTTCCAGCGCGTCGCGCACGGCCGACGCCTTCCGCGCGTCGGGAACGACGACGATCATCTCGCGCGCTTTCAGCATCTGCTGAATCGACATGGAGATCGCGGTAACCGGCACATCCTGTAGCGACCCGAACCAGCCTTCGCCGACCTGCTGACGGCGGCAGGCCTCGTCCAGCGTCACGATGATGTAGGGTTCGGTTGTCGTGAAATCAGCGGGCGGGTCGTTGAACGCCAGGTGGCCGTTCTCGCCGATGCCGGCAAACAGAACGTCGACGTCCTCGCGCAGCAACGCCTCACCGACGTGCCGCCTGACTGTGTCGAGATCCTGCTCGCCGTCCAGAAAGTGGTAGTTGGAAATGCGCGTCTCGTCGATGAGGTTTTGCCGCAGGTAACGGCGAAAGCTCGCGGGGTGCGACTCGGGCAGTCCGGCGTACTCGTCGAGATGGAAAAGCTCCACCTGCTGCCAGTCGATTCGCGGCGTTTCGGTCAGCGCTTTCAGGAATTCGAGCTGCGATGCTCCGGTCGCCGCGACGATGCGCGCCTTTCCGCGGCGCTCGATTGCGGCGCGGATCGTTGCGGCGGCATGCGCCGCTGCCTCGGCGCTCATCGCCGCGCGAGTCGGTGCAATCCGGACGTGCATGCCGCTACGTTCGAGCTGTGAGGACCTGCTTGCAGTACGCGAGAGCCTTCGACATTTCGGCCATCCGATCAGAGCCCTCGGGGACCGGATACTCGAATTCGATGATCGCGTCGACGTTCCACTTATGGTCGCGGATCGCCTGGAGCACCTGCTTGATCGGCGTATCGCCATTGCCGAACGGAACGTTCTTGTCGTCGAGCGTCTTGTCCTTGACGTGGATGTGCGTGACGCGATCGTGGTACTTCTCGATGAACGGCAGCGGCGACGTTTTGTTGCCGCTGAGGAAGTGTCCGATGTCGACGTTCGCGCCGTTGTACTTCGCGTAGCTGAACGCTTCTTCCCACTGTGCCGGCCCTGTCGCGGTGTGTCCGTGATAGCCGACCATCATCTCGTGCTTGTCGGCAAACTCGCCAAGCCGTTTCGTCTTCGGCACGTCGATCTCGCAGGAAATCGCGCGGGCGCCGAGGTTCTTCGCGAGCTCGAACGCATAGTCGATGACGTCGTCTTCGTAGTTGTAGATGCCGTCGTACTTGACGATGTCGATCGCGACGCCAGCGTCATTCCATTGTTTCCGGAACTCCCTGACTTTGGTCATGGGCACGCCGAGCCTCCACTTTCGGAGGTCGTCCGCGTCCTGCTTCTGCCGAGCGGGGTCGGGCGGCGGTGTACCGCGGCCGCGCATGGCGATGAGCGCGACCGGAACGCCGAGGAACTGCTCGACCGGCTGCGACCGGAGTTCCACGGCGCTCACGCCGAGCTGGAGGCAACGGTCCAGGGTTTCGTCGGGGCTCATCATGTTGTTGCCGAAGTTGTACGGCACATTCATGCCGACTTGCACGCCTTCCCATTTGGAGTCGGGCTTCGCAGCGGCAAAGGCGTCCCGTTTCGCCAGACCGGAGGCGAGCGGGACGCCAGCGAGGGCGAGTTTGCCGAGCTCACGACGCGTGTACAACATGAGGACTCCTCGAAGCTGTGAGACGACCGTTGTGCGTGAGCGTACCACAAGGCGGCTTCCATCCGCCGACGTGGGTGCGGTAGCATCGGCGGGCCGAGGGTCTGACCCCGGTCTGACCCCGGTCTGACCCTGGTCTGACCCCGGTCTGACCCCGGTCTGACCCCGGTCTGACCCCATGATTCTCACGACAACGGTCGGGTCCTATCCGATCCCTGAGTGGCTCGCGGCGCTGCCGAGCGAGCAATCTCTGGTCGATGCCACCCGGGTCGTGCTGGACATTCAGCGCCAGGCCGGAATCGATCTGCCGACCGACGGCGAACTGTATCGCTTCGACGTGAACCACCCCGACACGAACGGGATGATCGATTACTTCGTCCGCCGGCTTGGCGGCGTCAGGTACGGCACCGGACGAAGGGATGCCGCCGCGTTCAGAACGAAATCGGAGATGCGATTTCGGCGCAAGCCCGCCGGCGTCGTGACAGGTCCGATTGATGAAGGCACCCTGAATCTGCCGGAGGATTGCGCGCGTGCAGCGCGGCTGTCCGCCGGTCCGCTCAAGTTCACGCTGACGAGCCCGTACATGCTCGCGCGGACTCTGCTCGACGAGCATTACGCGGATGCCAGAGCCTTGACGCTCGCGATCGCCGATGCGCTCGCGATCCAAGCGCGCGAGTTGGAATGCGCGTGCGTCCAGATCGACGAAGCCAACGTTCCGGGCAACCCTGCCGATGCGCCGCTCGCGGCCGAAGCGATCAATCGCGTCCTCGACGCGATCTCCGTCGAGAAAGCCGTTCACTTGTGCTTCGGCAACTACGGCGGCCAGACGGTCCAGCCCGGGACGTGGAACGCACTCCTCGGCTTCCTCAACAGCCTGCACGCCGACCATGTTGTGCTCGAGCTCGCACACCGTCCAATGGGCGACCTCGAGGCGCTTCGGGACATCGACCGGCGAATCGGCGTTGGAATCGGCGTCATCGACATCAAGGTGAATGAGGTCGAATCGCCGGATGTTGTCGCCAGACGGATCGAGCAGGCGCAGCAGGTGCTCGGTCCCGGCGTCGTCCGGTATGTCCACCCAGATTGCGGCTTCTGGATGCTCAAAAGATCTGTAGCGGATCGGAAGATCGCCGCGCTGGTGGCCGGACGCGATGTGTTCCTCGGGCGGCGCGCGTGAGCCTTTTGTTCACAATTGAGCCGTTCGAATTCTACGTTCTGCCCGCGCGCACGCGGTTTCCGTTTCGATACGGCATCGCGAGCATGACAGACGTCCCGCACCTCTTCGTGCGCACACGCGTGGAATGCGGGGGCCGTTGGAACGAGGGAATCACAGCCGAAGGGTTGCCACCGAAATGGTTCACCAAGGATCCCGACACCTCGTTCGAGCACGACCTTCGCGACATGCTGGACGTCATCCGGCACGCGGCGGAGGTTGCCACGGCGATCGGCCGTCACTCACGGTCCTTCTTCCAATTCTGGCGGTCGCTCTCCGAGGCACAGCACTCATGGGCGGACGAGCGCCACGTGCCGCCGCTTCTTTCCGGACTCGGCGTCAGCATCGTCGAACGAGCCGTGCTGGACGGATTGTGCCGCGTGACAGAGCAGCCGCTGCATCGGCTGATCGCGGCAAATGGCCTGGGCATCCGACTCGGAGACGTTTACCCCGAACTCTCGAATGCCGAGCCCGGAGACCTGCTCCCGAATGCGCCACTCGGAGCCTGCTACGTTCGGCACACGATCGGTCTGGCGGATGCGCTGACTGACGAGGAACTTGGTCCCGCCGACCGTGTCGACGACGGCCTGCCGCAGGATCTGGCAACCTCAATTCGCGCCTACGGGCTGCGGTATTTCAAAGTGAAGTTGAGCGGCACTCCGCGCAATGATTCGATCCGGCTCCGAAACGTGCTGTCGGTGCTCGCGGCCGAGTGCGCTGGAACGTTCTGGCTGACGGTCGATGGCAACGAGAATTTTCACGACTTCGGGGCGTTCAGGGATTTCTGGGAACAGGTGCACTGCGACTCGACGCTGGCCGAACTGCCGCATCGCACCCTTGTCGTCGAACAGCCAGTCCATCGCGACCGGGCGCTCACCAGCAACGCTCGCGATGTCCTGTTGTCGTGGCGCGACCGTCCCCCGGTCATCATCGACGAGTCCGACGGCGCGCTGGGAGATGTACCCCGCGCGCTCGACTCTGGCTACGCCGGAGCGAGCTTCAAGAGCTGCAAGGGCATCGTCAAGGGGATTGCCAACGCGTGTTTGCTCGCCATGCGTCGCGATGCCGCCGATCGCCCCGCCGTGCTGACCGGCGAGGACCTGTGCACGCTCGGACCGGTAGCGCTCCAGCAGGATCTCGCGATGATGGCTCTTCTCGGCATTCCGCACGTGGAGCGGAACGGACATCATTATTACCGCGGCCTCGACATGATGCCGCGTGAGTGGCAGGAGGTAACGCGTGAAGCGCATTCTGACCTGTACAACCTGCACCCGCTGGGCTTTGCGCATCTGCGCATCGAAGGCGGCGCCCTCGACCTGTCGTCGGTCAACGAATCGCCTTACGGTCTGAACACGCTTCTCAACGTCAGCCGTTTGACGCCGCTGGAAAAGGGTCCCGCAAACGTTCTAAAGTTCTAGGTTCCGGCGTTCGAATCGCCGTTGTACATGAGACGATTTGCTGCTTACTTTATCGGTTTCGTCCTGACCGCCGCGGTTGGCGGCGTCTATGCTTTTCAGAGCACCGCGAAGCCGTGGCCTCCCGGCCTTCAACAGGTGCCAAACGAGTCACCGGTTCTCTCACCCGCCGATGAGGCGAAGACATTCTTCATGCCTCCCGGATACCACTTGGAGCTCGTCGCGAGCGAACCGATGATCGAGGAACCCATCCTCATCGACTGGGATCCCGATGGTCGCCTCTGGGTGATCGAAGAGCGCGGCTACATGAAGGACCTTCCAGCGACGGGCGAGCGGGAGCCGATCGGTCGCATCAGCGTTCTCGAGGATACGAACGACGACGGGCAGATGGACAAGAAGACCGTCTTCATGGACGGGCTCGTGCTGCCGCGCGCGCTCAAGGTGCTCGACCACGGCGTCCTCATCGGCGAGCCCCCACACCTCTGGCTCGCGCAGGACACGAATGGAGACTTGAAAGCTGACAAGAAGGAGCTCGTGGTCGACACCTACGGTCAGGAGCTCGGAAACATCGAGCACAACGCGAACAGCCTGACGTGGGCGCTCGACAACTGGATGTACACGTCGGAACACAACGGATATCTGCGGTTGAAAGACGGCAAATTCGAGTATCAGCAGACGCTCGCGCGTGGGCAGTGGGGCGCCTCTCAGGACGATGCGGGGCGCATCTACAGGAACACGAACGAAGCCGCGTTGTTCGTCGATCTGCTGCCCGCGCGCTATTTCATGCGCAACCCCAGCCTGCTGCGCACACGCGGCAGCTACGAGTCTCTCCAGAACGACGAAGTCAATACCGTCTGGCCCGTGCGACCGACCCGGGGAGTGAACCGCGGATACCAGACCGGAATCCTCAGGGCCGACGGTCGACTCGCGCACTTCACGTCCGTCTGCTCGCCGACGGTGTATCGCGGCGATCGGCTGCCGAAGGAGCTCTATGGGAACGTCTTCGTTGCCGAACCCGCTGCCAACCTCGTGAGCCGGATCATCGTCAGCGACAACGGCACGACGCTGACGGCGAAGAAAGCGTACGCGGACGCGGAATTCGTCGCATCGACCGATGAACGCTTCCGTCCGGTCTATCTCTCGTCGGCTCCCGACGGCACACTCTATATCGTCGACACGTACCACGGAATCATTCAGCACAAGGGCTTCATCACGGAGTACCTGCGCGACCAGATCGTGGAGCGAAAACTCGACCAGCCGCAGGGACATGGCCGGATCTGGCGCGTCGTGCACGATACGACACGACGCGATCGCAAGCCCGCGCTCGGCAAGGCCACTCCCGCGCAGCTCGTCGAAACGTTGTCGCACCCCAATGGCTGGTGGCGCGATACGGCGCAGCGTCTCCTCGTGGAGCGAGCGGACCGGTCGGTCGCACCCGCCTTGAAGGGGAAGGCCGAACAGGCACCCGACTGGCGCACGCGCCTGCACGCGCTCTGGACGCTTGACGGACTGGACGCCATCGAACCGGCGACAGTCATGCGGGCGCTCGAAGATTCGTCGCGGGAGGTCCGCGTATCGGCGCTGATGCTGTCGGAGCGATGGCTCGGCCGGCCGCAGGATCCCATTCAAGCGGCAGTGCTCAAGAAGCTTGCCGATCCGGACTGGGCGGTGCGCCATCAGCTCGCGGCAACGCTTGGCGCGTTTCCGCCGAACACGGCCGACAGTGATGCCGCGCTGATGACGATGTTCGACAAGTACGGCGACGATCCACTCACGATTGACGCCGCAATCAGCGGTCTTTCGGGACGGGAAACGGTATTTCTTCAGAAGCTTTTTGCCGCGGGCGATGCGACGCCGCAGCGGTCTGCCGCGATCACGACGCTCGCCGCAACCGTGGTGAAGGGCGGACAGGATGCCCGCGTGCAGGAGCTGCTGCAGTGGATCGCGGATCCCAAGCGTGCGGCTTGGCAGCAGGCGGCGCTGCTCGCAGGCGCGGAGTCGGCGCTGTTGAACGCGCCGCTGCCCGGCACGTCGGTCCCGCGCGGGAACCCAGCGGGAGCGGCGGCGAACAACGCGGCGGCCGGCGCGCGCGGGGGACCTGGAGGCGCGCGCGCGTTTCCAGACGAAACAGACGCCGCCGCGGGAGGACGGCGAGGTGCACCGGGCGGTGGCGGACGTGGGCGCGGGGCTGCCGGTCCGTTGCTCGCGCTGTCCAGGCAGCCCGAAACCTTTGCTGCGCTCGCGGCCGCCGGTGGCGATACGGGCACGCGCGCGACGAACCTGCTCGCGCGCATGACGTGGCCTGGAAAGGCTGGGGCACCTGCGCCGGCCGCTCCGCTGACACCTGCCGAACAGCAGTTGTACAACACCGGGCAGACGGTGTACGCGAGCCTCTGCATAGCGTGCCATCAGGAAGACGGCCGCGGGCGCGACAAGGTCGCGCCATCCCTGGTCGGATCGCAGCTGGCGCTCTCCGCTCCGCAGGTGCCGATCCGCATCCTGCTGAACGGGAAAGAGGGGACCGTGGGGTTGATGCCGCCGCTTGGCGGAGGATTGACCGACGAACAGATTGCCGGCGCGCTCACCTACGTGCGCCGCCAGTGGGGAAACGCGGCCTCGCCGGTCGATCCGGCACTCGTGAAGGAAGTCCGTGTGGCGACCGCCGGAAGGACGCGCCCGTGGACGAACGACGAGCTCTTCGCAATCGCGGGCGGCGGACGGGGCGCCGAGCCGCCACGGCGGTGAGCGACGGGCGTGTTCTTCGACCTGCAGGTAAACGGCTATGCGGGGATCGATTTCAATCGCGACGACGTCACGCCCGAGGATCTGCATCGCGCGTGCGAGCGCCTGGACGCCGACGGAATCGAGGCGTGCCTGATCGCGATCATCACCGACACGATCGACGCGATGTGCCGGCGTCTGTCGGCCCTCGCGGCGATGCGCGATCGCGACCCTCTCGCGATCAGGGTGATCGCAGGATTTCACGTCGAAGGACCGTTCATCAGTCCGGCCGATGGATATCGCGGGGCACACCCGCTGGATGCCGTACGGCCGGCCGATACCGGGGCGATGAACCGGCTGCTCGACGCGGCCGCGGGACTCGTGCGGCTCGTGACCCTCGCGCCGGAGCAAGACGCCGGGTTCGCCGTTACTCGCCTGCTTACCGGCCACGGCGTCATCGTCTCAGCCGGCCACACTGACGCGTCTCTCGAGCTGCTCCGCGGCGCGCTGGACGCCGGTGTGTCGATGTTCACCCATCTCGGCAACGGCTGCCCGATGATGATGCACAGGCACGACAACATCGTGCAGCGCGTGCTGAGCCTGTCCGATCGGGTTCGGGTCTCGTTCATCGCCGACGGCGCGCACGTTCCGTTCGTCGCGCTTCGGAATTACCTTCGATTGCTGCCGCTCGACCGCTGCGCGGTGGTGACCGACTGCATCGCCTCCGCGGGCCTCGGCCCGGGCCGCTACACGCTCGGCAGATGGGATATTGTCGTAGGCGACGACATGGTCCCGCGATCTCCCGACGGCTCGCATTTCGTCGGCTCTGGTGTGACGATGAGACACAGCGCGCAAAATCTGCTCGAGCACGTGCACCTGCCTGAAGATGCCGTGCGCCGACTCACTTACGACAACCCCAAAGCCTTTCTCCACATCAACTGACCATGCATACGCCCGCCGCAACTCGTGACCCGAAGACCGGCGTGTTCGACGGCGTGACGCCCTATCACTGGCTGGTCGTGATCATCGCGTCATGTGGATGGCTGTTCGACTGCATGGACCAGCGAATCTTCATTCTGGGCCGGGAGCCCGCGATGAAGGAGCTGCTCGCCGGTAACACCGCGGCTCTGGCGGCAATCAAGACGTACAGCGGCTACGCGACGACGTCGATGATTCTCGGCTGGGCGACCGGCGGCATCATCTTCGGCATGATGAGCGACAAGGTCGGTCGCGTGAAGACAATGGTCGCGACGCTGCTCGTGTACTCCGGGTTCACGGGGTTGTCTGGCCTGGCGACGTCGTGGTTCGACTTCACGATCTATCGCTTCCTTGCCGGTGTTGGCATCGGCGGCATGTTCGGCGCCGCGACGACGCTCGTTGCCGAGAGCGTGCCGCCTGGCTTTCGAGCGATGGCGCTTGGGTCGCTCCAGGCCCTGTCCGCGCTCGGGAACATCATCGGGTCGCTCGTGAGCCTCAAGCTTCCGCCAGGGGCGCCGAATCTCTTGGGGAGCTATGCCGGATGGCGTGTGCTGTTCTTCGTCGGCATTCTGCCGTCGATGCTCGTCGTCCCGATCATGTTCATTCTGCGCGAGCCTGAATCGTGGCGGAAGGCGAAGGCGGATGCGGCCGCGGGGATCGGAAGAAAGAACGTCGGCTCGCCGCTTGAACTGTTCCGGCATCCTCGCTGGCGGCGCAACACGCTCGTCGGCCTCGGCCTCGGCGTCGCCGGGATGGTAGGACTGTGGGGCATCGGCTTCTTTTCGCCGGAGTTGATCTCCACCGCGCTCAAAGGCGCGCCGCAGAACCAGGTGGACACGGTGCGCGGGTGGGGCACGGCCTTCCAGGACATGGGGTCGTTCGCCGGCATGATCGTGTTCACGCTCATCGCGGCGCTGATCAGCAGACGCCTCGCTTTTCTCGGTGCGCTCCTGCTCAGCATGGTCGTCACGATGTTCGTGTTTCGATCGCTGAACAGCGCGAGCGACGCGTACTGGATGTTGCCGATGATGGGGTTTGCGCAGCTTGGCGTGTTCGCCTGCTATTCGATCTATTTCCCGGAACTTTTCCCCACGCGTTTGCGCGGAACGGGTGTGGGGTTCTGCTACAACACGGTGCGCTACCTCGCCGCGCCGGGACCGATCGTATTCGGCTACCTCGCGACGCTGATGTCGTTCCGCAGCGCGGCGGTGCTGATGTCGACGATTTACCTGGTCGGTGTGATCACGCTGATCTGGGCGCCCGAGACGCACGGCGAACCGCTTCCCGAAGACGAATGAAGGTCCACAGGGTGCCGGCCTGAATGTCGATTCCGATCGCTGCCATTACCGACGAATTCTCCTTCGACCTCGACACCGCGCTCGACGCGATGGCGCAGGTTGGAATGACCGGCGCCGAGCTGCGGCTGATCGGCGACCGAAACATCATCGACTTCAGTGACGACGAGGTCGCACGGGTGCGCGAGCGCGTAGAGCAGCACGGGATGACCGTCGTCAGCATCGCCTCGCCGGTGCTCAAGTACGTGCTGCCCGATGCGCCGTCGATCGATGCCCGGTTTCAACAGGACGTGTTCGGCGCGCCGTATACCATCGCCGATCACCCGCGGCTGTCGAAGCGTGCGTTTGAAATCGCGGAACAGACCGGGGCGAAGATTGTCCGTGTCTTCTCCTATTGGCGCACGACCGCTCCCGAGCAGTGCTTCGACCGAATCGTCGCGTCGCTCCGCGAGCTCGCCGACCGGGCGGCCGATCGCGGCCTCATCATCGGCCTCGAAAACGAGCACGCGTGCAATGTGGCGACCGGCGTGGAAGCTGGCCGCGTGTTCGCTGCGCTGGACCATCCGGCGCTGAAAAGCATCTGGGATCCGGCGAACGCCTCGATTCTCGGTGAGGTGCCGTTTCCCACCGGTTACGACGCGCTGCCGGCGCAGCGCATCGCACACGTACACGCAAAGGACTGCGTCGTCCATGGCCACATCCCGACGTGGGGGCCTCTCGGTGAAATGGCAATCGACTGGAGGGGACAGATTGCCGCGCTGAAGCGCGACGGATATCAGGGCGCGATCAGCCTCGAGACGCATTGGCGCGGGCCCGATGGCGATCGCCTGCGCGCCAGCATCATTTGCGGAGAGAAGCTTCGGACACTCGCGGCTGCGTGATCGCGCGCGCCCTCCGGCGATAACCCTCCAACAGCTTGATCGTGACGGGCCCTGGCCTGCCGGTCCCGATCGGCCGCCCGTCGATTCGCGTGACGGGGCTCAGCTCGCGCGTGGTGCTGGTGATGAACGCTTCGTCGGCGGTCTCGAGATCCTCGGGATGCAGCGTGGCGCCGCGCACATCGATGCCGACTTCCCGGCCCACGTCGAACAGGAAGGAGCGCGTCAGACCTTCGAGCAGGCCCGCCTCGCTGACGGGCGTCAGCGCGACCCCTCCGCGTACCATGAAGAAGTTGGCCTGCGAGCACTCGGACAGCTCGCCGCGGTAATTGCACATCAGGCCTTCTTCGGCGCCGCGACGGTTTGCCTCCTGCATGGCGAGCGCGTTGTTCAACAGGTTGTTCGACTTGATGATGGGATTCACCGACCCCGGGTGGTTCCGCAGAATCGGGACGAGCGAAATCGCGATGCCGTCCGTGTACACGCGCGCCGGCGGCTCGTCGAGGGGCTTCACGATGATGACGAGCGACGGCGCTGGTGTCGAGACGATGTCGTAGGTGAGCTCGCCGATGCCGCGCGTCAACAGCACGCGGATGTACGCCTCGTGCAGGTCCCCGGCGGCCATCATCGTTTCGGAGATCCGTTCGAACAGTTCGTCGTCGGTGAAGGGCACGTCGAGCGCGATGTACCCCGCGGAGGCGCGCAGCCGGCGACAGTGGCCGTCGTAGAGGAACGGCACGTGGTTGTAGGTGCGAAGCGTCTCGTAGACGCCTTCGCCGTAGAGGAATCCGTGATCGTACACGGAAATCGCGGCCTCTGCGGCCGGTGCGATCGTTCCGTTGACGTAGACGGCTCCTCGCAGCCCCATTCCGTTGAAAAAGTCTAGCACAAGCAGTACGCTCGCTCGGATGCGTGTGCTCAATACACAGCAGATGCGGGAAGCCGATCGACGCACGATCGACGACGTCGGCATTCCCGCCATCGTGCTGATGGAGAACGCAGGACGTCAGGCGGTCGCGGCGATGGAGGCGGCGTTCGACGATCTCACGACGAGCTACGTCGGCGTGCTGTGCGGGCGCGGCAGTAACGGCGGCGACGGCTTCGTCGTCGCGCGCACGCTCGTGCAGCGCGGCGTCGAGACGTCCGTGTTCCTGCTCGGGAGCGTCGCGGACGTGCGCGGCGATGCGCGCACGAATCTCGAAGTGCTCGGCCGCATCGGCCTGACCGTCGTGGAAATCAGCGACGCGCAGGAATGGGAGCTGCACTTCAGCGAGATCTCCCGCTGCGACGTTCTCGTTGACGCGATCATCGGGACCGGGTTCCACGGACGCCTGACGGGCCTGCTCGAGACCGTCGTCGCCGATGTGAACGGCCTCGGCGTTCCGGTTGTCGCCATCGATCTGCCCACGGGATTGTCTGCCGACTCGAATGACGTCGAAGGCGAAGCAATCGAAGCGTCGATGACCGTCACGCTGGCGGCCCCCAAAATCCCGCTCGTCCTTCCGCCAGCCGACGCGCGCGGGGGCGATCTCGTCATCGCGGATATCGGTATTCCGCTGCCCATACTCGATGAGGTGGATGGGCCCTACATCGAGATCCTTACCAGAGAGCGCATGCGCGAGATCGTGCCCGTGCGGTCGGCGGATTCGCACAAGGGAGATTTCGGGCGGCTGCTGATTGTCGCCGGATCGATGGGCCGTACCGGCGCCGCGCACCTTGCGGCGCTCGGGGCGCTGCGATCGGGCGCGGGGCTCGTAACCGTTGCCACACCGAGGTCGTGCCTGCCGATCATCGCCGCGATGGCGCCGGAGTACATGACCGAAGGACTCGACGAGACGCCCAGCGGCACGGTCGACTTCGCATCGCTGGATCGCGTGCTCGAGATGAAGGCGGACGTCATTGCCGTCGGTCCCGGCCTCGGCCAGGCGCCAGGAACGGCGGCATTCGTCCACGGACTCGTCGAGCGCGCCGGCGTTCCGATCGTGGTCGATGCGGACGCGCTCAACGCCTTTTCCGGAGACCCGGATCGGCTGATGGGCCGCGATGGCGTGGACGTCGTCATTACCCCGCACCCCGGCGAGATGGCGCGCCTGGTGAACCGGACGATCGAGGAGGTCCAGCACGACCGTCTGCGATATGCGACAGAGTTCGCCGCTTCGCACCGCGTGCATGTCGTGCTGAAAGGGCACCGCACGATCGTTGCGGGTCCAGACAATCGCACCTTCATCAACCTGACCGGCAATGCCGGCATGGCCACCGGTGGGACAGGCGATTTGCTGACCGGGATGATTGCCGCCTGGCTCGGCCAACTCCTCGATGCCGAGGCTGCGTGCAAGCTGGCCGTGTATCTCCACGGCTCTGCGGGAGACCTCGCGGAGGCGGACGAAGGGGAAGTCGCTCTCGTCGCGGGGGACCTTGCGTCACGCCTCGGCGACGCGGTCCTGGAGCTCACCGCACGGCGGCGGAAACCCGCGCCGGAGTAGCCGGTCGCGTGTCGAATCCTCAGACAATCGTGACGGGCTCCGAGGCGGAGACGTCGGCCGCCGGAGAACGCGTCGCTGGCAGCGTGCGCAGCGGCGACGTGCTGCTTCTTTTCGGCGATCTCGGGGCAGGAAAGACGGCGTTCGTCCGGGGCCTGGCGCGCGGCCTCGGCGCCCCGCCCGACGACGTGTCGAGCCCGACCTTCACGCTGATTCAGGAATATCGCGGGCGGCTGACGCTGTATCACGTCGACCTGTACCGACTTCAGCCGATCGAAGTCGGCGATCTCGGGCTCGACGAGCTCGCGTCAGGAGAGGCGGTGGTCGCTGTCGAATGGGCCGAGCGCTGGAATGAACGCCCGCGCGATGCGTGGGAGATTCGCTTCGAACATCAAAGCGAAGATCATCGCACGATCCGGATTTCGGATCCCGCATCCCGCATCCCGGGCTCGCCCGGTCACTCCACCCGGTAGTTAGGTGCCTCTTTCGTGATGATTACGTCGTGCACGTGGCCTTCGCGGTGTCCGGCCGGCGTGATGCGGATCATCTTCGCCTCGCGCTGCAGCGTCGGAATATCCGGACTGCCGCAGTATCCCATTCCCGCGCGCAGCCCTCCGACGAGTTGATGGATCATCGCGGCGACGCTGCCCTTGTGGGCGACGCGCCCTTCGATTCCCTCGGGCACGAGCTTTTCGCTCGCTTCAGGGTTCGTCTCGAGGTCGAACTCGTCTTGAAAATAGCGGTCGCGGCTGCCGCGGCGCATAGCGCCGAGCGAGCCCATCCCGCGGTATTCCTTGAAGCTCCGGCCCTGGTAGAGAATCATCTCGCCCGGGCTCTCGTCCGTTCCGGCAAACAGGCTGCCGATCATCACCGCGCTCGCGCCGACCGCAACCGCCTTGGTGATGTCGCCGGAATAGCGGATCCCGCCATCCGCGATGATCGGTACTTTGTGCGGCGCGGCGGCGCGCGCGCATTCGGCGACCGCGGTGATCATCGGCACGCCGATCCCCGCGACCACGCGCGTCGTGCAGATCGACCCGGCGCCGATTCCTACCTTCACCGCGTCGACTCCAAGATCGATGAGCGCCTCGGTTGCCTCACCGGTTGCGACGTTGCCAGCGATGAGATCGACGTCCTGGTAGCGGCGGCGCATCCCGCGAACCATGTCGAGCACGCCCTGCGCGTGGCCATGTGCGGTGTCGATGACGAGCACGTCGACGTGGGCGCCGACGAGCGCCTCGGCGCGCTCGAGCGCGTCCTTTCCGACCCCGATTGCCGCCCCGACACGAAGTCGGCCGAGACCGTCTTTGCACGCGTTCGGGTACTTCACCGCTTTCTGGATGTCCTTGACGGTGATGAGACCCTTCAGCATGAAGCGGTCGTCGACGACCAGGAGCTTTTCGACCTTATGCCGGTGCAGGAACTCGCGAGCCTGTTCGAGCGTCGTGCCGACTGGGACGGTGAACAGCGGCTCACGCGTCATCACGTCCGCGATGGGACGATCGAGGTTTGTCTCGAAGCGCAGGTCCCGGTTCGTCAGAATGCCTGCAAGGCGGCCTTCCTTGCTGCCGTCCTCGGTGATCGGTACGCCGGAGATCCGGTATTTCTTCATCAGCTCGAGCGCTTCGAAGATCCGGTTCCGTGGCGAGAGCGTGATCGGGTTGACAATCATTCCGCTCTCCGAGCGCTTCACGCGATCGACTTCCGAGGCCTGTTCTTCGACCGACAGGTTCTTGTGAATGATGCCGATGCCGCCCTGCTGCGCCATCGCGATCGCCAGGCGGGATTCGGTGACCGTGTCCATGGCCGCGCTGATGAGCGGCACGTTCACGCGGATGCGTCGCGTCACGTTTGAAGAAACATCGACGGCG
>JBKPTT010000056.1:0-10546 GCA_046735635.1 Acidobacteriota bacterium | reverse complement strand
AACGCCCACCGCTTGACGTTGTCGATCGCGCGGCGATGCGCATCTTCGTGGGCGAGCGCGACGTCGAGCTCCGCAGCCGTGAGCGCCTGCGCGACCCGGCGGCCAATCAGAATACGCGTCCGGAAGAGGCCCGCCAGCGCGAGACCCGGCACTCCATCGACCTCGGTCGCGCCCACAATCACCGGCGAGGCGCACTCGCGTGCACGCAGCCGCCGATCCGCGCGTGCGAGCGCCAGCGCTCGCACGACGCTTCGCGCCATCAACAGCGCTCCCCCGGCCGCCAGCGCATAAACGACGATGCCAAATGATTCCTTGACGTCGCGGGCTTCAGCGGCCCAATGGGTCGGCACGAACAGGCCGATCACCAACAAAGACGCGGCGGCTGGAAAGAACCGGATGGCAAGCAGGACGGCCGCGCGAGGCCGGAAGCGGGCGCCCCGGAGAGCGGCAGCGGCCAGCCAGGCACCGAGCGAACTCGTTACGTTCACCGCTGCGAACCATGCAGACGCGAGCAGAAGCGTGGTGAGCAGGAATGCCATGGTCATTCCCCGCCCTTCTCGAGCCGCCGCTTCTTCTCGCGCACCATCTGTTCGAGCGCATCGAGCAGATCCGCCGCGTCATCGTGCCCGCCGATCGCATCGACGAGATTCGACAGGATCGCCGTCTCCGCCTGCTGCCGCGTCTGCGCGGGGCGATAGAGGAACGCCTTCCCTACCCGAGTGCGACTCACGAGCCCTTTCTTGAACAACCGATCCAGGGTAGTCATAACGGTCGTGTAGGCGACCGGTCGCGGCAGCCTCCCTTGTGTGTCGCGTACGGTGACTTCGCCGCCTGCCCACACGGCGTCCATGACTTCGCGCTCGAGCACTCCGAGCGATCCGCGCAGCAACCCTTTCAGCATGCGGCCGTGAGGATCTTAGCAGGTTGGTCGCGCGCCTACCACAGCCGCAGGGTGGCTCGCATCGTGCACGGCAGGAGGCGTGGACCACTCGAGGAGGAATTCATGCGCGCAAGCTCGCTGACAGCACTGACGATCCTGGCCATTGTCTATGGCGGCGCATCAACCGCCGCCTGTAAGCGTTCGAACAAGAACGGGACGCCGGTGGCGCAAATCCAGACGCAGACGCCCCCGCAGGCGGTTAATCAGTCGACTACGGTAACGGGCTGCCTGCGTGCAGCGGATGCGTCCGATACATACGTCCTCACAACGTCGGAGACTCAGAACGGCGCCACGCCCGCCACCTACCTGCTTGTATCCACCAACGGCGCGAACTTTCGCGACAACATCGGGCACGAAGTGCAGGTGAGCGGCGTGTTGAGCACCGAGCAGGCGGTATCGACCGTGACGCCGGCGAGCCCGCCGGCGAACAAACCGGCCGGCACGAGCGGCAACCCAGCGGTCGAGACACAGACGCAGCTCGACATGCGACGGCTGGAAGTCAGCAGCCTGAACAGCATGTCGGACAAGTGCCAGACGAAGTAGAGCTGGCCCGACTGTTGCTGCGCTTCAGTCGCCGCGTCGGTCAGCGGCACTGACGAGGTACATGTGTCCAAGCTGATGCGCCGGCCCGCGCGCCTGACGCCCGAAGAACGCAAGTCGCTGACGCATGGCGATTTCTGGATACCGGAAGAAGAACGGGCGATCTACAAACGCGCGCTCGAGGCCCTGAACGCCGCATCCATCCCTTACATCGTCGCCGGCGCATACGCGATCTACGAGCATACGGGCATCTACCGGAAGACGAAGGACCTCGATCTCTTTTTCGAGCCCGCGTCCGTGGTTGACGCCGCCCGCGCGCTCCGGGACGCGGGCTTTGTCACCCGCCTCGAAGACGAGCACTGGCTCGCGAAAGCGACGATGGGCGACCACTTCGTCGATCTGATTTACGGGATGGGGAACGGTGTCGCCGTCATAGACAGAGAGTGGATCGAGCACAGCCGGCCCGGGATTCTCGCGGCGTGTCCCGTACGCATCGCGCCTCCTGAGGAGCTCGTGTGGCACCGGCTGTTCATCAGCGAACGCCATCGTCACGACATGTCGGACATCGTCCATCTCATACTCTGCTACGGCGACACGCTCGATTGGGAGCGGCTCGTCACGCGCGTGGGGGAACATTGGCCGCTCCTGCTGTCACAGATCCTGATGTTCAGCTACGTGTACCCCGGGTACCGCACGAACGTGCCCGCTTGGGTACCTGAAACACTTCTCGAGCGCGCGCGCGTGCAGATCGGCCGCAACGAGCAGGACGCGGACTTCACGCGAGGTCCGCTGATTTCACGCTTCAGCTTCACCATCGACGTGCGCGAATGGGGCTTCAGCAGTCCACGCGCCGAATACATCCGCAAGACGCGTCAGCTGCCGGAGATCCTGGCAATCGCAAGTGCGGACGTCTGGGACGAGCGCGGCGACGACCGCGTGGACTCGCGCGACGAATCGGCGCCAGACCTTACGCCCTCCAGCGGCGAGAAGTGACGTTGACGCGGTCGCCAGGCGGCAACTCTCCGATTCCTCCGTACAAACCCCAGCTCGCCCGGCTCGTGAAGGAACCTCCTGAAGGGGACCAATGGCTTCACGAGATGAAATACGACGGGTATCGCATCGGATGCCGCATCGACGGCGGGAAGATCCGTCTCGTCAGCCGGAACGGCAACGACTGGACACGAGCGTTTCCGGAAATCTGCGAGGCGGTGCTGAAGCTTGGCGTTCGTCGCGCGCTCCTCGACGGTGAAGTCGCGATCGTGCTCCCCGACGGACGCACCAGCTTCCAGGATCTGCAGAACGCGTTCAGCGGAGGCCCGCGGCAGGGGCTCGTCTACTTCGTTTTCGATCTTCTGCACGTCGAGGGAGAAACGCTCGCGCGGCGTCCGCTGGTCGAGCGCAAGGAGCAGCTTCTCCGCCTCGTCGGCAAGTCCGGCGCCCGCAGCCGCATCCGATATTCCGAACACGTTGTCGGTCAAGGCAGCCGCATGTTCGCCGAAGCGTGCAGGCTGAAGCTGGAAGGGATCGTCTCGAAGCAGCGCGGCTCGGTATACAAGCCGGGGCGAAGCGACGCGTGGGTGAAAACCAAGTGCGTGCTGCGCCAGGAGTTCGTGATTGGCGGATTCACGGACCCGGAGGGCGCACGCAAGGGCATCGGCGCGCTCCTGGTCGGAGTCCACGACGCCGAAGGCCGCCTCGCGTTCGCGGGAAAGGTGGGCACGGGATTCACCACGAAAGGCTCGCTCGATCTTCGCCGCACGCTCGACGCCATCGAACAGAAAGACTGCCCTTTCACACCGCGACCGGCGGGGTGGCTCGGAAAGCATGCGCACTGGGTGAAGCCGTCACTGGTCGGCGAGGTGGCGTTCAGCGAATGGACCGGCGACGCAAAGATTCGCCATCCCTCCTTTCAGGGCCTGCGTCGCGACAAGAAGCCCGCGGACGTGAAGAAAGAAACCGCAGCGGATCTTCCACGCGAAACGCCACGGCACAGGAGGCCGAAATCTGCCACATCCGAGAGAATCACCGTTGCCGGCGTGAGCATCAGCCACCCGGACCGCGTGATGTATCCGGATCCGAGTATTACGAAGGTGGCCGTCGCACAGTTCTACGAACGCATTGCCGAGTGGATTGTCCCGCACTTGCGGGGGCGGCCGCTCACGCTCGTCCGGTGCCCGGAGGGACTTCGAGGTGAATGCTTCTACATGAAGCATTCGAAAGTCTGGGCGCCGCCAGCTCTACGCCGGGTCAAAATCCAGGAGAAGACGAAGATCGGTGATTATCTCGTCGCCGACTCGATCGCTGCCGTCGTCTCGCTCGTCCAGATGGATGTCCTCGAGATTCACACGTGGAACACGTGCACCGACAAGGTGGAGCTCCCCAATCGGATCGTGTTCGACATGGATCCGGGCGCGCACGTGCCGTGGGACAAGGTGATCGACGGTGCGCGGCTGGTTCGGCGCATGCTTCGTACGGTCGACCTCGAGAGCTTCCCCAAAACGACTGGCGGCAAAGGTCTCCACGTCGTCGTGCCGCTCGCCCCGCGCGCGGACTGGCGCGAGTGCCTCGAGTTCTCGCGCGCGGTCGCGGAAGCCATCGAACGTCACGATCCGACGCTCTTCACCACGGCATTCGCCAAGGCAGGCCGCGAACGGAAGATTCTGATCGACTACATGCGGAACAACCGGACGAACACGTCTGTCGCGGCGTTCTCGACACGGGCGCGGGCGGGAGCGCCCATATCCATGACGTTGAAGTGGGAGGAAGTCACGCCGGCACTCGATCCAGCGGCATGGACGATCGCCACCGCCGAGCGGCGCCTTTCATCTCTTCGCCGCGACCCCTGGCGGGATTACTGGAGCTGCAAGCAGCGCTTGCCCGCGAAGGCCGTTGAAGCGTTCAAAGGAATGTGAGCAAGCCGCGCGAATCGCGACGCATTTGCCTCAGGCGCTCAGTTCCTGTGGCGACGGGAACCCGTGTTGTTTGCGCCCTTCCGGGCCGTCGTGCTGCGCGGTCGTCTTGTACAACTCGTATCGGCCGTCGTGCGCGTCGTCCAAGATGCGTTTCCGGAACGCCGCCATCTGGCGCTCCGACATCGGCTTGAATCCGCGTGCGACGCCGAGATTCTGGTTCAGCACGCGCATCGAATCGATGCCGCTGATCGTGGTGACGACGGGCAGGCTCATCGCGTAGCGCAGCGCTTCCGGAGCGGTCACCGCCTTCCGCTTCACCGCTTGTCCCGCGCCAAGGCTCTTCATGCCGAGCGGCGCAATGCCCTGCTTCAGGAGCTCCGGGAGGACGCGCTGCTCGAAGCTCCGCGGGGTGAAGCTCGCATCGAAGCCGTTCAGCGGCAACTGGCAGCTGTCGAACGGGTACTTGTGCGACAGCATCGCCATGTGGATCTCGGGATCCTTGTGGCCCGTGAACCCGACATACCGAACCTTCCCGTCCCTCTTCGCGCGCTCGAGCGCCTCGACCGCGCCGCCGCTGGCAAAGTGGCGCTCCGGATCGTTGTAGTACACGCATTCGTGGATCTGCCAGAGATCGAGGTAGTCGGTCTGCAGCCGCCGCAACGATTGCTCGAGCTGACGCATCGCGGTCTTCGCGTCGCGCCCGTGCGTACAGACTTTGGTCATCAGGAACACGCGATCGCGACGGTCCTTGATCGCTTTTCCCATTCTGACTTCGCTCTTGCCGTCGTGATATTCCCACGCGTTGTCGAGAAACGTCACGCCTGCCTCGATCGCGGCGTGCACGATGCGGACGGCTTCGCGCTCCGTGCTCGCCAGGCCGACGTGATAGCCTCCCAGCCCCAGGGCAGACACCTGCTCGTCGTGCCGGCCGAACTTCCGCGTCGGGATCTCGTCGCTCACGCGGTCACCACCTTTCGTCCGATGAAGAAGGGTCCAAGACGATCGAGATACAGAGACGTCTGCTGCGTTTTTCGCATGGCCTGGACCAGCGCGGACAAGGGAAACAGATCCTTGCCGATGAGACCGATGACGAAATCGTTGTCATCGCGATCGAGGCCATAACAGGCCAGACGTACATCGTGCGCATAATCAGCTGCGCCGAACGCCATGCCGACTTGTCCGTGCTCCTTGAGGATCAAGCGCTGCTGCTCCTCCGACAATTGTGCGAAGCCGCCGGTCCGCCGCAGCGGATACCAGATCGCCCAGCCCCAGTCGGGATTGAGGACGGTCCGGCGCGGCCGCTCGACGAGGATTTCGTGCAGATCCGGCTCGTACCCCAGCGCATACGTGCGCCCGAACATGCTGAACTGTGGTTTCAGCGAAAGGCCCTTCATCACGCCCGATGTCAGACGCGGCCGAACCTGACCGATGAAGGCATTCGGGTCTTCGCTGAACGTCAGGACCCCGATGCCGCGCGGGTCGTTCAAATCTTCGTAGACGACCACGCCATCGGCGGCGCCCTCCAGGTGAGACGCGACAGAAGCCGCATCGGTGCAGTCACCAAACGCCAGCAGCTGCATGAACAATCGCGAGTCGGACCGCTGCGGCTGTCCGTTTCGAAGGCCACCCTTCTCGCTGATGTCGGGCGCCTCGATCCGCGCGCGGCCCGTCGGGCGCGACTCTGCCGTGGTTGTCGAGTCGTTCGTAGGCACCGCAGAATTAAACCACGATCGGGCGCGCGCGTTGAATCCATGCGGTGAGACGAAATGCGTTCTCCAGATCGACCTTCCGTGCTTGCGACCCCATCGACGTTCACATTACGATCGGTTCGGAGTCGCATGACCGACACCGTCGATCACAGGAAGGCCGCAGAGGACCGGCTGCAGACGCTGGTACGAAGCGTCGAAAGCGGTCCCGCGAGCGACGCGCGCACCAGATTCCTCGAGGAGTGCTCGTCGCTGGCGGTCGCGATCCGTGCGTTTCACATGGAAGCCATCCGCTTCCGCATGTTCAACGTGGACCGCATGATCGCGAAGGATGCCGTTCCAGTGCCCGAAGAAGCGCGCGTGGCGTTCACCGATGTACGGCGTCACCTCGAAGCTGCGGGTTTCCACACGCGGTCCCACCAGGCACCTGGCTAGGTCCCTGCGCTTCGCGAAAGCTCAGCTCGATCGTCGACCGTCCCACCCGCTACAATAGACGTATCCCTATGCCCTTCGAACACTTGGCAGATATCGACGAGCTCGACGCAGCAATTGCGGAGTCCAGCGAACGGCCTGTGCTGCTGTTCAAGCACAGTAGGACGTGCGGCGTGAGCTGCGAGGCACTGGACGAGCTTCGCGCGCACGTCGAAGACCGCACGGCCCGCGCCGCCTACAAGATGATCACCGTGCAGAGTCATCGCCGGGTTTCCGACGAGGCCGCACGACGCCTCGGCATCCGGCACGAAACGCCCCAGGCAATCCTGCTGCGCGACGGCCGCGTCGTGTGGAACGCCTCGCACTTTCGAATCACCAAACAACAGCTCGACTCGGTTGTTTCCTAGGCCGCGTTACAACCACGCCGCACCTCTGACGCCGCTGGCGTCTCCGAATCTCGCCTGCACGAGCTTCGTCACTATCTGATCCGAGAACACGTAGCGAGCCCATAATTCCGGCACGCGCTCGTACAGACGAGCGATATTCGACAAGCCCCCGCCCAACACGATGACGTCGGGATCGACGATGTTGATGATGGACGCGAGGGCGCGCGCCATTCGGGTGCAGTAGCGCTCGATCGTTGCCTCGGCGGCGGGGTCACCGCGTTCCGCACGTGCCGCGATGTCGACCGCGTCTACCCACTCCGCCGTCCTGTCCTTGTGATCCCTTGACATGCCAGGGCCCGACAGGAACGTCTCGATGCATCCGGAGCGTCCGCAGTAACACGGCGGTCCCGGCCACTCGCCCGGCTCGGGCCAGGGCAGCGCGTTGTGCCCCCACTCCCCGCCAATGGCGTTTGCGCCGACGACAACCTTGCGATCGACGACGATGGCGCCCCCGGTGCCGGTTCCGATAATCACACCGAAAACGACTTCGGCGCCCGCTGCCGCACCGTCGACGGCCTCGGAGAGCGCGAAGCAGTTCGCGTCGTTGGCGATGCGAACGTGCCGCCGAAGCACGCGATTCAGATCGTCGCCGAGCGGCCGGCCGATGAGCCACGTCGAGTTTGCATTCTTCATCAGCCCGGTCGCAGGTGAAATGGCACCGGGCGTGCCGATGCCGATGGGCGCGCGACCCACGACCTGCTCCGCTTCGTGCACCAGCATTGCGATCGCCGCGAGCGTCGCCTCGTAGTCGTCGCGGGGCGTGGCGATCCGGCGGCGGAACCGCTCGCGCCCGTTTTCGTCGAGCGCGACGATCTCCGTCTTCGTCCCGCCGAGGTCAACGCCGATGCGCACCAAAGATCACCTTCATCGCGTCGTCTACGGGCTCCAATGAATGCAATTCGGGAATACGGCCGGCGGGGTCAGCGGGGCGCAGACGTCGTGGGTTGAACCAGACGGCGGCAACGCCTGCCGCGAGCGCGCCCTCGATGTCGGCGCTCCACGAATCGCCGACCATAACGGCGTCTTCCGGCGCGGAGTCGAGCCGTTCGAGCGCGATGCGGAAGATGCGCGGGTCCGGCTTGGACACGCCAACTTCCTCCGACACGACGAGCGCGTCCACGTGCGCCTCGAGCCCACACAACTTCAGTTTCTCCTGCTGCTCGTCGAGGAGGTTGTTGGAGACGACCGCGACGCGGGCGTGTTTGCCGACAGCGGCCAGCAGCGTCGAAGCGCCGGCAACGGCTCGACGGGCCTCGCGGTACGCGTCGCGATACATGCTTGCCACCTCCGCGGCTATACCCTCGGAGTCCTCGACCCCGTACGCGGCGAGCAGCCGTCGGAAGCGCTCCCGCCGCGCATCGTCGAGCGGCAGCCGCCCGAGCATCACGTCGCCGTGAAGGTCTTCGAGCAGCGCCGCATGCGTGCGTTCCAGCGCATCGAAGCTCGTTGCCGCGAGTCGCGGGTGCAACCCCTGCACCGCAGTCAGCGCATCGCGTGCGCAGCCCGCGTGATCGAACAAGGTGTCGTCGAGATCGAACAGAACCGCCCGGACCATCGATCAGCGCTTGTGGGTGGGGCGATCGCTCGTCAGGATGTTGAACGCGAGCCAGAGAGCGCCCCCTGCGGCCACCAGAAAAAAGAGCATCGCGAAGCCTGGATAGCCGAACAGCCTGAACGTCGTCTCCACGCGCATCAGCATCGCGGCCCCGATGATGAGCGATGCCAGCAGGAGTCCGAGCGTGATCCGGTTCGCGACCTTCTGCAGGCCGTGAATGACCGCTCCCTCGTCGATCACCTCGATATTGAGCTTCAGCTCGTTGTTGGTGACGGCGTCGAGGAACTTATTGACGCGCCCCGGCAGGTGTTCCAGAAACTCCTTGGTCTCGAGGGCCGCAGTGAACATGCTGGCGGGCGACATGCTTCGCCGCATCCGCTGCTGCATCAGCTCGGGCCCTTCCTGCCGGAGGGCCTCATTCACGTCGAATTCGGGCGCGAGCGTCTTCCCCACCTGATCCAGGTTCAACAGCGCCTTGCCGAGCAACGTCAGCTCGGGGGGCACCTGGATCCCATAGGTCCCGGCGGCACGCGAGATCTCCATGACCACGCGTCCGACCTGCAGCTCACCCAGCGGCATGCTCTGATATCGAGAGACGAGATCCTGCACGTCGCGCCGCAGGGATGTCTCGTCGACTTCCCCCTGCGGCTCGCCGATCTGCAGCGCGAGGGTAGCGGCGCGATCCCCGTTTCCTTCGCTGACCGCGAGCAGCAGCTTCAGCAGCTGGTCCTGGCGCGCGGGTGACAGGTAACTCACCATGCCAAGGTCCAGCAACGCGATTCGCCCATCGTCGGTCAGGAACACGTTGCCCGGATGCGGATCGGCATGAAAGAAGCCGTCGACGATGATCTGGTGCAGGTAGGCGCGAAACAGCTCACGCGCGAGCGTCAGTCCGTCGAAGTCCTGGCGCATCAGCGGCGTGATGGACGTGATCTTCCGGCCGCGCACGAACTCCATCGTCAGCACGCGCGAGCTGCTGTAATCGTCGACCGGCATCGGGATGAGAAGGCGGCGGAAGGCGCTGAGATTGGTGGCGAGGCGTACGAGATTGTTCGCTTCGCGGCGGTAGTCGAGCTCCTGCGCGAGAGTCCGCCTGAATTCCGCGACCGTCCGCACGAAGTTGAACTGCCGTCCCGCCGATGTGTGGTGATCGAGGAACTCGGCGATGTCTTCCATCGTCGCGAGGTCCTCGGCGAGACCTTCGCGGATGTTCGGGCGCTGTACCTTGACGGCCACCTGGCGTCCATCGCGAAGTTCGGCGCGATGCACCTGGCCCAGCGAGGCGGCTGCGAGCGGCTCGGCCTCGAATGTCGCGAACCCTTTCGAGATGCGGAACCCGAGGTCGTCCTGAATCAGCCGCTCGACATCGGCAAACGAAAACGCCTCGATGCGGTCCTGCAGCCGCCCGAGGGCTTCGAGGTACGGCGGCGGCAGCAGGTCCGCGCGCGTCGACAGCAGTTGACCGAGCTTGATGAACGCGGGACCGAGGCGCTCGAGATCGGCCGCGAGTTCCTCCGGTTTCGGATCGTCGCGCTCGGCAAGGGTCTCGTCGGCGATTGCCTCGTCCAGTCCAGCGCGCGTCACGAGATCCGATTTGCCGTACTTGTAGAGGAGGTGCGCGACGTCCTTGTACCGGCGCAGGCGCTCGGGATGCAGTGACAATCCCACATGGTGATTATAGGAGCACCCGGTCGTGCACGCCGTGCGAGCGTGATAGACTCGGCGTCGTGCCCGCCGTCGTCATTGCTGCCGCCAACTTGATGCCGGCGCTGCAGGAACGTCTCGCGAGCGAGGGAGACCTTCTCGGATTCGCCGATACCGAACCCATTCAAGCGCTCCAGGCGATCCTCGAGCACCGGCCGGATCTCATCGTGCTCGAACGTCTCTTCGCGGCCACTCCACGCGGCGCGGCGTTGATCAATCGCATCAAAACAGATCCGCAGCTGGGAAACGCTGAAGTCCGCGTGATGTCGCACACGGGTGATTACACGCGGCAGGTTGCCAGGCCGCAGAAG
>JBKPTT010000055.1:0-26004 GCA_046735635.1 Acidobacteriota bacterium | reverse complement strand
AGGTCGGATTGCTGATTTAGTGGCGAATGCTGATTGCGAGAGTGTCGAGTATCCATGGTTTTCAATCAGCAATCAGCAATCGCAAAAATCAGCAATCGGTATGGCGAAATGCTGATTGCTGAATTTTGATTGCTGATTTATTGCCGAATGCCGATTTGGAGATTGTCGAATATCCATGGGTCCAATCAGCAATCAGCAATCCGCCTTTCAATCAGCAATCAGCAATCAGCAATCGAAAATCAGCAATCCGCTCTTCAATCAGCAATCAGCAATCGAAAATCAGCAATCCCTATGTCCAGCGGACTTCACCTGAGATGATGCGCTCGGTTCGCCCACCGACTTTCACGAGCAGCGCCCCTTCGTCGTCGATGCCGGCCGAAATGCCACGACGATCTCCGGCCGATGTCGTCCATTCGACCATGGCGCCGCGCGACGAGGGAGCCAGCGCACGCCACCGCGCCAGCACCTGGGCGCGATCCCCGCGAGCCAATCGATCCACGAGCTCGCGGAAAGCGGCGAGCGTCTCGGCGAGCACCGCGGCCGAATCCGCGGCGCGCCCGAGCTCCGTCTCGATCGAGGTCGCCTTGCCGGCGAGGTCCGGCGGGTACGCCGCGGGACGCAGGTTGATGCCGATGCCAAGAATGACGTACTGCAGACCGTCAGCGCCAGTTGACGCCTCCGCGAGGATGCCAGCGAGCTTGCGCGGCCGCATATCCCCCACGACGACATCGTTGGGCCATTTGATGAAGACCGGCAGTCCGCTGGCCGCGCGCACGCCGGCGGCAACGGCCACCCCTCCCGCAAGGGTCAGAAGGGGTGCCGCATCGGGATTTCGGCAGACGAGCGACAGGTACAACCCGGCGCCCTCCGGGGAAAACCACGTCCGTCCGAGCCGTCCCCGGCCCGCCGTTTGGCGAGCCGCAATGACGGTCGTCCCTTCGGGTGCCCCGTGCTCCGCGAGTGTTGCCGCGATGTCGTTGGTCGACGCGGTTTCGCCGAAATAGTAGACGGGGTCGCCGAAACAGCCCCGCCGCTCCGCCGTCTGTGCGAGCGCGGCCGCGATGTCGGGGGGAACCGGATCAGACATTCACGTCTGGTTCGAGCTCGAAGCTGAGATCCGCGGCCGGCGCCGAGTGCGTCAGGGCGCCGATTGAGACATAATCCGCGCCCGTCTTGGCGAGCTCCGGTATCCGCTCGAGCGTGACGCCGCCCGACAATTCTGTCTTGGCGCGACCTGCGACACGCCGAACCGCATCGCGAATCTGATCGAGCGGCAGGTTGTCGATCAGGATGATCTCGGCGCCCGCGGCAAGCGCCTCGTCTACCTGCTCCAGACTCTGCGCTTCGATTTCGATCGGCATCTCGGCACGAACCGCCTTCATTTTGCGCACGACTTCCGCGACACCGCCGCCGAGACGGATGTGGTTGTCCTTGATCAGGATGCCGTCGTCGAGGCCCGACCGATGGTTCGTCGCACCGCCGGCCCGCACTGCATATTTCTCGAGTGCTCGAAGCGTCGGCGTCGTCTTACGGGTGTCCAGAACGGTGATGGTGCCGCCGGATGCGTCCACGTAGCGGCGCGTGAGCGTCGCGATGCCAGACAGCCGCTGGAGAAAATTCAGCGCGGTCCGTTCGGCGGTGAGCATCGCCGCGGCCGAGCCGCGGACCTCCGCCACGATGGCACCGTGTTCCGCGCGCTCGCTGTCCTTGATGCGAGCGGTGAATATCGCCGACGGATCGAGCTGGCGAAACGCTTCCGCCGCGACGTCGAGCCCGGCAATGACGCAGCTGCATTTCGCCATGATGGCGCCGCGTGCGCGAAGAGAGGGCTCGACCGTCGCTTCGGTCGTGACGTCTCCCCATCCGAGATCCTCTGCGAGCGCGCGCCGCACCGCTTCGCGGTACAGGGCAGGCTCGAGCGGCGCGAATGGCACCGATCTCACGGTTTCGACTCCTCTGGCGGGGGCGCAAGCTCGACGTGCACCGCGAGCGCCTCGGCACGCGCGGTCTCGATTGCCGCAATGAGCCCTGCCGCGCGGAGATCCGCGTCGACGTCCGGAAGAAACGCCAGGAGGGCTTCCGGCGCGCGCACTACCACGCGCGACACCGGCGTCTTGAGCGGACGCTGCTCCTCCGATTTCTTCTTACGTATGGCTCCGAGCACTGCCGCCGCGAACTCCAGCGCCTCGACGCCATGAGGATCCTCCTTGCCGCCACAGACGGACAGGACCTCCGCAGGCGACGGCCACGCGGCCCGATGGATGGATCCTTCGCGCCACCACGACCACACCTCCTCGGTGACGAAAGGCAGGAACGGCGCGAACAGGCGCAGCATCGTCGAGAGCGCCGTGAGCAGAGCGCCGTTGGCAGACGCGGCAAGTGCGTCACCCTGATCGCCGTAGCGCCGTCCTTTCACGAGCTCGAGATAGTCGTCGCAGAACGACCAGAAGAACGTCTCGGTGCGTTCGAGCACCCGCGTGTAGTTGAACTCCTCGAGGTCCCGGGTGGAATCCCGAACGATGACGGCGAGCGCGGTCAATAATCCGCGATCCACCACGGCCGTCGCATCCCCTCGAGGCTCCGGCCGGTTGAGCACGAACTTCGAGGCGTTCAGCAGCTTGATTGCCAGCCGGCGCCCCACCTTCATCTGTCCGGGATCGAAGGCCGTATCGGTACCCGGGCCTCCCCTGGCGGCCCAATACCGGACGCCGTCGGATCCATGTTCTTCGAGCAGCGCCATCGGCGTGACGACGTTTCCCTTGGACTTCGACATCTTCTTGCGATCGGGGTCCAGCACGAAGCCCGAAATCGCGGCATGCTTCCACGGCAGCGTTCCAAACTCGTATTGCGCGCGAAGCACCGTATCGAAGAGCCACGTCCGGATGATGTCGTGCGCCTGCGGGCGCAGGTCCATGGGGAAAACGCGTGCAAACAGGTCAGAATCTTCTTCCCAGCGGGACACGATCTCGGGCGTCAGCGACGAGGTCGCCCACGTGTCCATGATGTCGGGATCGCCGGTGAACCCGCCGGGCTGATTGCGCTGATCGTTTCGATACCCGTCGGGCGCATCGGTCGACGGATCGATCGGCAGACGATCCTCAGGAGGAAGCAATCGCGCATCGTAATCGACCGATCCATCGGCTCGCACCTGGTACCAGACGGGGAAGGGCACACCAAAGAAACGCTGACGGCTGATGCACCAATCGCCTGCCAGGCCGTTGATCCAGTTTTCGTACCGCGCTCGCATGTACGGCGGATGCCACTGCAGCTCGCGGCCGCGCTGGAGCAGCACGTCGCGGACGTCCATTGTCTTCACGAACCACTGGCGGCTCGTCACGATCTCGAGCGGTCGATCGCCCTTCTCGTAGAACTTCACCTGGTGCGTGATCGGCCTTGGGTCGCCGAGCAGGTCCCCAGACTCCTTCAGCTGATCGACGATCCGCGCCCGCGCTTTCGACGCCGAGAGCCCCGCGAGCTGATCGTAGAGCGCCTGCGCCCGAGCCGCATCGGCGGACTCCCATCCCGGCTCCCCCCAGGTCACCCGCTTGAACGTGCCATTGGGCAGGATCACCGCGCGCACCGGGAGCCCGAGCTCGCGCCACCACACGACGTCGGTGACGTCGCCGAACGTGCAGATCATCGCGACGCCAGTCCCTTTTTCGGGATCGGCGAGTGTGTGGGGCCTGAGGGGCACGCGCGCACCGAAGAGCGGCGTCACGACTTCGCGCCCAAAGAGCGGCTTGTAGCGGTCGTCGTCGGGATGCGCGACGAGGGCAACGCACGCGGGAATCAGTTCCGGGCGTGTGGTGTCGATCTCAACGAATTCCGCCGGCTGGTCCGCTTTGCGGAATCGAATCCGGTGATAGGCGCCGGGCTGCTCGCGATCTTCGAGCTCCGCCTGCGCGACCGCGGTACGGAAGTCGACGTCCCACAGTGTCGGAGCCTCGAGCTGGTACGCGATGTTGTGGCGAAGGAGTCGGAGAAAAGAGCTCTGCGACATCCGCTGCGCGCGACGGTCGATGGTCGCATATGTCATCGACCAATCCACCGAGAGCCCGAGATAGCGCCACAGCGCCTCGAACGCTTTCTCGTCTTCAGCCGTAAGCTTCGCGCACAGCTCGATGAAGTTGGGCCGCGAAATCGGCACAGGCTGCTTGCCCGGTTTCTCCGGCGGGACAAACGAGGGATCGTACGGCAAGGACGGATCGCAGCGCACACCGAAGTAGTTCTGGACGCGCCGTTCGGTAGGCAGGCCATTGTCGTCCCACCCCATCGGATAGAACACCGCCTTGCCGCGCATCCGGTGGAAGCGTGCGATGAGATCCGTGTGCGTGAACGAGAAGACGTGACCGACGTGGAGGGAGCCGCTGACGGTCGGGGGCGGCGTGTCGATCGAGAAGACCTCCGCGCGCGGGCGCGAGCGATCGAAGCGATACACCGCGTCCGATTCCCAGCGCGCAATCCACTTCCGTTCGAGACCTTCGAGCGCGGGCTTGTCGGGAACCGTCACGGGATGATTGAGATCGAAACCAGCAGGCATAAACGCCGATGGTAACGCAGTACTGGCTCAGCCTCGCTTGATTCGATCGATTTCCTCCCGCACCAGCCGCTCGGCCGCGTCGAGAACGCTGTCTCCGAGGCGCGCGACCACGCGTCGTGCGATTTCTTCGATCACGTCCTCGCCAACCTCCGGGCCGCGCGCAGCGATCGCGGACGGAATGATCTGCCGGGATTGCTCGGCGGAAAGCAGCGCGGCAAACGCCTCGGCGAGCGTCGGAACAGGCCGCGACGCGACGGGCTGCTGTGGGCCAGTCGTCGCTGCGCCGTGAGACGCCGGCACCGTTTCGACTGGCTGAGCCTCTTGCTGAACCGGTGGTGACGGCGCCGGCTCGGGCACAGACGGAGCTGACTCGATGAATTCGATTTTCGGAGCGCCAGCCGTGAGATCCGGATCCCACCCCCCGACCACGTCGGCCGGGATCGGCGCAACCGCGCCGGGAGGAACCGACGGGGGGCCGCCGGGCGTCGCCTGCGATGGAGGCGGTACGCCACCTTCGAGCGTCGCAAACGCGGCATCGAGCCGATCGAAGTAGTCCTCGAGCGAGCCCGACGGCGGCCCCGGCGTGCTCGCCGATGCACCGCTCGCGTTCGGCTGCTGGCCCGCCACGCTCCGCGCCGGCGGCGGAGCGGCTGGCGTCGGCTGCGTTCCCGCGCCGCGGCGGCCGGCGAGGAGATCCTTCACACGATTAATCACCATCTGTGGCTCGAACGGCTTCACCAGCACACCATCACACCCAACGGCCCGCGCGCGGGCTTCGTCAACCGGCTCGAACGCGCCGGTGAGCAGCAGGACCGGGATGTGGGCGAGCTGGGGGTTCCCTTTGATGAACGCCGAGACCTCGTAACCGTCGCGCTCCGGCATGCCGACGTCGGCGAGCACGATATCGGGCCGGTCCGCTTCAATCGCCGCAATGGCCTTCTGACCGTCGCCGACGGCGTGGACCTGCACGTCTTCGTCGGCAAAGGTGAGCTCGATGACGCGCTGAATCGTGACGCTATCGTCGGCCAGCAGCAGCTTGTGCGGCATTAGATCGGCTCCACCCGCGACCGCACGTTGTGCGAAATGAAATCGATGATCTCCTGCATCGGCGTGCCCGGGAGAAAAATCCCCTTCACGCCAATCTCCCGCAGCTTGGGGATATCGACGTCGGGGATGATGCCCCCGACGACTACGAGCACGTCGTCGAGCCCTTTCTCCTTCAGCAGCTCCATCACCCGAGGACAAATGTGCATGTGCGCGCCGGATAGAATCGACAGCCCGATCGCATCGGCGTCTTCCTGCAGCGCCGCGCCAACGATCTGCTCCGGCGTCTGCCGCAAACCGGTGTAGATCACTTCCATCCCTGCGTCGCGGAGCGCGCGTGCGATCACCTTCGCTCCGCGGTCGTGGCCATCGAGCCCGGGCTTCGCAATGACGACGCGAATCTTGCTCATATGAGCGGCTCTTCCTCGTATTCGCCCCAGACCTCGCGGAGCGCGTCGCACATCTCGCCGACGGTGGCATACGCACGGACGCAGTCGAGGAGCGCGTACATCGTGTTGTCGGTGCCACGCGCCGTTTCACGCAGCGTATCCAGCGACCGCCGGAGGGCGTCGTTGTCGCGCGTCCGCTTCACCTCGCTGAGCCTCGCCATCTGGCGGTCCGCAGTCGTGTCGTCAATGTAGAGAATCGGGAACGGCGGCTCGTCGTCCTGCACGTACTCGTTCACGCCGACGATGATCTTCTCGCGCTTCTCCACCGCCTGCTGGAACCGGTACGCCGCTTCGGCGATCTCGCGCTGAGGATAACCCTGCTCGATCGCTTCGACCATGCCGCCAAGCCGATCGATGTTCGAGAAGTAGTCGTAGGCGCCGCGCTCCATGTCGAGCGTGAGGCGCTCGACGAACCAGGACCCGCCGAGCGGATCCACCAGATTCGTCACGCCGCTTTCGTGCGCGATGATCTGCTGCGTCCGCAGTGCCAGCGTTGCCGCTTCGGCCGTTGGAAGCGCGAGCGCCTCGTCGAGCGAATTGGTGTGCAGTGAATTCGTGCCGCCGAGCACCGCGGCGAGCGCCTGGAGCGCCGTGCGCACGACGTTGTTGTAGGGCTGCTGTGCCGTCAGCGAGACACCCGCCGTCTGGGTGTGGAAACGCAGCTTCCACGACCGCTCGTCGTTCGCGTGGAACCGGTCGCGCATGACGTTCGCCCAGATCTTCCGGGCGGCGCGGAATTTCGCGATCTCCTCGAAGAAATCGCTGTGCGAATTGAAGAAGAACGAGATCCGCGGCGCAAAGTCGTCGACGTGCAGGCCGGCATCGATGCCGTACTGGATGTACTCGATTCCGTCACGAAGCGTGAACGCGAGCTCCTGGAGCGCGGTCGATCCCGCCTCCCGAATGTGGTACCCGCTGACCGAGACGGTGTTCCACCGGGGCACTTCCTTCGAGCAGAAGGCAAACACGTCGGTGATGAGCCGCATCGACTCGCGCGGCGGGAAGATGTATTCCTTCTGCGCGATGAATTCCTTGAGAATGTCGTTCTGAATCGTGCCGGACAGCCCCCGCCAGTCGGCCCCTTGTTTCTCGGCGACGATCAAATACATCGCGAAGATCATCGGCGCCGGCGAATTGATCGTCATCGACGTGGTGATATCGCCGAGCGAAATCCCGTCGAACAGACGCTCCATGTCGGCCAGCGACGCGATGCTCACCCCGCATTTCCCGACTTCACCCAAGGAAAGATCGTGGTCCGGATCGCGGCCCATCAGCGTCGGCAGATCGAACGCAACGCTCAGTCCCGTGCCGCCAGCCGCGAGCAGGGTTTTGTAGCGATCGTTCGTCTCCTCGGGCGTTCCGAACCCGGCGAACTGACGCATCGTCCAGAGCTTTCCGCGATAGCCCGTTGGATGAATGCCGCGCGTGTAGGGGAATTCGCCGGGATTGTTCAGGTCGCGGGTGAATTCGAAGTCCGCAAGGTCTTCCGCGGTATAGAGCCGCTCGATGGGACGGCCCGAGATGGTCGTAAATGGGACCGTGCGCTCCGGCGCCTTCTTCAGCGCAGGCTCGAGCACTTCGCGCTGCCATCGCTCCCTGGCGCTCTGCGCTGCCGCGGTTTTCATGCTCCTCGCATTATACGGGTCGAAAGCGAAGGACGTGCCGTGAGGATGGGGACGAGGACGCGCGGGGCGACAAACGCCCCGCGCGGTGGAGGAGCCGGGTCTAGTTGCTGACCGTCGCGCAGACGACGTAAGTGCGGAACTGGATCGTGGCGGCCGTGTCCTGATTCAGGCGCAGCGTTACCTTCCACGAATCCACCGTCGGCGGCAAGGACACCATCGTCTGCAGAGGCGCACTGCCCGCCGTTTCGTAACCGCCGCCTAACGCGCGCTTGCCTGTCGGGCAGACCGCTGTCAGCGTCGTCGTGCCGTTCGCGGCAACCGATTGTGTGAACAACGCGGTCGAGACGATCTGATAGCCGCTCAAGCCAGGAAGACCTTGCGGACCCTGCGGGCCCGCCGGTCCCGTCGGTCCCGTTGGACCGGCTGGCCCTGAGGGTCCGGCCGGACCGGCGGGGCCTGTCAATCCAGTCGGCCCTGCGGGCCCCGCGGCGCCCGTCGGTCCGATCGGCCCGATCTCGCCCTGCGGTCCGGCCGCACCGGTCGCACCCGTGTCACCCTTCGGCCCCTGCGGGCCTGCCGGGCCGGTCGCGCCGGTGTCACCCTTCGCACCCTGCGGCCCTGCCGGGCCGGTCGCACCAGTGTCACCCTTCGCACCCTGTGGCCCCGCGGGTCCGACTTCACCCTGCGGACCCTGCGGTCCGGTCGCGCCGGTATCGCCTTTCGGTCCCTGCGGCCCCGCGGCACCCGTATCGCCTTTGGGTCCCTGCGGACCGAGGCCCGGGGTTGCGATTGTCGCGTTGAACACGTCGCGGTCCTTCTCTGCACTTCCACGCTGGACAGTCAGCAGGTAGCTGCCGTCGGCGACGGCCGCCGGGAGAAACACGACAAGTTGCGTGCTCGTCGCGCTGATTACCGTGAGCGGCTGCGTTTCCAGCCAGACCTGGGGAGCCTGATTGCCGAACGCAATTCCTTGAATCGTCATCGTCTGGCTCGTTCGGTCCGCCGACGTGCTCAGAATGACGAGTTGATCCGATGCAGCGGTCGTCGTCGACACGGACAACGGCTGCGACAGTGACTTCTTCTGCTGGGCATGCGCGAGCGTTGTTCCGAGCACGACGAACGCCAACGTCGCCACAAAGCTCTTTCGTGTAAAGCGCATACGATGGCCTCCGGGCATCGCCACCCGATTCAGCAAGGGCAAGGCCAGCCCGGCCATAGATGTGAAGTCGTTGTGAATCAGCTATTTAGCGCTATGCGCGGGTGTGCGGGAGTGTGCAACCATGATCAGTTTCGGAACTCCATGGACATTTTTGAGATGCCATTGAATGACTCTATACGACAAATTAACCTTATGCCGAGGTCGCCTTGACTTGCTGAGAATGCCAGCAGTAGCTTGGTCCGTTTGTGTTTACGCGGCCGCGCGCATGCCGGCCTGGGCGCAAAAGTCAGGAGTCACATGGAAGCAGGTGGCAGCATCTTCAACGCGATGCTCCAGGAATTCGACGGAGCGGCGCGTCTGCTGGGACTCGATCCCGGGATCTGGAAAATCCTCACACACCCCAAGCGCCAGATCACCGTCTCGTGCCCGATTCAAATGGACAACGGCGAGATCGAGGTCTTCACCGGTTACCGGGTGCAATACAACATCACGCTCGGGCCGGCGAAGGGAGGGATCCGCTACCACCCCGATGTGTCGCTCGACGAGGTGACGGCGCTCGCGGCGTGGATGACGTGGAAGTGCGCGGTCGCACACGTGCCATTCGGCGGCGGCAAAGGAGGGGTCATCTGCGATCCCACGCGGATGTCGCGCAGGGAGCTCGAGGCGTTGACACGGCGCTACGTCGCGGAAATCGTCGACGCCATCGGCCCCGAGAAGGACGTCCCCGCGCCCGACGTGAACACGAACGACCAGATCATGGCGTGGGTCATGGATACCTACAGCATGCACGTCGGCCACACATCGACCGCCGTCGTGACCGGAAAGCCGGTCGAGATGGGCGGATCGCTCGGGCGGCGCGAAGCCACCGGCCGCGGCGTCATGATCGTCTCGCGCGAGGCCGCGAAGCACCTCGGATTCGACATCAAGGGCGCGACGGTTGCCGTTCAGGGATTCGGCAACGTCGGATCGGTCTCGGCCGATCTGCTATCGAGGATCGGCGCGAAGATCGTCGCGGTCACCGATTGGAAGGGAGGCGTCTACAACGCTGACGGTCTGGCGATCGACAAGATGCTCGACTACGCCAAGCAGCACAAGACAATCGAAGGGTTCCCTGGCGGCGAGCCGATTGAAAACGATCGACTTTTCGGCCTCGACGTCGACGTGCTCGTCCCCGCGGCGCTCGAGAATCAGATCACGATGGAGAACGCGCCGATCATCAAAGCCAAGGTCGTCGCCGAAGGCGCGAATGGACCGACGACGCCCGATGCACACAAGCACCTGCACGAACGCGGCATCTTCGTGATTCCAGACATCCTGGCGAATGCGGGAGGCGTGACGACGTCATATTTCGAGTGGGTGCAGGACCGCCACGGTTACTTCTGGTCCGAGGACGAGGTCAACCACCGCCTCGAAGCGAAGATGTGCGAAGCGTTCGACGACGTGCTCAAGACGTCCGTGAAGTACAAGACCGACATGCGCACCGCTGCATACATCGTCGCCATCAACCGCGTCGCGACGGTCACCAAGATGAGGGGTATGTACGCCTAGATCGAATGCAGATGGGCGAATGTCGGATGCCGAATTTTGGATTGTCGAATGAAGAACGAGGTGGTGAGTGTCGAATGAGAATGCCGAATGCGGAATGCGAATGCCGAATGTCGAATGCGAATGCCGAATGTCGATTGTCGAATGTCGAATGATGCCCATTCGCCATTCTCTATTCGACAATCCATTCGGCAATCGCCATTCCCATTCGGCACTGGCCAAACTCATTCGGCAATCGACATTCAATAAATCGGCATTCGGCAGTCGGCCCTCGGAATTTGATTCAGCGACTTATCCGAAAGGCGATGAGCTCCTGCGCGGTGCTACCCCCTTCTGATTTGGCGTCGAGCTCGATGAGGTATTCGCCGGCGGCGAAGGCCGAGAGGGGCAACTCGATTTCCGAGGGTTTTCCCGGGCGCTGCTGGACGGGGAGATCCGCCATCGACTGGCCCGATCGGTTGAGCAGCCGCGCGGTCACCGGCGGCGTCATGCCGCCGGGGGCGTACGCCTCGGCGCGGATGTACAAGCGATCGCTGCGGCTGAACTCGCGTTCGCTTGTGGGAAGCGCGTCGGGATTGTTCTTGATGGCCTGCAGTTCCGGCAACGTGCGCACACGGTAGACGCGCGGGGTCGCGAACGACATCGTGACGGTCGAGAAATCGGGTACCGTCACCTCGCGATTCACCGAGTCGATGACCTGGCCGTGCGACCCTTCGACGATCATCTTCAAGTTGAGTCGACCCGGCGCCGCGTCGAAGGTTGCCGATCCCCCTTTGGCGGATGGCGCGACGTCCTCGGGCAGTTTCCCACGGAACACGGGACGGCCGTCCGGAGCGATCGCGGTGAGACTCACGCGTGACGCTGGGTCCTGATCGTGCGGTTGCCCGGGCACCGCAGCGGCTGGCTCCCATACGAAGGTGACCTTCGTCTTTCCGTCTGCCGCGCGTGACGTGCCGATCCAGAAATGGGCGGTGCGGTCGCGCAGGGGCGCGGCGAGATCGGTCAGCGCCGTCGTCACCGGCGTTGCCACTTCGGTCTTCTTGCGCGATTCGGCGCGCGCGACGTCGTCGGCCGTGTACGCCCAGTAGCCCTTCCGTGCGCGCACGTCGAGACCGCGGCGCTTCACGCTCACCTTGATCGCGTGGAATTTCCCATCCATCGGCGCCTGCGTGGAGTTGTAGCCGAGGAGGTAATAGCCGCTCGAATCGCGGATGATCTGTTTCATTCCGGTCGCCAGATCGTTACGGTCCACGATGGCGCGGCCGTCGGTATTGGCCGCCAGCGAGTGCAGCGAATCGAGCGTCTCGCGCAGGCTCTTGGCGTCCTGCTGCAGGCCGATACCCTGGTTCACGTCGTACTCGAAGGGGGCGAGGCCACGCGGGTCCACGGGGTACACCGACGTATTCTGCCGATTGAGGTCGCCATACATCCGGTTCATGTCCGAGAGCATGTCGACGTCGGCCATCATCTGCTGCTGCGGCGTCGCCTGGACCGCGCCCGCGTTGCCGCGGTTCGGGTTGCCGTAGCCGGGCATCGACGCGACGGGGTCGGACAGCTGCGAGGGGAGAAGGCTCATGAATCCCTCGCTGACGAAAATGATCGACTTACGGCCTTCGCGGAGCGCTCCCATGCGGAAGCCCGCCGCCTTTAGTGCGTCCATCGTGATCTGATTGCGGACCCGCTCCACGGTCTGCGCGGGATACATCGCGTACTTCTCTTCGAGTTGGTTTCGCGGACGATAGTCGAACTTGCGCCCTTCGAAGTGCTCGATGGCGGAGATGGCGCCGTCACGATCGCGGCTGAAGCGAATGTCTTCGATCGGCGTCAGCGGATACATGATCGCAAGCATGTCGGCCGGCCCGAGCTGGTTCTGGATGAAATCGATGAGCGGCTTCTTCACGGCGAGGTCGTTCCCCCGCTTGACGTGATAGTCGTCCAGAAGAATGACGAACAACCGGACGTCGGGACGAGCCGCCTCGCGCTCTTCGTCGTAGTCCGACCGGATCGCGCGCGGCGGACCGTTCTCCGCCGTTTCGGCGACGTCGAGCTTCACGACGCTGAACGAATCGACTTTCTGCGGCTTGCCGTCCTCGCTCACCGTGAAATCGTCCTGTGTGAGGTCGAGAACCGGTTTGCCGTCCTTGTCGGTGACGATCGCGTCCACGCGCACGTAGTTGATGCCCGTGCGGATCGTGGGAGGCTGCTGCGTCTGCTGTTGCGAGGCTGGCTGGTCTGCTGGCGGCTGCGTTGGCGTCTGCTGCGACGGCTGCTGCGGGTTGCCAGCGGGCGGATTCTGCCGGCGGCCTTCTGCGGCCGGCTGGGCCGCAGCAATCAAAGCAAGCGCCGCAACGAAACGGCTGAAGAACTTCATAACGTTAAGACTCCGGCCCAGGGCGGGCGGCTTCAGGACGGCTCAGGCTTGCGCTAACGGAGATGATAACATCCGGAAGAAACGCCAGGAGTTCCCCGTTGACGCAAGACACCGCCGAACAAGTCTCGCCGCCCCTCACGGTCCTTTCCGAAGACGAACTCATCCTTCGCGAGAGCGTTCGAGAGTTCGCCGAGGCGCAGGTTCGGCCGCTCGTCCGCGAAATGGACGACCACGCCAAGATTCCGCGCACGCTGGTCGACAAGCTGTTCGACCTTGGCGTGATGGGCATCGAGATCCCGGAAAGTCTCGGCGGATCCGGCGGGCGGTTCTTTCACGCGGTACTCGCAGTCGAGGAGCTCTCGCGCGTCGACCCCTCGGTCGGCGTCCTGGTCGACGTCCAGAATACGCTCGTAATCAATGCGCTGCTGCGCTGGGGCACCGAGGACATCCGCCAACGCTACCTCCCGAAGCTGGCGGCGACCTCGGTAGGCGCGTACGCCCTCTCCGAGGCAGGGTCGGGCAGCGACGCGTTCGCGCTGGCGACACGGGCCGGCGAGGACGGCGACGGGTTCGTGCTCAGCGGCCGGAAGCTGTGGATCACCAACGGCAACGAAGCGGACATTTTCATCGTCTTTGCCACGCTCAATCCGGACGCGGGCTATCGAGGGATCACCGCGTTCGTCGTCGAACGTGGATTTCCCGGGTTCACGGTGGGGAAGAAGGAGGACAAGCTCGGGATCCGCGCGAGCAGCACGTGCGAGCTGATTCTGGAGGACTGTCGCGTCCCCCGGGCGAACGTCCTCGGCGAGATCGGGAAAGGGTACAAGGTCGCAATCGAGACGCTCAACGAAGGGCGAATCGGCATCGGCGCGCAGATGGTGGGACTTGCGAAGGGAGCGCTGCAGCATGCGATCGCCTACACCAAGGACCGGAAGCAGTTCGGGAAACCGCTCGCGGAGTTCCAGGCGGTGCAGCATCAGCTCGCGCGCGCGGCGGTGGACGTCGAAGCGGCGACGCTGAGCGTCTACAACGCGGCACGGCTGCGCGAGGCGGGCCGGCCGTTTCTGACCGAGGCCGCAATCTGCAAGATCCTGTCGTCCGAAGTGGCCGAACGTGTCGCCTCGCTCGCCGTGAACCTGTTCGGCGGCAATGGCTTCGTCAAAGAGTACCCGGTGGAAAAGCTGTTCCGCGACGCGAAGATCGGCCAAATCTACGAGGGCACGACGAACCTGCAGCTCCAGACGATCGCCAAGCAGCTTCTGTCGTGAAACACGTGCGGCGAGCTCGTTACGACAGCAGGTGCTCCGCGATGACCATCCGCTGCACTTCCGAGGTGCCCTGATAGATTTCCGTTGCGCGGACGTCCCGGAAGAGGCGCTCGGCGATCGATCCGCGACGGTAGCCCTTCGACGCGAGAATCTGCATGGCCTTGTCGGCCGCCCGATGCGCGCTCTCGGACGCGAACAGCTTGGCCATCGACGCGTCCAGTGTTGGACGCGCGTCACGCTGCCGGGCGTCCGCTGCCTTGAGCGTCAACATTCGCGCGGCGTCGAGCTCGGTGGCCATGTCGGCGAGCATCCACTGAATCGCCTGATAGTTGCCGATCGGTTGCCCGAAGGCCTCGCGCGTCTTCGCGTGCTCCAGCGCTTCCTGCAGCGCTGCGCTACCCACGCCGAGCGCCTGTGCCGCGATCGCCACCCGGCCGCCGTCGAGCGCCCACATCGCAATGTGAAATCCTTCGCCGGGATTCCCGAGGAGCGCGTCCGTGTCGACGCGGACGTTGGTCAGCTGCAGATCCGCGCAGCCGAGGCCGCGAACGCCGAGTGAATCCTGGGTATCGACGTGAGCAATGCCCGGACTGTCCATCGGAACGAGGAATGCGCTGACGCCGCGGCCGCGAATCCCCGGCTGGGTCGCGGCGAACACGATCATCACGTCGGCCGCCGCTGCGTTCGCGACCCACACCTTGCGCCCGCTGATCACGTAGCCGCGCTCGTCCAGCCGCGCAACTGCCTGCTGGTTCGCCGCATCGGAGCCGGCGTGCTCCTCCGAGAGCGCGAACGCGCCGAGCGCGTCACCGGTTGCGAGCCGTCGGAGCCAGGTCTCTTTCTGCGCATCCGAGCCGAAGCGGGCGAGCGGCTCGGCCACGAGGGAATTGTTGACGGCCGCGATCACCGCCATGACCGCGCTCGCGGTGGCGAGCGCCTCGATCGCGACCGCATAGCTCACATAATCGAGGCCCGCACCGCCCGAGGCCTGCGGGATGGTCACACCCATGAGGCCGAGCGACGCCGCTTCCCGAACGAGGTCGCGCGGAAACGCGCCGGTCTCATCGATCGCCGCGGCCCTGGGAGCCACGCGCTCGGCCGCAAACCGCGCGACCCGCTGCTGGTAGGCGCGCTGCGCCTCACTGAGCTCGAGAATCATGCCTGCGACTGTACCTCAACGTCGGCGATCGGCATCAACGCTGTTCGCCGAAAAAGCTCTCACAGGAACGCCTGGCGACTGTGGTTGATCGAGGTCGGTCGTCAGGCCCGCTGCAGCTTGTCGAAGATCGGCCGCAGCTTGCGCGCCGTCACGGGCAGCTCTTCGGGCAGCACGCGGGTCTCGCCGACGATGGTCATGAAGTTCGTGTCGCCGTTCCATCGCGGCACGACGTGCATGTGCACGTGATCGAGCACGCCGGCGCCCGCTGGCTTCCCGAGGTTGATGCCCATGTTCATGCCGTGCGGGCTGAAGGCCTCGGTCAGCGCGAGCTCGGATTGCCGCGTGAGCTCGATCAGCTCGCACAGCTCTTCGCTCGTCGCCGCCGCGAGCGACGCGACGTGCCGGTTCGGCACGACCATGAGATGGCCGTTGTTGTAGGGATACAGGTTGAGGATGACGTAGCAGCTCTTGCCGCGGAAAACGACGAGAGAGGATTGGTCTTCGGAAGGGTCCTGCGCCGCGCAGAACACACACCCTGGAGACTTACCACTGCCCGTCACGTACTCGAGCCTCCAGGGCGACCACAAGCGATCCATAAGGAGAATTGCTGATTTTCGATTGCTGATTGCTGATTGAAAACGCCAGGCGCGATCAATCAGCAATCGTCAGTAAACCGGCAATCGACAATCAATCAACAATCAGCAATCGGAAATCAGCAATTCCGAGAGCCTTCACACGCCGGCCACGTCGGGATCAACAACAATCGGCGTCGCGGCCGGTGGCGCGGGCGACGCGTCGGCTGCCTTGTTGATCAGTTCTTTGAGCTCCTTGCCAGGCTTGAAGTAGGGCACCTTCTTGGGCGGCACGTCCACCTTGTCGCCTGTCTTCGGATTGCGCCCCTTGCGCGGCTCGCGCCGGCGTAGGCGGAAGCTCCCGAATCCCCGCAGCTCGATCTTCTCCCCGCGGTGCAGGGCATCGATGATGCTCTTGAACACCGTGTCGACGATGACCTCGGAGTGCTTCTTCGTGAGATCCGAAACGCGCGAGACTTCCTCGACGAGCTCCGCTTTCGTCATGCTGCCGTTCGTCATAGGGGCTCCATGATTAGAGCTCTCAGCTATCAGCTGTCGGCTCTCAGCGCAACGGCTGACAGCTGACAGCTGGCGGCTGACAGCTTCCTACTGCTGATGCTTGAAGTGATCGCCGAGCGTCACTTCCGGCCGTCCGGTGGTTTCCGTGTACGCCTCCCAGTCCGCGCGGAATTCGTCGCTCTTCAGTGCACGAATGCTCAGGCCGATCTTCCGCTCCACCGGAATCAGCTTGATGATCTTCATCTGGTAGGTCTCCCCCACCTTCAGATCCAGCTTCTCGTCCTTTCCGGCGTGCTGCGAGTCGTCGAACTCAGAGACGTGAATGAGCCCTTCGATGCCTTCGGCAAGCTCCACGAACGCGCCGAAGTTGGTCAGACGCACGACCTTGCCCTCGACCACGTCGCCGACGTGATGCTGCTGGAAGAACTCGTCCCACACATCGGTCTGGAGCTGCTTGAGGCCAAGCGACAGCCGCTGGTTCTCCGCGTCGATGTTGAGCACCATCGCCTCGACGGTGTCCCCCTTCTTCAGCACCTCAGAGGGATGCTTCAGCCGCTTGCTCCAGGACATGTCCGAAATGTGAATGAGTCCGTCGATCCCCTCTTCCACTTCGACGAAGGCGCCGAACTCGGTGAGGTTGCGCACCTTCCCGGTAATCGTCGTGCCGATCGGATATTTCTCCGACAGCTCGTGCCACGGGTTGCTCTCGACCTGCTTCAACCCGAGCGAGATCCGCCGCGCGCCGGGATCGACGCCGAGCACCATTGCCTCGACGCTGTCGCCGACGTTGAGGATCTTCGACGGATGCTTCACCCGCTTGCTCCACGACATTTCGCTGACATGGATCAGCCCCTCGACGCCCGGTTCGAGCTCGACGAACGCGCCGTAGTCGGTCAGGCTCACGACCTTGCCGCTCATGCGCGCGCCGACCGGGTACCGCTCGATGACATTGGCCCACGGATCCTGCATCAGCTGCTTGTGGCCGAGCGACACGCGCTCGGTCGCGGGGTCGTACTTCAGCACGATCACGTCGATCTCGTCGTTGACCTTGAACAGCTCCGACGGATGCGACACCCGGCCCCACGACATATCGGTGATGTGCAGCAGACCATCGATGCCGCCGAGGTCGATGAACGCGCCGTAGTCCGTGATGTTCTTGACGACGCCGCGGAGGACCTTGCCTTCGGCGAGAGTATCGAGCGTGTGCTTCTTCTTCTCCGCGTTCTCTTCTTCGAGGAGGACTTTCCGCGAGAGCACGATGTTGCCGCGCTTCTTGTTCACCTTGATGACGCGCATGCGGAGCTCCTGTCCGCGCAGCGCATCGAGGTTGCGCACAGGGCGCACGTCGATCTGGGATCCCGGGAGGAACGCGCGCACACCGATGTCGACGGCGAGGCCGCCCTTGATCCGCTCGATGACGCGGCCGATGACGACCTTCTTCTCGGCGTAGGCCTTCTCGACCTCGTCCCAGATCTTCATCTTCTCGGCTTTTTCGCGCGAGAGGACGACGTACCCTTCACGGTCTTCGGTGCGTTCGAGCAGCACGTCGACCGTGTCGCCCGGCTGCACGGAAATCTGTCCGTTCTCGTCGACGAACTCGTCGACCGGAATGATGCCTTCCGACTTGTACCCGACGTCGACGATCACTTCTGACGGGGTGACTTTGAGAACGGTGCCCTTTACGACCTCGCCTTCCGCGATGTTGCGGAAGCTGTTATCGTAAAGATCGAGGAGGCGCGCGTATTCCTGCGGATCGACCTGATCGTCCATCTGCGAGAAGCCTGATGTCTTCAGATCAGCAGTGCCGGTGCCACCTCCTTTTGGACTGTTGTGCGGTTGATTTTCACTTGCCATGCTAAACGGGTCCTCCTCGGTCGTACTGGCCGGGATCTCAGCTCCGGCGGGCTGTAGAATGTGTCCCGAGCGTCATCGATGGCGCCTTGGATTTGCGATAAGCAATAGAAGATACATCACTTAGAGGCCTCCAGTCAACGCAGCCCGGGCCCGTAGCGCCCGGCTTCCGAGAGGTTGTAACCATGGCCAAGAAAGCGGCGAAGCGGCGGGCCAGCGGCAAGGCGCGCAGGCGTTCCACGAAAGGACAGAAGCGGACGCCGTCGAACAAGCGCGCCGGCACAGGCGCTCGATCGGCCGCGCGTGGCGGGGCCGGACGCGGCCGAACGAAGAAGGCCAAGCGCAACACCGGCCGCAAGACCTCTGGGGCCAAAACGCCGAAGGGCAAGGCGCGCCGCCGCACGGTCCAGGACCTGCGAAGCGCTGGAGCGCGCGCGAAACAACGATCCTCGCCCCGCTCGCGCTCGGGGGGCACGGGTCGCGAGGAGGATCTCGATCAGACGCCGGCATCGGGACGTAGCGTCCAGGGGCCCACCAATCCGATGCCGACCCGCCGCTCCACGGGGACGGCATCTGGCGCGGGCAGCACCCGGCGCGCGCCGGGACTCGAGCGCGCGCGCAAGCAGCTGCGCGAGATCGAAGAGACGATTCAGACTCCGCCGTCGAGCCTCGACCTGAATCGTCGTCCGTCGGCAGCACGCAGCGGCCGTCACGAGCTCGCCGAATCACGACGCGAGCACAACGAGGTCAGCCCGGATCTGACGGCTGGCGACGTCGATGCCGATTGGGAAGATGCCTACTCGGTCGGCGACGAGGCCCCCGGCGGCGACAACCCGACGCCCGATCAGGATCGTGTCGACGACATCGGCAAAGCGCTCGGCGTGCAGTACGACGACAACGAGGAGCTCAAGGCCGCCGACAAGATCGCCGCTCGCGACAAACACCGCTGGGAGCTCGACCCTGCATCGTCGGACGACTACCAGGATCGGGATTGACGATTGGCGAGTGCCGAGTGCCGAACTTTCGAATGCCGATTGGGGAATGCGGTTGAAGATTGCCGAATGGGAATGAAGAATGCAGAACGGGATGCAGATTGCCGAATGGGATTGAAGAATGCAGAACGGGATGCAGATTGGCGAATGGGATTGAAGAATGCAGAACCGGATGACGACTGGCGAATGGGATTGAAGAATGCAGAACCGGATGACGACTGGCGAATGGGATTGACCACTGCGTATTGAGAGTGCCGGAGACCGTCAGTAATTCTGTATCCGGGGCATAACATGAGGGTCCGTATACCCCGCGAACCGACATTCCCATTCGGCCCCCGTCATTCCCATTCGGCCCCCGACATTCCCATTCGGCCCCCGACATTCCAATTCGGCCCCCGACATTCCATTCGGCACCCGACATTCCATTCGGCACCCGACATTCCCATTCGGCATTCCGCCAATCTCATTCGACATTCGCCAATCGAAAAATCGGCACTCGGCGATCGTCACTCTTCGATCGATCTCTTTCCCACAACCTCCATCACCCGGTCGACGGCCTCCTCGATTGAGAGCGACGTCGTGTCGATAACCTCTGCGTCGTCGGCGATTTTGAGCGGCGACGCGGCCCGGGTGCTGTCGATGCGATCGCGCTCGGCGAGCGCCGTCGCGACTTCCTGCATTGCCGAGGTTCCCGTCCCTGACGCGTGTGCGGGATCGGTCGCCCGGCGGCGGGCGCGCTCCTCGGGTGACGCGTCGAGATAGACCTTGACGTCCGCGCCCGGAAACACCACGGTTCCGATGTCGCGCCCTTCCATCACCACTCCACCGCCCGCGCCCTCGGCGCGTTGACGCGCGATCAGCGCCTCGCGGACGCGCGGCTGCCGCGCGACGATCGCGGCGGCCCGATCGATGTCCGCCGTGCGGATCGCGGCTGCAACGTCATGTCCGTCGATTCGTACGCGCCCGTCCCCGACCTCGAACTGTGCGCGCTCGGCGACTGCGGCGACGAGGGCCTCGTTCTCGAGATCGACGCGCTGCCGGATTGCCTTCCATGCGACAGCACGATACATGGCGCCCGTATCGATGTGGCGATACGACAGACGGGCCGCCACCGCGCGGGCGATCGTTCCTTTGCCCGCGCCGGATGGTCCGTCAATAGCGATGATGAGGCGTTTGGCCATACCGGGATCCGGGACGCGGGATCCGCGACCCGGGATTCGAACCTTCACGGGTCCCGCATCCCGGACCCCGCATCCCGAGTATTATCCCCGCAATGCGGCTGAAGCGGAACGCGGTGGCGGCCGCCGTTCCCGTTCTCGTGATCGCCGTCGCCCTGACGGCATTCAACTCCTACTTGCGCGCGGCGGCGTTCGTCGTTCAGGCAGCCGGCATGCAGGGTGCCGCGCGGAGCGCGGCGTCGCTCGAGACGGGCAGTTTCACAGAAACGTCGCTCGTCGTTCCGTGGCGGGGCGGAGAGCTGCGCGCCAGGCTGTACCGTCCGGTTGGCGCGTCCGATCGCGCGATGCTCCTCGTGCCAGGCGTTCACGCCTCCGGCGTCGACGAGCCGCGGCTCGTGCAGTTCGCGAAGGATCTCGCGTCGGTGCGGCACACCGTGCTCACGGCGGAGCTCACCGACCTGACGCAGTACCGCATTACACCGAGGACGACCGACATGATCGAGGACGCCGCGTCGTGGCTGAGCGCGCAGCGCGATCTGGCGCCCGACGGCCACGTCGGAATGATGGGCATCAGTTTCGCGGGCGGGCTCTCGATTATCGCGGCGTCGCGATCGCCGCTGCGGGATCGCGTCGCGTTCGTGTTGTCGTTCGGCGGCCATGGCGATCTGCCACGCACGCTTCGCTATCTCTGCACGGGCGTGCAGCCAGATGGCTCGAAGCGGCCGCCGCACGATTACGGCGTGGTCATCATTCTTCTCAGCGTTGCGGATCGGGTCGTGCCGCCGGATCAAGTCGAGCCGCTGCGGAAAGTCATCCTCACCTATCTCGAAGCGTCACGGCTGGATCTCGTCGACAAGAACGAGTCGTGGAACACATTCCAGCACGCGCGTGCCATGACGGCGTCGCTCCCGGAGCCGTCGAAGACGCTGATGGGATATGTCAACGACCGCGACGTCGCACACCTCGGCCCGATCCTGCTTCCACACGTGACCCAGCTCGGCGACGATCGCGAGCTGTCGCCGGCGACCCAGGCGGCGCCGAAGGCCCCCGTGTACTTGCTCCACGGCACCGACGACAACGTCATTCCCGCGATCGAATCCGCGCTGCTCGCCGATACGTTGAGGAGGCGCGGCGTCGTTGTCCATCAGCTCGCGACGCCGTTGATCACGCACGCCGAAGTCGATCGCTCCGCGACGGTGCCAGCGATGTGGAACCTCGTGACGTTCTGGGAACACCTACTGACTGAGTGAAGGTAAAAGGTAAAAGGTAAAAGGTAAAAGGTAAAAGGTAGAAGGTAGAAGGTAGAAGGTAGAAGTTTGAAGGCAACAAGCGTTACCGCGCCGACCGGCGCAACGCAGAGACTTCGTCCGAATCCAGCTCCCTGAATTCTCCCGGTCGAATCCGATCGTCCGTGATCGGGCCGATCCGCACGCGGCGGAGACGGACGACCGGGTGCCCGATCGCCTCGCACATTCTGCGCACCTGGCGATTGCGACCTTCGTGCAGAACGATCGACAGCATCGCTTCGCCGCCCTCGAACACCTTCAGCAGTCTGACCCGCGCCGGCGCGGTTTTGCTGTCGTCGAGTACGATTCCTCTGGCAAGGCGGTCGAGGGCGTGGCGATTCGGGACTCCACGAACGCGCGCGTGGTATTCGCGTTCGACTTCGTGGCTCGGGTGCGTCAGTCGCGACGCGAGGTCGCCGTCGGTCGTCAGCAGCAGTAGCCCTTCCGAGTCGTAGTCCAGCCGCCCGACGGGATAGACATAGTCACGCACGCCACCTTTTGCGAGCAAATCGATGACGGTGGGGCGCCGTTGAGGATCGTAGCGGCTCGTGATATATCCGCGTGGCTTGTACATCAAAATGTACAAGCGGCGAGTTGGAGTGGTGACGCGTCGGCCGTCGACGCGTATGTCGTCGACGAAGGGATCGGCTTTCGTGCCCAGCTCGGTTACGGTCTGGCCGTTCACCGAGACGCGACCTTCGGTGATGTATGACTCTGAGGCGCGGCGCGACGCGACGCCCGCGGTCGACAGGATCTTCTGCAGGCGCTCGGCCCTCGGCCGATTTTACCTTTTACTTTTTACTTTTTACCTTTTACCTTTTACCTTTTACCTTTTACCTTTCTTCAGTGCACCGTCTCGGGTTCTTCCGCCGGCACCGGCTCCTCCTGACGCTGGGCTTCCGCTTTCGGTTCCGATGAGTCCGTCTCGAACGGGAGCGGGCTCGTGGTCGCAGTCGGCTCGCCGAGCGCGCCCGGCAACTCGAACCCGAGTGCGTCCGACATCTCGTCGACCTTTGGCAGATCGCCGAGATCGTTCAGCCCGAACCGCTCCAGGAACTCGCGCGTCGTCGCATACATGAACGGACGGCCGATCACCTGCTTGCGCCCCACCGTTTTGATCAGATGCCGCTCGACGAGCGTCTGGAGGACGCCCCCGCTGCTGCTGACCCCCCGAATGTCCGCGATCTCAGGCGCCGTGATCGGCTGTTTGTAGGCGATGACCGCAAGCGTCTCGAGCGCCTGAACGGACAGCTTCTGCGTCGTCCTCTCGTGAAAGAGCTTGCGCACCCACTCGTGCAGCTCCGGACGCGTCACGATCTGATAGCCGCCGGCGACTTCGACGATCTGCAGGCCGCCGGGCCGATCGTAATCCGCCCGCACCGCCGCCAGCGCCGCGTCAACGTCTTCGCGCGGTTCGCCGTCGAGGAGTTTGTACAGCGTCTTGCACGTGAGCGGCTCGGGGGACGCAAAAATCAGCGCTTCGACGATCGGCTTCAAGTGGTCACTCATGGCGCGGTGATTCTTCGGTGGTGAGCGTGTCGAGCTCAGTGGTACCACGCTGCTCCGGATCCGGCAGCGGCTTCGGCGCTTCGACACGCCGAGGGGCGTCCTGAGGCTTGTCGAAGGATGGTGCGTCGGCTGGACGCACCCGCTTGTAGACGCGAATCGGGCCCATCGTGCCCGACTGGAACACCCGAATCAGCTTGAGGCGAATCATCTCGAGCATCGCAAGGAACGTCACGACGATGCCCGCCCTGGACTGCACGTCGGCGAACAGGTCCTCGAACCCGCACGCCTCGGTTTCCGAAAGCTTCGCGAGGAGCTGCTCGATCCGATCCTCGATGGGGATCTGCTCGCTCGGCAGATACACCTTCGGCCGCTGCTTGGCCCGCTCGACGACGGAGCGGAAGGCGGCGATCAGGCTGAACAGATCCACGTCGACTTCGGGCTCGGGCGCCTCCCCTGCAATCTCGGCGATCGGGCCGTCGGGACGCGTCCATTGCGCGCTCCGCAGCGTCTCGCGCTCGTGAAGGAGCTCGGCGGCTGCCTTGAACTTCTGATGCTCGAGGAGCCGGCGCACGAGCGCCTCGCGTGGATCTTCCTCCGGATCCTCCTGCGTCGGGTCGGGCCGCGGCAGCAGCATCCGCGACTTGATGTGAATGAGCGTCGCCGCCATCACGAGGAATTCTCCCGCGACGTCGAGGTTCAGCTCCTGCATCAAATCGATGTAAGCGAGGTACTGCTCGGTGATCTGGACGATGGGAATGTCGTAGATGTCGACTTCATGCTTCTTGATCAAATGAAGCAGGAGGTCCAGCGGCCCTTCGAACTTGTCGAGCCGGACTGGATACGCCTCGAGAATGGACTCGAATTCCTGTGATTCCATCGGTGGATTGCCCGAATCGCCGTAATTGATTCAGTATTTCAGTTTCACCGCCGCTCGCACGCGCTCCATCGTTTCCTGCGCGATGCCGCGCGCCTTGCGCGAGCCATCGTACAGGATCTCTCGCAGACGGGATGGATGCGCGACGATGTCGGCGCGGCGCGCACGCATGGGATCGAGATGCGTGTTGAGGGCTTTCGCAAGCTTGTTCTTCACCTCGACGTCGCCGACCTTGCCCGCACGGTAGCGTGTCTTGAGATCGTCGACTTCCGCGGTATCCGGATTGAAGGCGTCATGGTACATGAACACCGGGTTGCCTTCGACGGTGCCCGGAATATCCGCGCGGACCCGTTTCGGATCCGTGTACATCTGCATCACTTTCTTGCGCACCGTGTCCGCATCGTCCGAGAGGTTGATCGTGTTGCCGTAGCTCTTCGACATCTTCCGATTGTCCAGGCCCGGGAGGCGCGGGAACGTCGTCAGCAGCGGCTTCGGTTCGACGAACAGCTCGCCGTAGAAGTTCTGGAACCGGCGCACGATTTCGCGGCTCAACTCGAGATGCGGCACCTGGTCCTCTCCGACGGGCACGTACTCCGCGTTGTAGATAATGATGTCGGCCGTCTGCAGCAGCGGGTACCCGAGGAAGCCGAGCGTCGAAAGATCCTTCTCCGACAGTTGCTCGATCTGCTCCTTGTAGGTCGGCACACGTTCCAGCCAGGGAATCGGCACCGTCATCGAGAGGAGCAGAAACAACTCGGCGTGTTCCGGTACGAGCGATTGCACGAACAGGGTGCTGCGCTCCGGATCCAGGCCCGCCGCGATCCAGTCGGCCGCGTTGTCGTACGCGCTGGCGACGATTTCCGTGGTGTCCGCGTAATCACTCGTGAGCGCGTGCCAGTCCGCGACGAAGTAAAAGCAGTCGTATCGCTCCTGGAGCGCCGCCCAATTGTTGAGAGCTCCGACGAGATGGCCAAGATGGAGCTTCCCTGTCGGGCGCATGCCCGAAACGACACGCGGCTTCATTCGAGAATTAGCGTGCCCAGAGTAAGCGAAAAGTACCGCAGTATCAAGGAGTTAGATCACGACTGCGCAGCGAAGTGCGCGAGGACGGCGTCCGCGCACCGGGCGCCAACGACTCTCATCAACTCCTCGCGCGTCGCGCGACGGACGCCCGCGAGGCTACCAAACGCCGTCAGCAGTGCTTTCCGGCGCCGGGGACCGATGCCCTCGATCACGTCGAGCTCCGACCGGAGATCGCGTCTGGTGCGCGATAGCCGATGGAAGGTGACCGCGAAGCGGTGCGCTTCGTCGCGGATGCGGCGAATGAGCAGAAGCGCGGGGCTATCCTCGGCGAACGCGATCGGCGCCTCGCGGTCGCGCGTGAACAGAAGCTCCTCTTTCTTGGCGATACCGGCTGCGACGAGATTGCCGAGGCCAAGCTCCTCGAGCGCCTCATACGCGGACGTCAGCTGACCCTTGCCTCCGTCGATGAGGATCAGATCGGGAAACGGGCCGCCGGTCTCGAGCAGCTTGCGGTAGCGCCGCAGCACGACCTCGTGCATGGCGGCAAAGTCGTTTGCGAACCGGGATCCGGGATCAGGGATCCGGGATCCGGTGGAGCCCGATCCGTCGGATCCCGCATCCCGGATCCCGCGTACCCACAGGTTGCCTCGAATTCGAAACTTGCGGTACTCCGAACGCTTCATCCGTCCGTCTTCACACACGACCATCGACGCGACGGTTTCGGCGCCCTGGATGGTGGAGATGTCGAAGCACTCGATCCGCCGCGGCACCGATGGCAGCGCGAGGACGGCACGCAGGGTCTCGAGCGCGTCGTAGTTGGCGGCGACGTTCTCGTTGAACCGAGCCTGATAGGCGACTTCAGCGTTGCGGGCTGCGAGCTCCAGCAGGCCGCGCTTCTCGCCGCGCTTCGGGATCACGAGGCGCACGCGGCGGCCAGCCTCTCCTGAAAGCCAACCTTCGAGCAGCTCGGCGTCAGCCGCGGGAAACGGCGATGGAATGTGCACCTCGGGTGCGGCAACGCGGTCCGCATAGAACTGCTG
>JBKPTT010000054.1:0-16235 GCA_046735635.1 Acidobacteriota bacterium | reverse complement strand
CGACGACAATGCTACTCAGACGTCTTTTCCGATACGCCCGCGCTACTCCGCTCGGCTCCAGCGCCGCCGCAAACTCGGCTGCGCTGGTGAATCGGTCGGCTGGGACCTTAGCAAGCGCCTTCGTGACCGCATGGGCGATGGAGACGGGGATCGTTCGGTTGGATGCTGTGAGGTGTGGAGGCGGCTCGGTGACGTGCTTGGTGAGGACGGATTGAATCGTCGGCCCTATGAAGGGCGGAGACCCCGAGAGCATCTCGTGCAGCACGCAGGCGAGGGAGTAGATGTCGCTGCGTCCGTCCAGATCCGTGCTGCCGGTCGCCTGCTCCGGGCTCATGTAGCTCGGCGTTCCCACCACCAACCCGGCCACGGTGAGCTGGGTCCCGGGAGAACCTTCCAGGGGTCGGGCAATGCCGAAGTCGGCGACCAGGGTGCTTCCGTCGCGGGTGAGGAGAATGTTTTCCGGCTTCACATCCCGGTGGACCACGCCATGCTCGTGGGCGTACTGAAGCGCTTGCGCCGCCTCACGAGTAATCCTCAGCGCCTGGCTGACTGGGAGCGGTCCCTCGCGGCGAAGCCGGTCGCGCAGGGACTCTCCCTCCACGAAGGGCATCGTAAACCAGAGCTGACCGGCGCTTTCGCCCGAGTCGTAGACCGAAAGAATGTGAGGATGCTGGAGGCGTGCCGCGAGTCGAATCTCGCGCTGGAAGCGCTCGGTCCCGAGCGATTGCTCGAGACCGGGGTCGAGCACCTTGAGTGCTACCGGGCGATCGTGGTGGAGGTCATGAGCCAGCCAGACTGTGGCCATGCCTCCCCGGCCGAGCTCGCGCTCGAGCCGGTAACGGCCACTGAGCGCGTCTTCCAGCTCGGCGCGGGGGTCGGCCATCGCGGTCTGCCGGGATCGAAGGGTGAACCAGCAGCCTCAAACGATAGGTTCGACCGAAGCTCGGGTCTAGGGCTATCGCGTCGCCGCGCGATCCTGTCCCTCGCCGGATTTGAGCGTATCGACGTCGACGGTCATCGCTCGAATCCGCGCATCTACACCGGCCGGCGTCTTGGCCTGGGTGCGGCCCTTCAGGTACTGCGCAAAGAACCGCTCCATCGTGTGGTACAGTGCGAGCCGGTTGTCCGGATTCAGGAATCCATGTCCCTCGTTGGCAGCGATGAGATATTGCACCTTCACTCCGCGTTGCCGCAGCGCTACAGCCAGCTGATCGGCTTCCTTCTTGGTAACCCGCGGGTCGTTAGCGCCCTGGACAATCACCAGTGGAGTGGTGATCTGGTCCACCCGCGACAGCGGTGATCGGGCCCACATGTCCTTTCGGTCTTCGGGTCTTGCCGGATCGCCGACGAAACGATACCAGCTGCCCTCGAGGAACGGCTTCCAGTACGCGGGAAACGACTCGACCAGCGTGATCAACGACGACGGACCCACGTAATCCACGGCGCAGGTGAACTGCTTCGGCGTGAAGGTGACGCTGACCAGCGTCGCATATCCGCCGTACGATCCGCCGTACACGCACATCTTCTTCGGATCCACCAAGCCCTGTTTCACAGCCCAGTTCACACCGTCGATGAGGTCACTGTGCATGGCGCCGGCGAATTCCTTCACCGCCGCGTTATAGAAGCGCTTTCCATATCCCGTCGAGCCGCGGTAATTGATCTGGAGCACGGCGTAACCGCGATTGGCGAGCAATTGCACTTCCGGCTGGTAGCCCCAATCGTCCCGTGCCCAGGGGCCGCCATGCACCAGCAGGACCATGGGCAGATTGCGGGTAGGAATGCCCTTGGGCACACTCAGATATCCGTGGATACTGAGCCCGTCACGCGCCTTGAAGCCGATCGGCTTCATGTCCGCCAGCTCGGTGGGCTTGAGCCAGGGCCGAGGTCGAAACAGGAACGTTCCCTTGCCGGTGGTGCGATCGTAGAGGTAAGTGGCGCCCGGATCAGTCGGGTCATCAAAGCTCACCACCCAGCGCTGTTCGTCGCGAGTCATCGACGTCACGCTGGGTGTCCCCTCGTGGAGCTTCCGAATCTTGGCCAGATCCGCCGCGATGGCCTGGTTGCGGGGATAGATCCGGACGGTGTCGGCGTTGTACGCGGTCCAGAAGACCGAGTCGGTGCCCTCGCCGAACAAGACCTCCTCATTGGCGAACGGCTCGGCCGTATGTTCCGGGTCCTCGTGGACCACCTGCTCCTGGCCGTTCTCCAGGTCGAGCGATACCAGGCGATTCAGGTCTGTCTCGCCATGGTTCGAGATCATGTAGAGGTGTCGTCCGTCCGGGTTCATGCGGAGCGGCTGAACGTTTTCGGTTGCAGGATAGCTGACGAGAAGCCGCCAGGGTTTGGTCGAGTCCGACCGCACGTGGACCTCGTTCTCACCTGCCGGTCCCTGTGCCAGTCCCACCCGGACCTGGTGCGATCGATCGACCAGATACCCGGCGAACCGTCCCGGATTCTGCGCCGCCAGCTCCAGCTTGCCGCTGTCGAGATCGAGCCAGTACGCGTCGAACGCACTCGGATCGCGCTTGTTCAGGGCGATGAATATCCGGTTGGGCAGATCGCGTGGCACGTCCGCGACGAAAGCGCGGGCGCCCTCGTAGGGCGTGAGATCGCGGGCGTCGCCGGGAGCTGCGTCGACCCCGACCGAGAAGATGTGAAAATTCTCGTTACCGCCCTTGTCCTGCAGGTACAGAACCTTCTTACCGTCGGCCGACCAGTTGTATTGCCGGATGGGCCGTACTGTGTCCGCGGTGAGCCGCCTTTGCTTGGTCGTATCGGCTCCAATTGGCCGCACGAAGACGTTGAGCTTGCCCTGATAGGGCTTGAGATACGCGAGCCACCGTCCATCGGGCGAGATCTGCGCCTGGGCTATCTGCGGGCTATCGAAGAAGCTTTCGACCGGAATGACCGGCGGCATCTGGGCCGCCAGCTGCGTAGAGGCAAAAAGGACAAGACAACCGGCGCTGCACCGGCTGGTGAGAATACGGCACCACGCGGCTGACATAAGGTGCTCCGATGTGGGTGACGTTGGCGTTGACCGCCTAGCGCGAATCCGATATCGCGGGAACGTCCTGTGAGACAGCGGCGGGCGACGTCGGGTTTGCATCCCGACGGGACCGCCGTTTCGGGGGACGCTCGAGGGTCGCTCCTGAGGCAGGCACCCCGCTCAGTCCGAGCTGAACCCGCAGTGCCGGGCCAATCCCCCGACGGATCAAGGCCGGCGCCAGTTTCGCCACCCGGTCGGCGGCTTCGGCATTGAGCACCCTGGTCGCCCCCGCACTCCGAGCCAGAACCGGGACCCCGTCTTCATACAGAACGCGATTATTGGCCAGAGCAGGGATCCGCTCGCCCGGAGTCACGATGCCGGTCAGGTTGAGTGGATCAGCCGCGCTCAGTCCTACGAGACGTCCACGGCTTTCCTGTCGCCGGATGGCACGCAGCTGGCCCACTGCCTCAGGCAACGCGAACTGCTCTCCCGCCAGACCCGCGACAAAGCGACCTCCCCGGATCTCGCCTCTCGCTTCGAGCCTCCGATACACCATCAGCAGGTCACGCCAGAGAGGGGCGTTGGCCTCCCGCTCGAGCAGCCGCCGGCACATGACACCATACCGGCGAAGCAGGGTTCGAGCCTTGTGCTCGATCCGGTGGCTGTCGGTGCTTTCATCAGGGTGCCCTTCCAGAAGCGCCCACCGGCCCGCGCTCTCGATCCCGAACGGCACGGTCCGATGCCGCCTTGGCGCGGGGACGAGCGGTTTCCGCTTCGCCGATGGCGTAATCAGCGCTCGAAGTCCGGCAAAACCGTCGGAAGTCACCATGCCGAGCGCGGCAAGTTCGCCCAAAGCTTGCTCGACCTGAGTCGCGAGGAGTCCGGACCCGCTCACCAGCTCATGGAAAAACAAAGCACCGCGCCGGACCAGCACCTCGCGGACCCGGCGCCCGTATTCCGACAATGCAGCGTCCTCGATCAAAATTTCAGCCGGAAGCCAGTATTGGGCGGTCTCCCGGATGAACAGCGCGACCGGCGTGGTGCGGATCGGGCCGGCGGTCCGCGTACTTGGTGCGCTGCCGTTGTCGGAGTTTCCGTTCCTACCGCTTGTGCGCCCCCACGCCACTCGGCCAGTCAAGCACAGGGTGTCGAGCAGCGCCGGGTCGTACTCCGCGCATCGCGACGCGAGCACGTCAGCCTCCCACGCGCCGGCCGGAACCTCGAACCCGTCGAGCTGCTCGATCACACTCCCTAGGCCCGCGAGCCCGGCGACATTGTGATCCGGATCTGCCCGCTGCCAGACGAACAGGAAACGCATGAAGTCAGCTGCGGAGACGGGCTCGATTTCCGCCCGCAGCCGATTGAGCGTGTATCGATGGATTCTGGCGAGCAGTCTCCGATCGCACCACTCGAGGGTGTCTCGCGTTCCGAGGTGCGGAGTAAAGTGGCCGCGGAGCACCACACCTTCCGCTTCCAGGGCGACCAGCGCACCGAATGCTTCGGCCTCCGGGACGGCCAGGGCGTTCGCCTGGTCCGCAGCGGTAGTCGGCCCGGCGATACCCAACCGACCCCGCAGCAGCTCGCGAATGGCAACATCCCGCTCGGGAATAACCTGGGGGGGTCCGGCCGACGCCGCGCCCGGATGAAGGGCAAGCATCTCCGGCACTCGCTCGGTGGCGACCCACAACGTCACGCCGGACGGCACCTGCATGAGCCGCGCCCGTCCGGCCTGGATGAGCTCGTCGCGCCATGCGGCCCACGAGTCGGCACCAGGGCTGGAGACGGCTTCGGCTTCGGTCAGAAAGCCGGAGGTAAGAAGTGCGTCCTGCAGCTCGTCCGCGTTTCTCGGATCAGGCCATGCTTCAGACCTGACGCGATCGATAGCTGCCGCATCCAATGCGCCCAGGTCATCGGCCGAAGACGGCTCCAGGCTGCGCCGCGTGTACACCGCCTGCGTCCGCCGCTCCTCCAGCGGTGCGTCATCGAGGAAGGCGTACGGACGCGCATTTAGAATCTCGTGCGCCAGTGGCGACGGCTCGGGCAGGTCGCGCGCGATGCACTGGATGTGACCGGCACCGATGCGATGCAGAATGGCGATGAGCCCGTTCAGGTCCATCGCTTCGTCGACGCAGTCCTCGATGGTCTGGCGTACCAGCGGATGATCCGGAATCTCACGATCGCCCGGGATGTTCTCTAGGCACGCCGCCGCGTCCGGGAATGCAGCGGCGAGCAAATCGTCCGCTTCCATCCGCTGCAGCTGCGGCGGCACCTTCTTACCGCCGCGGTTACGTGGAATTGCGAGGGCGATGGTGGCGTTCCAGCGCCAGCGAGTACCGAACATCGGTGCATCCAGAAGGGCCTGAACCAGGATGTCGCGAACCGAATCCGGATGGAGGAACTTGAAGACGTTCTCGAGGGGGAAGGAGTGCTGTGGACCGAGCGAGAGTAGCAGGCCGTCTTCGGTGGCCGCGGCTTGCAGCTCGAAATTGAACTGACGGCAGAACCGCTTCCGCAGCGCCAGCCCCCAGGCGCGATTGATCCTGCTACCGAACGGCGAATGAATGACAAGCTGCATTCCGCCCGATTCGTCGAAGAACCGCTCGGCCACGATCGTGTCCTGAGTCGGCAGCATGCCGAGAGCGCGGCGGGCTTCCGCCAGGTAGCTGATGAGCTGCTGAGTTGCCGTATCAAGGCTTGATGCCTGCTCGGGAGTGAGGAGCGACGCGAGCCAGGCCGCCGCCCGATCCGGCTCATCCAAACGTCCATCGACCTCACGGCGCAGATCGGAAACCGCCGCCGACAGCTCCACACTCCGGGCTGGAGCTTCACCCAACCAGAACGGCAGGCCGGGCGGTTGCCCATGGGCATCTTCGACCCGGACCACACCCTGCTGCACCCGCAGGATCCGCCACGACAGATTGCCGAGCTGGAAGATGTCGCCCGCCGTGCTCTCGACCGCGAAATCTTCGTTGACGGTGCCGAGGAACGTGCCCTGTGGCTCGAGCACGACGCGGTAATCGGCGGTGTCGGGAATGGCTCCGCCCGAGGTGATTGCCAGGAGCCGCGCCCCGCGCCGACCGCTCAGGCGACCGTTGACCGGATCGTGGTGAACGAGGGCAGCCCGCCGCCCCCGGCGAGTAGTGAATCCCTGCGCCAGCATCTCGACCACCGCGTCGAACTCGCCGCGCTCGAGACGGCGATAGGGATAAGCCCGCCGCACCATCGCAAACAACTCATCGACCGGCCAGTCCTCGCAGGCGGCTTCCGCCACGATCTGCTGGGCCAGTACATCGAGCTGCTTCTCCCGTACGATCAAGCGGTCGAGCTGGCCGAGACCCACTGCGTGGAGGAGTGCGGTGCACTCGACCAGCTCGTCGCGCGACAGCGGGAAGAGCCGGCCCTTCGGGGTGCCCACGACTGTGTGTCCCGAGCGCCCGACCCGCTGGAGAAAGGTCGAGATCCGTCGCGGGGTCCCCAGCTGGCAGACGAGGTCGACGTGGCCGATGTCGATGCCCAGCTCGAGCGACGAGGTTGCCACGAGAGCACGGAGCTTGCCGTCCTTGAGCCGTTCTTCCGCGTCGAGCCTGGTCTCTTTCGCCAGGCTCCCATGGTGGGCTGTGACGGCATCTTCGCCCAGTCGGTCGGCGAGATGCCGGGCAACCCGCTCAGCCAGCCGCCTGGTGTTGACGAAAACCAGCGTGGTTCGGTGTGCTTTGATCAGCTCGGCGAGGCGGTCATAAATCTCGACCCACACCTCGCCGGCCATGACGGCTTCGAGCGGTGACTTGGGAAGCTCGAGCGCCAGGTCGAGCAAACGGCGATGCCCTTCATTGATGATGGCTGGGCGGGACGGGCCCTCCGCCGGGGCGCGACAATCGCCCGCCAGCCACTCTGCCGCCTGCTCGATCGGCTCGACCGTCGCTGAGAGGCCGATCCGCTGCAACGGACCGGTTGCCACGTGCGCCAGGCGCTCGAGGCTGAGCGCGAGATGTGTCCCTCGCCTGGATTCGAGCACCGCGTGGATCTCGTCCACGATCACGGTGCGGACGCTGCGCAGCATGGCGCGGCTACGCTCTGCGGTCAGCAGGAGGTACAGTGACTCAGGCGTCGTCACCAGGATGTGCGGCGGCGCCTTGAGCATGGCGGCCCGCTCCGCGGCCGGCGTGTCACCCGAGCGAACTGCGGCCGTGATCCGAGGCGCACCGTACCCCATCTCTTCAGCCAGGCGCCGGATCTCGCGCCGGGGCTCGGCAAGGTTGCGATGGATGTCGGCGCTGAGAGCCTTGAGTGGGGATACATAGACGACGCGGGTCTCCTCGCCGAGGGTGCCGGCGAGGTCTTCGCGGAGGAGCTGGTCCAATTCGATCAGAAAGGCAGCGAGAGTCTTACCGGACCCCGTCGGTGCGGCGATCAGAGTATCCCGACCCGCTCGGATCGCGCCCCAACCCCGCTGCTGGGCCGGCGTAGGCCGACCCAGCCGCTCGGTAAACCACCGCGCCACGACGGGATGAAAACTGCGGAGGGGCATGGGGCAATATAACGGCCCCTATCACACGCCTACTGCGAACCTCAGTACTTTGGGCTGCACCAACCGCTCGAAATCCTGATAGGTCATCCGGACCAGCTCGGTGAACGATCCGGAGTTGAAGGCGATCTCCTCGTCGTCCGCCAGGGTGTCGGCTACGTACACATCGAGCCCATACAGGTTGCCGAACGGGGGCATGGCTCCCAGATCACAGTCTGGAAAGCGATCCCGAAATTCCCGCTCCGCCGCCAGCTCCACCTGCTCGGCGCCGGCCGCCTCGCGCAGTCGGTCCAGATCCACCTTTTGTGAGGCAGCTAACACCGCCATGGCGAGCTTCCCGTCGATCTTGACCATCACCGTCTTGGCCAGCTCTCGGCCTTTGACGTGGGCCGAAGCAGCGATCTGTTGAGCGGTAAATGCGGGTGAATGGGAGATCACGACGTACTGGATGTGCTCGTCATCGAGAAACTTCTTGAGAGTCGCGATCGGCATCAGGTCTCCTTGCGAGCCTTACACTAATCTGTCGAAGCTCGGCCGAAATCGCTCGGCCCGTGATCAGGGCGGCCAGCCGTGTGGCCGAGCTTCGGACAGCAGTATGAGCGTTCGGGTTACGGTTGCGGAATGAAGGACGGTCGGCAATTCAATTACCGGCGGCTCGTTGCGGTCAACCCCTGGTTCCCTGCTCGCCACCTCCGAGGCGGCGAGGGCCTGCGCCACTTGCGGCGGCATCGGCATCGGGTCGGCTGCGCGAAGAACCAGCTGATCGACAGGCGACTCATCCCCCTCATCGGTGGTGGTTGCTCCTTCCACAGCCACAAAGCCCATCGTCGGGAGCCAGATCGGAGCGGACTCGAGCCCGGCCACCAGCGCCCGGGTCAGGGGGAGGCTTTCACCCCGGAGCGTGATCACCCCGAATCCCCGCTCTCCCATGCGGCGGCGCGCGTGCAGCAGGGCAGCATAGTTCCAGGGCAAGGAAGCAGCTTTCGCCTGCTGTATCGCAGCGTCGAGCATTCCGCGGACCGCGTGAACCAATCCATCGGGCCCGACGGAGCGACGGTCGCTCATGGAGTTGCTTCTCCTGCGAGATAGCGATTGAACCATTGCAGAGTTCGCGCGCTCACGTCTCGCTGGTGAGCGGGGTCTACGAAGCCATGCCCTTCGTTGGCATACACCACGAGCTGCGTGGGCGCCCCGGCGCGCTGAAGACCGCGCCAGAATTCGTACGACTGCGGGGCGGGGCATTCCACGTCCCGCTCGCCCACCACGATCAGGGTCGGCGTGCGCGCCCGGGTGATGAAGTTGATTGGGGAGCTGCGGGCGTACACCGCCGGATCCTGGTACACTGTGGCGCCGAAGTACGGCACCATCCACTCGCTGATCCCGTTCTCCCCCGTGTAGCTCTGCCAATTCGAGAGGCCGGCACCGGCCACCGCCGCGCGGAATCGATTGGTCTGCGTCACCGCCCACATCGACATGAACCCGCCGTAGCTCCATCCGGTAATACCGACTCGCAAACTGTCTATCGGATATTTCCGGACCACCTGGTCGACGCCCGCCATGATGTCGCGAAAATCGCCGTAGCCGAAATCCTTCACATTCGCCCGGGTGAATGCCTCTCCCTGTCCGAAGCTGCCGCGCGGGTTAGGCAGCAGGACGAAGTAACCTGCATTCGAGAAGGTCGAAAGCTGGGACATCGGCGACGTCCAAGTGGGCCCGCTCGCGTAAGCCGGCCCGCCATGAACCTCGACGATCAGAGGGTAACTCTGCCCCGCTTTCTCAGCCATCGGGTGGATCAGCCAGCCCTGCACCTGGAACGAATCGCTTTTCCAGGTCACGCTGATTGCTTTGCCCACCGCGGGCTTGAGGCTTTGGTTCACGTGAGTAATCTGCGACCACTTGCCGGCCGGCCCTGCCCAGATTTCTGGCGGACGGTCGAACCCTTCCCGCACCGCGGCCACCGTGTGTCCGTCCGCCGCCGCAGAGATGCCGGGTACCCACGCGCCGTCACCGCTGGTCATCCACTCATCGGCCGACCAGAGATTCCGCATGCCTCCACCGTCGGCGTTCACTTCGGCAATAGCCGAGCCTCCTTCCGCCCATACGCCGGCCAGCAGCGTGCGTGAGTCTGCCTTCCAGGCGAACGACGCGACCGAAGTCGTTGCTCCGGCAGTGAGGTTCCTGGACTCGCCTCCTTCGGCCGGAACCACCCAGAGGTCTCCACCGGTTGCGCCCTGGTCGCTCATCAATCCACCGACGAACGCGACGGTGCGGCCGTCGGGCGACCACCTGGGCTGCGCGATCTGCGTTTTCGGCCGAAGGATCTCGCGAAGGTCACCCGACAGCGTCACCGCATAGAGGCGAGCGACCCACCAATTGTTGTTTCCGGAACCCTGGGCTGCGCTCAGAACCAGCTGCTTGCCGTCGGGGGCCCAGTCGAACTCGTACACGTACAGGTCCGCCGCAGTGACCTGCCGGAGTGCCCCACCTTTGGCCGATACTAGGGCGAGATGCTGGCGATCAATGCGGGTGTCGATGGCGCCGGTGTCGCGGGGTGCCGCATCCAGCGGCCCATTAGCCTGCTCCGACGGCGAGCTGTACAGCAGCGCCAGCTGCGAACCGTCCGGGGAAAACCTCGGCTGGCTGACGGCGCCGGGAAGCTTGGCTACCAGACTCGCCTGGGTCCCGTTAGACGCCGCGATGTAGAGCGCAGGGACACCACCCGTCCGCGCGGTAGCCAGAAATGCCAGCGACCGGCTGTCCCGCGACCACGTCAGGTCGTGCGCGCTCCCCGGCTCGGCGCCGGGAACGGAGACGGTTCGCCGCCGCGACGCATTGCGGAGGTCGAGCACCACGACGGCGTCAGCTGTTTTGGCACCGGGCCGATCCTCGCGAGGGCCCACCCAGGCGAGGTAATCACCGTTGGGCGACAGCGTCACGTCGGAAAAGCGACGAGCGGCCGGGGCGGAGGCGGCGTGGGATTGGCCGGCGAGAGCGGCTGGCGAAAGCACCAGCCATTCGGCGAGAAGCAACGCCCACCGGCCGGCGAGAACGGAACGACGAAGTGAGGTCTGCATCACACGAGTTTCTCGGGTCTTACTTCTTCTTCAGGAGCTGTTCGAACCTGCGATTCTGCCGCAACGGCGCAAAGAATGGATCAACGCTGAGCGATGCTCGGCTAATGAAAGGATATGCCGTATCAGCGAGCTGCACGGCCAGAGAGTCGATGGCGGCGTCGCGGCGGCCCAAAAACATCCAGTAGTATGCCCAGTCGCCGGCCTGATCGGTTCGGATCCACACCGTGTCTCCGTGCGCCTGCCGAAGATCGATATAACGGCGGTACTCTCGCTGAGCCTCATCGGTCCGGCGCAATCCAACGTACGCCGACGCAAGGGCATAATGGAATACGCCATCCTCGGGGCGTGCCTTCACCAAACGCTCGGAGACAACCCGAGCTGAGTCCCAGTACACCCGCTCGCGAGCTCCGTCGCCGTGCATGTAGGCCCGAGTTGCCCGAGCGGAGTAATAGTTGAGCGAGTCCCCCGACGAAAACTCATTGAGCGAAAGCTGGTCAAGGACTCGTTCGTAGTCGGGTGCGAGAGGGCCGCTCCAGTCGAAGCAGGCGACGCACATTTTCTTCACAAACTCCACCCGCCCGATCCGCGTCTCGGCTTCCTGCATGACTTTTCGGGCGGCGTCTACGTCGCCCCGCCACACCAGCAGGGTCCGGGCCTTGTCGAAGTAGGCGTGGTACTGATCGGGCGCGAGGGCGATGGCCCGGTCGAAATCGGAGACCGCCTTGGCGTAGCTCCCCGCAAACGCATAAATCCTAGCTATCGCAAGCGCCCGCTCAGGCGACCGAGGATCCAGCGTGCTGGCGCGCTCCATGTTTGCAATCGAGGAGTCACGCACGCCCCGCCACCACTGGTTCCACCCGATTGCTGCCAACAGCTCCGCGTTGTTGGGCTCGGTCTTAAGGGCAATGGAATACTGGGCCATGGCCCGTTCCTGATTGTCCTCGACCATCGAGTAGTAGTGGCCCAGAGCGACATGGCTTTCCGCCGACGCCGGGCTCAAGGCCACGGCCCGTTCCGCTGCCGCCTTTGCAGCAGTGTAGTGAGAGGAGTCAGTCGGTTCCCGCTCGCCGATGTAGATCTTAGCCTCGGCCAGTCGGGCCCATGCCGGTCCGAAGGACGAGTCGCGTTCGATCGCCTGCTGGAAGAGCTGAGCCGCGATCACCATCGACTGCGGCTCGACGTTGAGCCGCGCCCGCTGCTCATAGCTGCGACCCTTCAGGTAGGCATCGTAGGCGGGGAGACTGGCAGTCGGACGCTGGGCCAGCTGAACGCGAGCGCTGTCTCCCATTGCCACGTCGAGGGCGCCTGCCACCCTCGTCGCGATGTCGGCCTGCACCTGGAAAACATCGGTGATGGACGCGACGAACGGTTGCTGCCAACGGGTTCGGGGCGTCCGTCCCGGGACTACCTCAACCAGTTCCGGACTCACCTCAACCCGGCTGGTGCCATCCTTCCCTTTGGCCCACCGAACCGTCCCGGTGAGGACATAGTCAACGCCGAGCTCGCGGCCGATCAGCTGAACCGGCTTCTGGGTCTTCTTGTATTGCACCGCGCTGCTGCGCGCGGTCACCTCGAGAGCCGGAAGAGTCGCCAGCTTGCCCCTGAGCGCGTCGCTCACTCCATCGGCAAAGTATTCGTCGTCCGCGGCGCCCACGTTTTCGAAAGGAAGAACAGCGATACGCTTGGGCACTCCCGGCGAATCGCTATCTTCGCGCGAATGGCGCCAGGCAAACAGCACGCCAGCCCCGATGAGAAATCCCAGAGCCAGGGACACCAGTGCAACCGACGGCCGGCGTTTGCGTTTCGGTGTCGCGGGCTCGGCCGCGGTGCCGACGTTTAAGGGAGCTGGGGCGGTCAGAATCGGTGCGGACGTTTGCCAAGGCGTGGTTGCTCCGGTGTGCAGGGCCTGGGCAAACTGTCCCGCCGTCGCAAACCGGTCCGCCGGAGCCTTGGCCAATGCTTTGAGGACGGCTTGTTCGACGACCCAGGGCACCGTGTCCCTAACGTCGCGGAGTGACCTGGGTGCTTCGGTGAGTCGCCGGACCAGCATGGCCTGAGCCGAAGGGCCGGTGAACGGCGGCTCGCCCGCCAACAACTCGTATACCACGCAGCCCAGGCTATAGATGTCGCTTCGCGCATCCAGACTGGGGTCGCCTGCGGCCTGCTCCGGACTCATGTAGGCCGGCGTTCCAACGGTCATGCCGGTTTCGGTGAGCTGCGACTCGCCCTTTCCGAGCGCGCGCGCGATCCCAAAGTCGGCGACCAGCGTACTGCCATCGGTAGTAAGCAGGATGTTTTCGGGCTTGATGTCGCGGTGAACCACGCCGTGCGTGTGGGCGTAGTCCAATGCCCGCGCCGCTTCCGTGGTGATGCGGAGTGCGTCCTCCAGCGATAGCTGGCGCTCGCGATTGAGCCGCTGCCGCAGGGACTCACCCTCCACGTAGGGCATGGTGAACCAGAGTTGCCCGCTGGTCTCCCCCGAGGCGAGCACGGTCAGGATATGGGGATGTTGCAAGCGGGCAGCGAGGCGGATCTCCCGCTGGAATCGCTCCGGGCCCAGCGTCACGGCAAGCTCGGGATGGAGCACCTTGAGGGCAACCGACCGATCGTGCCTCAAGTCGTGCGCGAGGAACACGGTTGCCATGCCGCCGCGTCCCAACTCGCGCTCGAGAGCGTATTGGCCGGCCAAGCCTTCTTCCAGCTTCTTGCGGAGGTCTGTCACGATGGGCGCTTTGTGAGGGGTCGGTTGCTCGGGCTCCCTAGGATAGCTTCCTCGGCTGTGTGCAGGTAGGCCAGTTGCGCCACCGGTTTCGCGGCCCCCCCGCTTGCGAACCGGTGCGTCGCCCGATATCTTGGCCCGGCGATCCGACGTGAGTATAGAGGGGCTGGCGTTGGTGCCGGCCCCTTTTTGAGTTCCTGCCGTTCACGTGTGCGCGGGTTCGCGCCGCGGCAGGCAGCCCCGCGTGAGGGTTCAGTTCACGCACAGAGCGTAGTCGGTCGGTACGGCGCATGTCCGCACTCCGATTACCGCACACACAAGGAGTAGGAACAATGCGTACGACCGGCACGGTCAAGTGGTTCAATGACGCCAAGGGCTTTGGCTTCATTACCCCCGAAGGCGGACAGAAGGACTGCTTCGTGCACCATTCCGCGATCCAGGCTCAGGGCTTCAAGACCCTCGCCGAGGGCGAGCGGGTCGAGTTCGACATCGTGCAGGGCCAGAAGGGCCCGGCGGCGGAGAACGTCGTCAAGCTCGGCAAGTAATCCGGAATCCGGGTACTGACCGCGCAATGCGGCGCCGGCCGGCTCAATAGAGTCGGCCGGCGTTGTTTTGCCGTCAGTCGATGAACCCATAAGCAACCGGTTCTTTATCGAGTGAGCCGGACACCCAGACACGATGGCCGACCCGCTCGCGCAACCTGGGTGAGGGATTCACCAGCCGATGCCGGACGTGGTCGGCGGTCTCGAGATAGAGATCGCCGCCCTCTGTGACCAGGCGGCCGTCCGTCGCCCTCACCCCGTTTGCCTCGAGGACCGTGAATCGGCTCACTGTGAGTGTCGACCCATCCACCTGTCCCACCGCCCCGATCTTGAGCCCGTTCAGGTTTGCCAGCGATGCAGGGCCGCTCAAGGTAAGGGTCGGCGCTCCGCCGCGGAGCAGCACGATACGAGGCAAGGCCGCGACGCCAACGACCTGCACTATGCCTGCTATGCTGTCGCTCACCGCTTCGCTCCGCGGCGGCCCCGGCGCATCGGATCGATGCCGGCACGCGGCGGCCATGATCCCGACCGCCGCGCATCCGGCAGCAAGACGCCGCCACACTTCGTGCGCCATCAGTGAACCCGAATAATGCCGACCCTGAGATTACTGGAGGGTGACAAAGTTGCCCCACCCCCACTCTGGAGCTGGAGGGCCTGCTTTCCACTGCTCGCGGCCGAGAGCAGGAAGAATGCAGCGGAGGTTCCTCGGAGGCCCTGCACGGCTTGATTGAAGGCGCTGGAAATGGCGATCGGCTGGACCGGAAAAACCGGCTCACCCGATTGCGTGAACAGCCCGCAGGGCGTACCACCGCAAGTCAGCTGCGTCTGACCCACGTTGAAAATCTCGGGAAAGTTGAAGCTCGGGGTGGTGATCCGCGGGTCGGCGGGGGTGTACGAAGGGATGTTGTAGATGCCGGTGGCCATGTTCCAGAAAGTGAGCAGCAGCGAACCGGGCTGCCCGCTATGGCTGCTCAAGTTGGCCACGCCAATGAGGCTGGGCTCGTTGATCAACCCTTTGATAAAGGCGCCTTCGTCGGTGGCGTATTGATCGATAGTCCACCGCGCGACCGACCATCCCGCTCCGTAATCCGACGGGAGGTCCTGGCCCAGGCCTTCGTTGTGGGACTCACTCTCCTTTTGGAGGTATTCGAACAGGAATGGCAAGTGGCTGATGACGAGGTCGAGTGGCTTGTCGTTCTGCGAATTGCACGGGGCGCTCGCCCCCAGATGGAGCTCGCAGCCGACCGTCTGACGGAAATTGGCCTTGCCCTTCCAGGTGGCCTGATTGAAATGGCGCATCCAGATCTCGGACGATGCCTGCGCCAGGCCTTCCTCCAACCAGATCTCTTCGAATGCAGGACTGTTGTTGAGGATACGATCCGCAAACGAAACGATGTGCTTGGTCTCGTGGGCTGCAGTGGCACGCAGCTGTTTTTCCCAATTGACGACCGAGAATGTGCTCGACGAGGGAACCATCGAGTAGAACATCTCGGTGAAGTTGCTGAAATCGGCGTCCGGTCCGCTCGACGCGAAGGGAAAGAAGTCGCACCCGTTGACAAAGGCCAGGAGCCCACCACCGATCGAATTCAGGAGCGGAGTGATGGTGACGGTAACCTTGCCGACCCCCGAGAGATTGGCGTCGAACGCGAGCGGATCCCCGATGTTTGCCAGCAGATGCGGCCAGGTGACCTGGTCGTACTCGTCGGCGAAAGTCTTGTAGAAGGACGAATCGGGGCGATCGGCTTGCGGCCACGTGGTCCGGTTGGTGTCGGCCAGCACGATGACATGCTGGCCTACGGCGACGGTCCGGGCCCTGATCGAGTCCACGTCGGTGCAGTCTCCCCCCAATCCCTTGCTCACGTAGACCTTGTTCACAGCGCCTATCGTCGTCGACACGGCTGCTGCCACCGGCGCACGCCGACCGCTCAATGCGCTGATGCGCGCGCCGGCGTCGCGCGGGTGGCCCCGGCGCGCGTACAACTCGCGGTTGCGTTCGAGCGCAGTCAGATGATTCTGCGCCAGGCGCTCGAGGAGCGGCCGCTGCGCGACGACGGATTGGGAGGCGGCGAAGGTCGGAATTCTGCGCGATTCCGGCGGCATATACCGAGTTGCGGGCCGCGCTTCGACCGGCTGCGTGGCGGCGGCTCCCTCAACGATCAGGGCCCCGGCAAGTCGGAAATCTTCCGTCACCGAGGCCGTCGGAGCCGTGTTGACCACAGTTATGAGGAATTGGTTGCCGCCCTGTACGGTCAGCTGAGTGCTCAGGTTCGGCGAGTCAAGGAATACCGTCGATCCCCCGGCCGCGCTGATCGTGGTGGTCCCGTTGCTGCTGAGGACGAGCAGCGCGACGGTAATCGTCTGTGGTGTGTTGCCTGCCGAGGCCGAGGCG
>JBKPTT010000053.1:0-6528 GCA_046735635.1 Acidobacteriota bacterium | reverse complement strand
ACCCGGTCCCGAACTCGAAATTGAGGAGATCCCCAATGCGTTCGACCGTGATATCCGCAGCCGGATAACGCCTCAGGATCTCGGGGTCGTGTGCGTAGTGGCCCTGCCGGGGGAACACGGTCGTCACGCGGCTGCCCCAGGCGCGCTTCAAGGCGTCGAGCAGGCGCAGCTTGTCGTCGACGAACACGTATCGCTCCGCCGGATATCGCGCTGCGACGTCTTCCAGCTCGAGCTCCTTGTGGACGTAAATGAGCACGTCCCCGTCGACCGCCTCCATCAGGCCCGAGCGCTCGACCTTGCGCGGCTGAAACACGACATCGCCGTCGGAAAGAATGACCGGCCGGCCCCACCGCTTCAGACGGGCGACGACGTTCAGCGCGTCGGGATACACCCGATCGGCAAACGGATAGTTGATCAGAAAGGAAGAGATTCTCACGACGTGCGGATCGCGCGGGTGCGCCAGCCGATACATCTGCAGCGCACCCAGATAGTCGGCATATCCGAGCTCCTCGCGAAGGCCCTCGAAAATCTTCCAGTACTCTTCCCGCGACGCCCGGCCTACTGTTTGATCGAGGTACCCCATCAGATCGGCCGTGACACGGTCGTTATCGAGCAGCGTGTTGTCAACGTCGAGGAGAAACACGAATTGCTGATTTTCGAGTGCTGATTGCTGATTGAAGGCCATCGATCAAATCACCCGATCAACGATAAATCAGCAATTCGCACGAGGGCGTCAGCCCTCGTGTAGGTAAGCTTCTTCGCCATGGAGCGTGACGTCCAGTCCCGTCGTCTCATCGTCAGCCGTCGCGCGTAGCGGACCGACCAGTGCCAGGAGCTTCAGCAGGATGAAACTCACGAGGCCGCTGTACACCATGACGGCAACAACGGCCGTGGCCTGAATCAGCAGCTGCTTCGGGTTCCCGAACAACGCACCGTCGGCGACTCCGTTCCAGCTTTTCTCTGCGAACAGGCCCGTCAGGAGCGCGCCAACGGTGCCTCCGACGCCGTGTGCCGCCACGACGTCGAGCGAGTCGTCGAGCGGAGTCTTCACGCGAACCATGAGCCCCAGATAGCTCGGAACCGCCGCAATGGCGCCGAGCGCAATCGCACTCATCGGACTGATGAAGCCCGCAGCGGGCGTAATCGCGACCAGGCCCACGACTATCGCGGTCGCAGCACCGACGGCGGTCGGCTTTCGCGACCGGAACGCGTCCAGGAACGTCCACACCAGCAACGTCGCGGCCGGCGCCAGCATCGTCGTCACGAACGCAAGGGCCGCGACCGGGCTCGCGGCGAGCGCGCTCCCGGCGTTGAACCCGAACCACCCGAACCAGAGAAGCCCGGCGCCGAGCAGCGTCAAGGGGACGCTGTGCGGTAGTAGCGAAGCGGACGGATATTCCTGCCGCTTCCCCACGACGATTGCGGCGACGAGCGCGGCGATGGCGGCGTTGACGTGGACGACCGTACCGCCCGCGAAGTCGAGCGCGCCCCATTTTGCGAGCCATCCGCCCCCCCAGACCCAGTGCGCAATCGGGCTGTAGACGAACAGCGCCCAGAGCGAGATGAACGCCACGTACATCGAGAACCGCATCCGCTCGACAATCGCGCCGGAGATCAGCGCGGCGGTGATGATCGCAAAGGTCCCCTGGTATGCCATGAAGAGCACATGCGGGATCGTGCCCTGTGCCTCGAGGCCGACGCCGCGCAGGAAGATTCGAGAGAGATCTCCGATCCAGGGCCCTCCCGTCGAAAACGCCAGTGAGTAGCCGACAAGCGCCCAGAGTACGCCAACGAAGCCGAGCGACACGAAGCTCATCATCATCGTATTCAGCGCATTTTTCGATCGCACCAGCCCGCCGTAGAAGAATGCGAGTGCGGGCGTCATCGAGAGGACCAGGGCCGTTGCGACGAGCATCCACGCGGTGTCTGCCGTGTTCACTGCGCTAGGTGACATCTCGTTCTCCTGTACGGATGTTGTAGCTCTGTTCAACCGGGATGACGAAAACGCGGCCGTCGCCGATCTCGCCCGTCCGGGCCGCCGCCATAATCGCCTCGATGACGTCTTCGGCGACGTTGTCGGGCACTACGACTTCGATTTCCACTTTGGGGAGCAGGCTGACGCTGTATTCCTTGCCGCGATAGACGGCGGTATGCCCTTTCTGCCGGCCGTGGCCCCGCACATCGGTCACGGTCATGCCGGCGATATTGAGTTTCTCCAGCGCGTCCCGCACGTCGTCGACCTTGTGCGGCCGCACAATGCACTTGATGAGTTTCATCGCTGTCTCCTCATGCGTCCCGTTTCACCGATCGTCGCGGCTCGGGCATGCGCATCTGCTCCGTGTGTGCGCAAGTGTGTCCACGCAAGCCCGGCTCGTCAAGCGCCGTGCGAGTAACAATGAGGAAGTGAGGGCCGGAGTTCGGGCGATCGCCGGCCCAGACGGGGGAGGAGCCAGGCTGCAACGGTCCGCGCGAGCAGTCTGAACGCCCGTGGCTGAAGGTGACTACGAGATATCGCGCTCGCCCGTCCGAATGTTATACCCCTGTTCGGCCGGGAACACGAATACGCGGCCGTCGCCAATTTCGCCGGTGCGGGCGGCCTCGACGATCGCCGTGACCGCCGCTTCCGCGAGGTCGTTGGGCACGACCACGTCGATCTCGACTTTCGGAATCAGGCTGACGCTGTATTCCTTACCGCGATAGACCGCCGTGTGGCCTTTCTGACGTCCATGCCCGCGGACGTCCGTGACCGTCATGCCCGCGACGTTCAGCTTCTCCAGCGCCTCGCGGACGTCATCGACTTTGTTCGGCCGCACGATGCTCTTGATCAATTTCATTCCTGAGCCTCCAGTACTTGTTGCAGGTCGCCGGCGAGCGCCGTCTGGTCCGCCTCGGCAAGCTTCGCGCCCGCGCGTGTGATGTGAAGCACGTCGATTGCCCGCTTGCCTTCCGTCGAGATGAGCACGAGATGGACGTCGCACCCCTGCCCCGAGATCACCCGGCTGATACGGTGCAGCAGCCCGGGCGCATCGTCGGCGACAATCTCGAGGACCGTGTACTTTCGCGAATGTTCGTTGTCGAAGTGCACGACGGGAGGCCGGCGGTGGTGGGTCCGGATCCGGTGGATGGCGCTGCGCATGCGCCCCGCGAGCAGCGCTGTGACGTCGACCGATCCCGCGACCGCCTGCTCGAGCATCTTCGAAATCGCCGTCGTCGCTGCCGTGTTCTGCTTCAGGTACCCCTCGTCATCAGTGAACTCGAACACGTCGAGCACGAGCCCGTGAGGCGTCGTCATCGCCTGCCCGCGGTGGATGTCCATCCCGAACGACGACAGCACGCCCGAGATGTTCGAGAAGAGGAACGGCTTGTCCATCGTGACGAGCGTCAGCTCCCAGACGTCATCGTGCTTCTCGAGGAAGGTGTGGACCTCGTCGGGACGGATGTTCCGCGCGAGGCGGACGTGACGGTAGACGGCGCTGAGACCAAACGTAGAGAGATAACGCCGCGGCAGGCCCTCGAGAAACGTGACCAGCTCCTGCTCGGAGATGTCACCGGGCCGACCCGCGATCAGCACCGCGAGGCCCGCAGGGTCGCGGTCGACCAGCTGGTCCGCGTAGCCGAGCGTGAGCCGATTGTAGGTATCGACGTAAACGCGCCAGAGCAGGTCCTCTTTCCACGGCGTCAGCGTGTCGGGCGAAACGGCGCCGACGTCGGCGAGCGTCATCAGGCAGAGCAGCTTGAGCTGCTCCTCGGTTGCCACGAGCTCGGCGAAGCGGGCGGCGACCTGCGGGTCCTCCGAGTCGCGCCGGAACGCGACCTGCGACATCTGCAGGTGCTCGCGAATCAGGAATTCGACGATGGCGCGCTCCTCGTCTGGCAGCTCGAGCCGGTCGAGCATGCTTTGCGCGAGGCGGACGCTTTCCTGCGCGTGATCGGCCTCGCGCCACTTGCCAACGTCGTGAAACAGGAGCGCGAGGGTCAGCAGCTCGGGAGCGCGCGCTTCCTGGAGAATCGACGTGAAGCGGCGCCGGCCCGGATTCGGCGGATCGAGGAGAGCCTCGAGGCCCCGAATTGCAAGCAGCGTGTGCTCGTCGACCGTGTACTTGTGATAGAAGTCGCGCACGACGCGGCAGTGGACCTTCGCAAATTCCGGGAAGATCCGGTTCAACAGCCCGCAGTCGTGCATCTCGGACAGCCGGTCGTAGAGTCCGCGGCGCGGCACCAGCAGCTTCCGCAGCTGCTGCCGCTCGCCTTCGGTCGAGACGAAGTCGTCTGGCGTGCTGCGGCTCAAGTTCTGCTCGATGAGCGACAGCGCACGCTCCGAAACGCGGGAGCCGTGGTCGAGCGCGACGCGGAACGCGTCCACCCACAGGGACGGCTGGTTCGCCGCTCGTTCCGGCGTCGTGAACCACACGCCATCGGAGTCGATTTCGAACTGCCGGCCGACGCGCCTCGTCGGAAAGGCCGTAGCCGTGGGGCGGACGGCCCGCACGGCCGACGCAAGCGCTCGCACGACCGTCCGAGCGCGAAGGAAGTATCCGCTCATCAGCGACTCGACGCGGTGATGCGGGTGCGCGCCCGCTGTCCCTACCGCCTCGGCCACCTTCTCCTGGAGCTCGTGCGTGAGCAGGTTCACGTCGCGACCGCCGAGGAGGTGCAGCACGGAACGAATCCGCAGCAGGAACTCCTCAGCCTCGAGTACGCGCTCGTCCGACGAGGCGTCAACCGGCACGCCATCGAACGCGTGCGGCGCCAGCGCGCGAAGGTGTCGCGCCGCCGCAATGTCGCGCAAACCTCCGGGCGCCTGTTTGATGTCTGGCTCGAGCTGATATTGCGTGTTGTTGAACCCCTGGTGGCGTTGCTCGATGAGCGCCAGCAGCGGTTCGATGACGACGGTCGGGCCGGGACGCTGATCGATACGGGCGACGACCCGTTCGAAGAGCGAAGGGTCACCGCCAAGGAATCGCAGGTCGAGAAGACACAGCAGGAACTCTGGATTCGAGGTATCTGACGCGTCGAACTCGTCGAACTCGCGGACGTGATGTCCGAGGGCCAGCCGTAGATCCCAGAGAGGTTGGAGGAGCGCGTTGACGAACCGTTCTTCGGATGGGCCGATGACTCCGTCAAAAACGACCAGCAGGTCGATATCCGAGTGCAGGCACAGCGCCCGGCGGCCGTACCCGCCCACGGCACACACGCAGAAGGCCGTCGCGGTGCGATCACTGGCCGCGTCCACCACTGTGCGCACCAGGCCGTCCATGCGATCGGCATAGCGTTGCACGGTGGCGCGGCCGCCGCGGCCGCTGCGAGCGTCCGCGGCATATTCCTCCCGCGCCGCGGCCAGCGCGGCGGCGGCGCCGTCCCTGAACTCTTTTGTCATCGGGCGGTATCGAGCCGCATCCGTGGTAATTGCCATCAGGAGCCTACCTCACACGGACTCGGAACGCCCGCCGAAACGGAGGCCTCACGACCAAATCGATCAGTAGGTATAGGTGAACCCCACGAGGCCGACTGGCCTGAAGCCGTCGCCCTGATTGAACTCCTTCAGCACATCGCCGAGAAACATGAGATCGAAGCCGCCGTGCACTTCGAGAGTGCCGCTCTTGCCGGTGACCACTGGAACGCTCAGCGACAGCCCCGTATCGAAGTACCCGAAGTGGCTCTCGCCGGGAAGTCCGACGGCCACACCTTCGTAGTAGTTGTGCAACCCGAGACCGGTCTTCACCGGAATCGCCAGCGTGGCCTTCGGGGCCAGCTTGACCGTGGGTCTCACGCCAAGCTCGAGATACGTGCCCTTTCCAGTTCCGGCGTCCGCCTGACCGCTGCCGAGCTCGAACGCCAGGACGATCTTCGGCGACAGTGGGAAGGGGCTCTTGCTGTCGTCAACCGCAAGCGTACCAGCCAGCTCCTCGACGGTGGCGAAGCTGTCCGCGGGACTCGTGTACGACGTGTAGAGCAGCCCCGGCTTCAGCTTGCCGGTCGCGAAGACGACCGACCCGTACCAGTCCTGCTCGTAGTAATTGCCCGCGGGCGCGGTGGAATGAACGCTGTTCCAGGTGCCGAAGTCGAATGTCACGTTCTTCGTCGTGTAGGCGATATCGCCGTACGGCTGTGCAATCGTGCCACCCGAATGCTGCCGGATGCCGCGGAACAAGTAGGCGGACGTGAAGTCGAGTCCCGTCGTGATCGTGTAGCTTTTCGCGGGAGCCGCTTCCTGTGCCTGGGGAGTTACGGCTGCGGCGGCTGTCGCCGAGTTCGCGGCGGTTTCGCTCGATGGTGTCTGCGCCTGCGCGGCCGTCGCAATCATTCCGACGACGCATGCGGCAGCGGCAACTGTATGCAGTTTCATTTAGAGCTCTCCTGACTCCCGCCGTATCCAGCGGGCCAAACGGTTCAACTCTGGTCAAGGTGAATATGTCGTCGGCAGTGCCCCGACGAGCGGGGCACTGCCGCTGTCGTCAATCGACCGCTGGCTGCAATGACGTGCGGGCGATGGATGGCTCGAGAGGACGGGGCTTGGGCGTGGTGACC
>JBKPTT010000052.1:0-6018 GCA_046735635.1 Acidobacteriota bacterium | reverse complement strand
CGTCGAAAACCAGTGCGTCCTCGTGGAGCGTCTTCGCCCGATCAGAGACTTGGATTTGCGCTGAGCGCTCCGGGCCGGCCCACAGCACGAACGGGAGCACACACCAGAGAAGCAAAAACATCCGTTCGGCCATGTCATGTCCTGGCGTGCTGTGATTGCTGCGGGGCCCGGTATCGCACATCGAGATGCGGCGTCTGCAGCCTCTTCTGCCCTTCGAGACGTGAAGTCAAGCAGCTTTCGAGAATGCCGCTGACGAGGAGCGTTCGATCCACCGGGTAAGGAGCCCTGCCGGTCTCACACAGTTCCTCGATCTTGCTGACGAGGCACGCCGAATACGTGACGTTCGGTTCTGGCGACAGAAAGAACTGCGTGGATTGCACGCCCGCTCCCTTCAGGCGCGCCGCAAATGTGAAATCCTTGATCGCGCCGTTCAGCATCAGCAGTGTCGCCTTCAAACCGTCCCGATATTCGATGAAGTAAGCCGCGGGATTCTTCACCAGCTTTGGCAGCTCTCCTTTCGCGACGAGGTCTTGCGTGCGGCCGTCGACGATGGTCTGGCCCTGCGGCGTGTCGCTCCTGGAAAGCGCGGAGACGAGCAGATCCTTGGCAAACCGACCTTCTTCGCCCGCCTTCCACACCGCCTCCCCTTCCAACATTTGCACGGCGGCCACCCCGGTCTCTCCACCCTTGCGCCGCTCGACCATGCACTGCAGCGCTTCGAGTCCGTGAAAATCCATGACGTCGGCGCCGCCGTACCCCACCACGAGGGCGCTCTCGATCTCACAGTTCAACGGCAGCTCGATATCCGGCAACCGCCACGTCACGGGCAACGACGATCCTGCGAGCATCGGGAACTTCAGCCGCCGCGAGGCATCTACGATCCACCTCGCCTTCTCGAAGCTGTACGACAGGTGTTTGTCGTTGTAGACGGGTACTGCCGTACCGTCTTTGTCGAACACGTCGATGCATTGCTTGACGAATTCGTAGCGCGGATAGAGGATCTGCCCCTTCTCGTTTCTGGGATACTCCCCGTGCTCGCCAATCACCAGCACCGCGTCAACGGCAAGCCGGCCGCCACCGCATCGCAGACTCCCGGCGATCGTCGGATACAGCTCGAATCCGAATTCTTCCGCGCGCGCTGCGCTTTGATCGCCTTCCGGCTTTTGATCGACGTACAGGGAGACGACCTTCATGTCCGGCCGGTGCCAGCCCCCGTCCCGCGGGTACCCGACAAGAAACCGATCCACGAGATGCTGCGCGTGCGACAGGTAGCGGTACACCGTCGTGACGACCGCGATTCGTTTCATGGTCTGTATTCTTCTGTCGGTGAAACCGACTCTACGGCGTGTATCCGTAACAGGACCCCCGCTTGCGGGTGGCCGCGAACGGGGCGCCCCGACGGGCGCGGAGCGAAGCGAGCACCCGGTGGGGCTGTTCGCGGACAGGACCCGCCACGGCGGTCCGCAGTTTTCGCGACGACGCTCACTGACTAGGTCCTCCAAAAGCTCGAGCGCTTTGGCGATTGATAGCGGATCGCCAGATGCGGCGTGTCGTACCGCGCCTGCTGCCGGAAGAGGCTCTCGACGCCGGCCGCCGTCAGGCCGGTGGTCAGCAGCGTGCGCTCGGGTGGATACGTTTCCTTTCCGGTCAGGAACATCTGTTCAAAGTTGTTCACGAGCGGGCTGAAAAAATTTGCAAGGCTCGTGCGTGCGGGCGGCATCGGCAGGTACATCTGGGTCGAGAAGATTCCAGGATGGCCATCGACGTGCGCTGCAAAGTTGAAGTCCTCGACGAGCCCGCCCATCAACAGCATGGTGCACTTCAGGCCATCCTGATGTTCGTACCGGTAGGCTGTCGGATCCTTCACGAGAGTCCGCATGTGGTCGAGCGTCGGAAAGATGTGATTGAACCCCTGTCGCGCGGGCTTCAAAGTGTGACTTCGGCACAGCGCGGCGTCGAAAAGATCCTTCGGCCACACGCCCTCCTGGTGTGCTTTCCAGAACGCGTCACCCCGATACGCCTGCACCCACTTGACCCCGGACTCTCCCCCGCGCCTGCGCTCCACCATGCATTGGAGCGTCTCGAGGCCGTGGAAGTCGTAGCTGTCGACGCCGCCATAACAAACGCACATCGCTTCGCGAATCCGCGCGCCGAGCGGCATCTCGATCGAAGGGGTCCGCCATGTCACGGGCAGGCTCGACCCTGCCATCAATGGGAACCCCATACGCCGCGACGTGTCGTACATCTTCTTCGCCCACTCCCAGTTCCACGACAGGTGCTTGTCGTTGAAGACCGGCACCGATCGACCGCTGTCCTCGAACACCTTCACGATCTGGTTGAAGAATTCATACCGCGGATACAGCGTCTGTCCCTTCTCGTTTCGTGGATAGCGTCCGTGCTCGCCAACGAGCACGACGCCGTCGACGGCCAGCCGGCGCCCGCCGAGCGTCAGTGCTTCGGCGATCGAAGGGTACAGCCTCATGGCCGGGAACTGCTCGAGGCGGCTCTTGCTCACGTCGTCGGCCCCGATCTGGTCGATATAGATCGCGACGAGATCCATGTCGGGGTGATGGTGGGTCCCGTTCCACCCGTACCCTTCCAGAAAGCGGTCGACGATGTGCTGCGCGTGCGAATACTTGAAATACGTCGTACAGACGGCGGCCAGTTTTGGCCGCGTTCGACGGCGTTGCGCCCGCAACACCGCGGGAGCGGCCGCCATACCGAGAAGCAATGCTCTTCGAGAGATCTTCATGGCAGCCTGTGGCATAGATGGCTCGGCGCGTCAGTATAATCGCAGTCCGGAGATACGATTATGGGCAACCCTCTCAGCCGCCGTGCGTTTTTGGAAATATCCGCCTGCGCGTCTGCAATGACAGGTACTCGTCCGCCGACTGACCTCGCAACCACGATGCAGGCCGTGCCCGCTGGTGAGTCCTCGTCGCCAGACGAGTGGTTCTCAGGCCGTCCTGCCGGCCGCTCCGTGGTCCGCGCGAGCCAGGCGATGATTGCCACGAGCCAACCGCTGGCTTCGCAGGTCGGTCTCGATATCCTCAAGCGTGGCGGCAACGCCGTCGATGCGGCGATAGCAGTCGCCGCCATGCTCAATGTCACCGAACCCAACATGACGGGCATCGGCGGCGACGCCTTCATGATGATTTACTCGCCAAAGACGAAAAAGCTCGAGGCGTTGAATGCGAGCGGCCGGTGTCCGCGCGCATTGACGCTGGAGCATTTCACATCCCGCAAGGTCGCGCAGATGCCGCTGAGCGGCATGGAGACGATTACCGTGCCCGGCGCGTTCGATGGCTGGATCACGCTTCTCGAGAAATACGGCACGATGAAGCTCGGAGACCTGATGGCGCCCGCGATCGGCTATGCAGAGAGCGGGTTTCCGGTCATGGAGAAGATCGCCGCGGACTGGGAACCTGAGGTCCCGAAGCTCAAGCTGGATGCCGCGGCCGCTTCGACGTACTTGATCGATGGCGGCGCGCCGCAGCCAGGAACGCTATTCACGCAGAAGAATCTGGCTCGGACCTTCCGCGCGCTCGTGAAGGGTGGACGCGAAGCGTATTACCGCGGCGAGATCGCCAAAGCGATCGTCGACTATTGCCAGAAGAACGGCGGCTTTCTGTCGACCGACGACTTCGCCGCTCAGAAATCCAACTGGGTCGAGCCGATCTCGACCACGTATCGCGGCTACACGCTGTACGAACTGCCGCCGAACAATCAGGGACTGACGGCGCTGCTGCTCCTCAACATCCTGGAAGGCTTCGACCTGACGGCGATGCGCAGCGACCCCGTCCTGTACTATCACACACTGATCGAGGCGACGAAGATCGCCTTCGCGGATCGCAACCGGTTCATCGCGGACCCGGCCTTCGCCAAGGTTCCAGTGAAAGAGCTTCTCTCCAAGGAGTATGCCGGCCGGAGGCGCGCCCTCATCGACCCTGCGAAAGCCATCGATGCTCCGGCGTACGGAGACATCCGGATGGGCAGCGACACGACGTACTTCACGGTCGTCGACAAGGATCGGGTTGCGGTGTCGTTCATCAACAGCCTGTTCAATTCGTTCGGCTCCGGCATTGTCGCGGGCGACACGGGAATCATGCTCCACAACCGTGGAAGCGGCTTTTCTCTCGATCCGAATCATCCCAACAGGCTGGAGCCGGGCAAGCGTCCGTTCCACACGCTGATTCCTGCGATGGTGTTCCGGGAGGGCAAGCTGCTGATGACCTACGGCGTAATGGGAGGCGATATCCAGGCGCAGGGGCACGCGCAGGTGCTCGTCAATCTGGCCGATCGCGGCATGAATCTGCAGCAGACCATCGAGGCTCCGCGGATACGATACATGAGCGGTCGAGGAGTGATGCTGGAAGACACGTTGCCAGCGGATGTCATCGCCGGCCTGGTCCAGCGCGGCCACGAGCGTATCCTGCCGCCGGCCGGCATCAAGCATCGCGCGCTGATGGGCGGAGGCCAGGCCATCATGATTGATCCCGTCAGCGGCGCGCTGTCGGGCGCGTCGGATCCGCGCAAGGATGGAATGGCGCTCGGATACTAAGGCTGTGGACTGGCTGACCTCACCGAGCTGCCTTCCAGACGATCACACGCGCGCGACCCTCGTGGGCCGTGTGTGGCTCTCGAGCATCGAGGGGCCGGCGGTGGTTGCAGTCCGCGACGGCAGCATTTACGACCTGTCGACCGTCGCGCCGACGTGCAGTCAGCTCCTGGAGCTCGACGATCCGGTCGCCGCAATTCGCGGTGCCGGATCTCTCGCGCGGATCGGATCACTGCAGGATCTGCTCCGGAACTCCATCCCCGATGTCCGGGACACGTCGGCGCCGTGGCTGCTCGCGCCCTGCGATCTGCAGGCGATCAAGGCGAGCGGCGTCACCTTCGTCGCCAGCCTTCTGGAGCGCGTCATCGAAGAGCAGGCGCGTGGCGATGCGCGGAAGGCGGAATCGGTCCGGCAGGCGATTGTCGCGATCATCGGCACGAACCTGCGCGACATTCGTCCGGGGTCGCCGCAGGCAGCGGCAGTGAAGGAGGCGCTCATCGCTCAGGGCGTCTGGTCGCAGTATCTCGAGGTCGGCATCGGTCCCGACGCCGAAATCTTCACCAAGGGCCAGCCCATGTCGGCTGTGGGCACGGGCGCGGACATCGGGATTCTTCCGAAGTCCGAGTGGAACAACCCCGAGCCGGAAGTCGTGCTCGCGATCAACAGCCGCGGACTAGCCGTGGGCGCCACGCTCGGCAACGACGTCAACCTGCGCGATTTCGAAGGACGTAGCGCGCTCCTGCTGGGCAAGGCCAAGGACAACAACGCGTCAGGCTCCATCGGCCCGTTCATTCGGCTGTTCGACGGGCAGTTCACGATGGACGATGTCCGGCGTTGCGAAGTGGCACTGACGGTGAGCGGGCCGGACGGCTTCATGTTCACCGCGAGCAGCTCCATGTCCCAAATCAGCCGCGATCCGCTGGAGCTCGTCGAACACGCCATGGGGCGACATCATCAGTATCCGGATGGCATGATGCTGTTTCTCGGCACGATGTTCGCGCCGACGATCGATCGGTTTGCCAGAGGACAGGGATTCACGCACGCGGTCGGCGACATCGTGACGGTGTCGACCGACACGCTCGGCGCGCTCGTCAATCGCGTCAGCCATACTGACAAGATCGCGCCATGGACGTTCGGCGCGGTTGCGCTGATGAAAAACTTGGCGCGGCGTGGATTGCTCGCCGCGCCGTGACGCCGTCCCGGGATCCGGGATCCGGGATCCGATTCGGGATAACAGATTCTACGACTGGGGATGCGATGATTTCCGATTAGGGATTCAATCATCGGCAGATCAGAGATTCCCGATCAGGGATGAGGGATTCACCTCTTATGACGAGATACCAGAACTACATCAATGGCCAATGGGTGGAGAGTCCGAACTGGACGCCGAATCGCAACCCTTCGGACTTGACCGACGTCATCGGCGAGTACGCTCAGGCCGACGCGGAACAGACCAAGGC
>JBKPTT010000051.1:0-17980 GCA_046735635.1 Acidobacteriota bacterium | reverse complement strand
TTCGTGCAGGTCAGCGTCGGATTGGCGCTCGGCATTCCCGCGGCGATCGTCTCGGGCGCGTTGATCGCGAGCCGGTTGTTCGACGTGCGGCCGTGGGACCCGGCGCTGCTGGTACGCGCCGCGCTGTTCCTCGTCGCGGCGACGCTCGTCGCGGCGTTCATCCCGGCACGGCGCGCGGCGGGACTGGATCCGATGCGGGCGTTACACGTCGAATAGAGTCACGTCACGATCTCTGGGTTCGGTCGCACGGCGGTGACGCCACAATCGTCTGGGATGGGTTCCAACTGACTCCCGTCTGGTCCACCACCTAACCACGACGGCGCACCTCCGTGTTGTATGGGGGGAGATGTGCCAAATCGAACAGACACAGCAGTGCGGGCTTGGTAGCGTTCGTCCGGACATGCACTGTCGCGCTGGCGAGGACTCCAGATGGAAATCCCGGCCGGCGCTCCAGCAAGCCAAAATGAATACGAGGAGTGGATCATTCCGGTCGGATAGCCAACGACCGTGAGGAGCTACTTGAAATCCGGTTCGGCGTCCGGCGCCGCGAACCGTGATCGATCAATGCTCGTCTCCCTTTTCCGATCCCGCGTGCGATACGCGTGTCGCCGTCCCTTCGAATACAGTGCCGGCAGTCGTCTGGATCATCCACAGCTGCTGCGCCTTTTGCGAGAAGAATGTGTCGTAAGTCGGACCCGCCGGGTCGAACGAAATGGTGCCGGCACACCCGGGCTCGACGGTGTAACTGCCAGTCCCCCCAGGAAGGGAGCGCGCGACCACCCCATTCACACTGCGCGTCGCGGCGGGAACTGTCAGCGTCCCGTTGCCGTTGAAGTCGATCACTTCGACGATCGCTTTCGGTTGCGGGACACCCGACACGACGTTGTACCCCGTCGCGGCGAACACATAGGTTCCGCGGAGGGTATTCAGGGTGCAATCATCCTGCTCGCCGTGCGCGCGGGCGTAGGCCGAGACGCTGAATGCCGCCACCGCGACGGCTACGCCGTACTTCATAAGCTTCTGCATAGGTGACTCCTGATGTGCGACGAATACATCCTCTGTCGTGGACGCCCCGAACCCGTACAGCAACCGCGCGGCACCAAGGCTATCCTTCCACCAACACGTGCGCAAGGGATGGAAGCAACCGCTCATCGACGCTGGCGGATTAAGGGAAAAGCGATCCGCAGCGGCCCAACGACGTGATGGCTGTCCAGGCGGCAAACGACGATATCAGCGCCCTGCTCGGCCGATGGGGAACCGGCACGCCCGCTGACGATCAGCAGCTTCTGGGCGCCGTTCACGCAGAACTGCGGCGGATCGCCGCCGCGTACATGCGGCGCGAGCGCCAGGATCACACCCTCCAGCCCACAGCGCTCGTCCACGAAGCCTATCTGCGTCTGATCAAGGTGCGAGACGTACCCTGGGAGGATCGCGCGCATTTCTTCGGCATCGCGGCCCGCCTGATGCGACAGATTCTGGTCGACCACGCGCGCAAGCGCCGCGCCCGGAAGCGCGGAATGGGCAAGCCGGCTGATCACTCGATATCGAAGGTTGCGGATCCGCGCAGCGGCCCGGACTTCGACGTGCTCGCCCTCCACGATGCGCTCGACAAGCTGGCCGTCCTGGACCCACGCCAAGCTGAAATCGTCCAGATGCGGTACTTCGGCGGCTTGACCGAGGCGGAAGTCGCAGCGGCCAAGATGCTTTCGGCCGCCACCATCCGCCGGGAGGTCGCGGCGGCCAGATTCTGGCTGGGACGCCAGATGAAGGCCCAACCTTGAACCGGACGGCGTGGGAGCGCGCCAAGTTATTGCTCGCGGGCGCCGCAGAGCTCCTCCCCGCGGATCGGCAGCGATTCGTCGCGGACCACTGTTCGGATCCCGAGTTGCGGCGTGAGGTGCTCGAGTTACTCGCCTCGCCGGCGCCGCTGACGGGCATCGTCGCCGCAAACGTCCTCCAACCCGGCGCGCGGCTGGGTCCCTACATCATCGACCGGCTGCTCGGGCGCGGGGGGATGGGCGAAGTCTACCAGGCCCTCGACACGACGCTGAATCGAAGTGTGGCCATCAAAGTGCTGCCGGCACTGGTTGCGAACGATCCGGAGCGATTGGCGCGGTTTCGGCGCGAGGCGCAGATCCTGGCCGCGCTCAATCATCCCAACATCGCGCACATCCATGGTTTCGAAGCGCTGGCTGGTGTCACCACGCTTGTGATGGAGCTCGTGAACGGGCCGACACTCGGCGATCGGATCGCGCACCGCGGAATCCCGCTGGACCAAGCCTTGCCGCTCGTCAACCAGATCGCCCGCGCACTCGAAGCGGCACACGAGCAGGGCATCATCCATCGGGATCTGAAGCCCGCGAACATCAAAGTCCGCGAGGATGGCACGGTCAAACTGCTCGATTTCGGTTTGGCGAGCGCTCTCGATCTCGCTGGGCCCTCGATCGCGGATGTCCCGGTGAGTTCGCCTACGCAGACGGTCCAGGTGACGCAGGCCGGCCTCATTCTGGGAACGGCCGCCTACATGGCCCCGGAGCAGGCGCACGGCGAAGCGACTGATAAACGCGCGGACATGTGGTCGTTCGGGTGCGTACTCTATGAGGTGCTCACTGGTCGGCGTGCATTTGCAGGGGACACCGTAACCGACACGCTCTCGCGCGTCGTCTCCACAGAACCCGATTGGACGGCATTGCCATCGAACACGCCGGCGCCGATCCTCAGAGTCTTGCGCCAGTGCCTGCAAAAGGATCGCAGCCGACGCCTCGCAGACATCGCCGATGCGCGGGTCGACATCGAGGAGGCGCTGTCGCGCACGAAGCGGCAACACGATCGTCGTTACCTGTGGACGGCTGTGACTGCCGCGATGCTTCTCGCCACCTCCCTCACAGTCTGGCTGTGGCCGCGAAGAGACTCTGCACCGGCTCCGCTGCTTGCGAGCGTTGTCATTGAACTTCCCGCTGAGTGGTTCATTCTCAATCAGTCGCCAGCCCTCTCTCCCGACAGCCGTTCCATCGCCTTTTCGGCCCTGCACCAGAGCGGTCGCGTCGCCATATGGCTGCGGCCGGTGCGCGCGAGCTCGCTGCGCATTTTGGCCGACACCGACGATGGCCACGCGCCATTCTGGTCGCCCGCAGGCGATGCTTTGGGCTTTTTCGCGCAGGGCAAATTGAAGATCCGCCGTATGACTGACGGTTTGGTGCGTGTTTTGTGCGACGCCCCGTTCGACAGTACCGGTACATGGATCTCGCCGGACACCATCCTGTTCGCGCCCGACGCAACGAGCGAAGTCGCGGAGATCAACGTCAAGACCGGGGCCTGGCGGTCGATTACGAGGCTCGATACTGCGGCCGGCGAGCTGCGCCACGCCATGCCGATGTCGCTTCCGAACGGTCGTCAGTTCGTATACCTAAGCGTCCGGCGAGACCAGCGCACTGCAATGCTCGCATCGGTTGATGGAGGGCAGCCGGTCGCGCTCCAATCCGTGCAATCCCACGTTCAAACGACGGCGTCGGGCCACGCCTTGTTCGTCGACAACGGAACGCTGATCGCACAGCGGCTTGACTCGAAGGCAGGGGCGTTGACGGGCGAGCCCACGGTCCTGGCGAGAGAGCTTACCGTCGCCGGCGGATACTTCGACGGCCGGTTCTCGGCGTCGCCGGCCATGCTGGTTTACCTGAACGCGGTGGCTCGTCACCGGCCGCCTGCCGAACTCGTTGTGTTCGACCGAGCGGGCCAGCGGATCGGCACGATCGGCGATCCCGGTTACTACACGGCTCCGACGTTCTCGCCGGACGGCACGCGTGTCGCCGTTGCGCGTGGCGACGACCCGAGTCCTGCCCGCGATATCTGGGTGTTCGATTTGAACGGCGGCACTCGAACCCGTGTGACGCTCGATCCGTCGGACGATCTCGGCCCCCGATGGTCATCAGATGGCCAATGGCTGACCTTCAGTTCGAACCGGCGCGGCCAACGGGACATTTACAAGCATCGCGCCTCCGGCGAGGGGCCCGACGAGGTCGTGTTCGAGTCGGCAGTCAGCAAGTCTGTCAACGCGTGGTCTCCCGATGGCCGCTTCATCGTGTACGACACCGGTGGCGGAGGAGTGAAGTCGGATCTGCACGTGCTTCCGCTGTTCGGTGATCGTCGGCCCCGGGTGTTGTCTTCTACGGCAGGTCTCCAGCAGCAGGCCGACATCTCACCCGACGGCCGACTGATTGCCTACGCGTCTTCGGCGTCGGGACGGTACGAGGTCATCGTGGAGACGTTTCCGGAAAAAGGCGGGGTGTGGCAGATCAGCACTGATGGCGGCAGCCAGCCGGTCTGGGGACCGGACGGCCGCGAGCTGTTTTTTGCGTCAGGCGACACGATTCTCTCGATCGACGTGCGCCGCAGCAGCGTTGGCCTCAACTGGAGCGCTCCCCGCCCGATGTTCCGGATCGCGAACTTTCAAGGATTGCCCCGAAGCCTGGCCGTCTCCCCCGACGGACAGCGATTTGTCGCGGTTGTGCTGTCGGGCGCCGAAGAACCGCAACGGCTCATGACGCTCCTGAACTGGACCGCGCTCGTGCAGTAGTCCGCTCACGGCAGCGAAATCGCACTCACCGCGAAGCAACGCCTCCGGCTGCTGGCTTTCCAGCCCGCCAAGCCATGTTGGTGCAGCCGCCCATCGTCATCGTTCCAATCACCTCGCCTACCGACACGATCCGGCCGGTTATGCTGAGGCCGTCGTTTCCTGTAACCGCGAACGCCCCGTTGCTGACTGCCGACAGCGTGGGAAGGGTGAGTGAAGAGGGCGAGCTGAATTCACTGAAACACGACACGCTGATCAGATTGTTGTTCTGAATGGTGAATCCCATCCCTCGATCTGAGCCGTCAAAAGTGCCTCCGGTCCACAGTCCGTTCAGGTCAAATGCATCGGGCGAAACATAAGTGTACCCGCCGGTCAGTCGATCGGATTGGCCGGCCGGGTTGGTCACGATCACGTCTACGATTTCAGCAGCGTGGGCCGGAGTCTCGAGAAACATGGTGCTCGGGTATCTGGGATCGAATACTGCGTGGACGCCGGTGTCACCGAACGTCACGGTCACGAAGGATGTGAATCCACTACCAGCGATCGTTACAGATGCACCGCCGCCCGTTGATCCGACATTCCGCGAGATGCCCGTAATGGTCACGGGGGCTTGGGCCGGTTGTGGACCCGGTTGGGTTTGAGTCGGTTGATCGGGAGCCGTGGGCACCTTGTCACAAGCAACAAGCGCCCCGGACAGGACCGCCACCGCGACGATGTGGATCGCCAACCGCACTACTGCCCCTGGCCGCTTACTCATGATCGGCTCCCTTCGCCAGTAAGTGCGGAAGGCATGGGAAAAACCGCTCATCCACCTCGGTAAGCGGCTGGTTCCGCGCGCTGCGCACGTATCGGCCAGGGAGGGGCCGAGATGCACTGGACCGTGGACGTTGGCGATGTCAACCTGGAAACACTGCCTACCTTGCCGAGCTTCGTCGTCGCAAATGAGCCAGTACTTCTATCGAGAGAGAGAGTACCCAGATTCAATCAGGCGCGAAAAGGGGTGGCGAATCGCCATCAGCGTCCGCCGCGACCCGACATCATCAGCAGCAGCTCGTCATCGGTCCATGGGCGCGTGCGCGTGGCCGTCTGCGCACGGACGGCTTCGACCGTTGCTGGATCGACGGGATCCCCCGCCTGTCCCCACTCGCGCCGCACGTAAGTCAACACGCTCGCGATTTGATCGTCGGTAAGCGTCGCGCCGATTGGCGGCATCAGTCCGACGGCTCCTTCCTTGCCGTTGAGAAGAATCCGCGCGGTGATTTCTGAGGGCGCCAACGCAAGGACGGAACCGATAAGAGACGGCGCGACGCGCGCCAGCCCGCGGCCATCGGGCTGATGACACGCCTGGCAGATGTTTCGGTACACCTCGCGGCCAGAGTCGAAGCGCTGCTGCTCGGCGGCGGTCAACGGTGCCACCGGATTGGCTGCCCCCGGTTTTCCCGGCCATTCGATCCTGCCCAGCACGTTGGCCGCGCGAGACGCCAGCGTGTCCGAGCCTCCGGCGAGCGTGGCAAATGCGACCGGTTCGCGGACCAGCTGCAGCCTCGGTCCGCCCGCACCGCGGGCCCCGCCGGGGCCCCGGCCGCCAGGCCCGCCTCCGCGCCCGCCGCGGGAGATCGGCGATGGCGTTGCCGCTTGCGGACGCGCATCGTCGAATGCGTAAGCGCCCCCTGGACCTGCACGGCCGCCGGGACAGCTCGGACAGGGCGCACCAGGAGTGGCGGCGGCGGTCGCCGTGATCGATGGTGCGACGCCACGGCGCGCCGTTCCTGGCATCGGCGTGTTCGGCACCAACGCCACCTCCGCGCCTCGGAGCACTGCCGATCGTTGCCATGCCGGGCGCATCGCATCGGCCACGATCGCCAACGTCGTCTGGATCGATGCGTCCTGACCGGCACGAACGATCGTCGCGCTCACCATGACGATCGCGGCGTCGAGCGCTTCGGTCTGCGGCGAGTCGATTCCCAGGAGCTTCTCCAAAATGGCCGGTTCGCTCCCGCGAGCTCCGCTCAGCGCCGCATCCGCCACCACCGGATCGACCGCATGTTTCTGCAGCAGCGAAGCGATCGCCGTCTCTTTCTGTCCGGAGGGCATGGCGCCCAGCGACGCGGCGACCTGCTCCCGAACCTGCCAGTCCGGGTCGTCGATCAGTTTTAGAACGGCGTCCTGAACCGGCCCGCCCGCGTCGCCGAGCCACCGCTCGGCGAGGCGCACGGCGGAGGCGCGGACATCCCGCGAAGCATCCGTCAGCGCTTTGGTCACGGTTGCACTATCGATCTTGTCAATGCCGTCCAGTATCCAGAGCGCCTTCACGCGAGTGCGGGCCGGCGCCGAACTTGCCGCCAGCGCCTCGAGCTCGGGAACGACCTTGGCGCCGCTCCGCTCGACGAGCAGGCGCTGGGCCGTGTCACGCCACCAGCCGTTCGGGTGCGACAGCGTCTCCACGAGCTGCACTGGCGTCGCGCGAGAGAGTTGCGGCCTGGCCGTATCGCGCTCCCTCGCGTCGTGCACGATGCGGAACACGCGCCCTCTGCCGACGCCTGTTGGGGCGTCAAGTCTTCTCTTCTGAATGTAGTCCTTCAAATAGAGAGTGGTCGATGCGCGATCCTGGAGAATGCCGCGGTAGAAGTCCACGACCATCAACGTTCCATCAGGGGCGTTCGAGATATAGACCGGTCGGAATCGCTCGTCAGTGGAGCTGAAGAACTCCGCCTTGTCGTACGCGTTGCGCGCGCGCAAAGTCGTCCCGTCGTCTTCGAGCACGATGCGCCTCACGAAATTGCCGGCGGGCTCGGCGACAAACACATTGCCGTACAGCTCTGGCGGCAATCGATCGCCGCGATAGACCGTGGGCGTGCACGCAGCCGTCACCTGCACGAGCGTGCCATTGGACGGTCGCGTAATCCCGAACTGATACGATCGATTGGTGCCCGGATTGGGGCGGACCGGCCAGACTTCGTTGACGTTGTTGGTGTCGTTGGTCAGCACCTCTTCGCTGCCGCGCGTTCGAACCAGCGCGGGATTGCGCGCGTAATATGGCGTCGGAACGAGATCGACCCTGATCGTCGACTCGCTGTCGTTGCGGAACATCCGGCCGAAGTCGTCCTGCCCGACGCCCCACTCGCCGCGCGACAGCGTCGGACGCCGATCGAACACGCCGTCCTTCAGGCGCAACGAGTACGTCACGTTGGACCCGGCGGAATGCAGATAGTTGTCGAGACCCCACTCGAAGCCGTTAGCGTTGCCTTCGACGCCTCCCTCCCGGCGGCCGTAATCGGTGCCGACGAGTTCCTTCGTATCGACCTCGAGGTCGCCGTCGGTATCGTGCATCAGCCACACGTTCGGAGGTTCGAGCACCAGGATGCCGTGGTCGAGCGCCTTCACCGCCCGCGCCTGAACGAGGCCGTCCGCGAACACGGTTCGCTTGTCCATCTTTCCGTCGTTGTCCGTGTCTTCGAGGACGGCGATGCGCCCGATGGGATCGAGGTTTGGCTCGGGCGCCTGAAGGTCCGGAACATATTCGGGATACTCGACCACCCACATGCGGCCGTCCGCATCCCAGTCGATGGCAATCGGATCCTGGATGAGGGGGTCGGCGGCGACGAGCTCCACGTGAAATCCGGGCGGCAAATAGAATCGTTTCATTTCGTTTTCGGGCGACAGCACTGGAGAATCGTCGGGCGCTTCCTGAACGCCGGGCGTCCACGAACGGTCCGCGGGCTGCTGAGCGGCCAACACCGCGATCGCGCCGGCCACAACCATCAGAGCCATCAAGGGGTGCCTTAACATGAGACGCTCCATCGCTGATCTCTAATCGGGAATCCCTCAATCAATCGCTAAATCCCTGGTCGCGAGTCGTCCAGTCGGAGAATTCGCGTGACGGGCCAGAAGCTGACGCCGCGAATCTGCACGCCGTCGAGAGTAGCAATTACACCGCCCGACAGGAACCCGTTGCATGCGAAGTCGCTTCCCCGCCGAACGCAAACGAGAAACCTCAATCAATCGCAACTCGCACGATCGAACCCGGAGGCACATCACTTGCACAGCTCGCGACATCCGGACCCAGTTCCAAACCGAGGAGTCAGTATGAAACACCTGTTAATTTTGCTGGTGCTGACTGCAGGTGTCGCGAGCTGCACGCGAACCGAAACATATCCGCTCGGCACCGATGTCACGGTCGTTCGAAACGACGGCAGCAGCGTGTCGGGCCGGCTGATCGAAGTGAAACAGGATCGTCTCGTCGTACAGCGACGCGACGGCGGAAACAGCGAGATTCTCAAGTCCCAGGTGACGTCGCTCAAGACGATGACGGCTGTCGCGGAGCCGAATCCTACCGCCGAAGCAAAGCCTCCGGAGACTCCCGCAAGCGCGCCGCCCGCGGCGCAACCCGTGCCGCGCGCGACCGCGGAACCTACTCCTCCGCCGGCCGCGGCACCGCCGCCCGCTTCTCGGAAGAAGCCGCGAGCCGTGGCTGCGAAGGAGACGCCGACAACGCCACCGAAGCCTTCCATCGATCAGCCATCGGCGAGCGCCGCTCACCCGTCGCTGCCGGTGGCATCTGCCGGCGTTGCAGAAGCGACCCCGCCTCCGCCTCCTCCACCGCCGCTGCCTGAGTTTCGCGAGCTGACGATTCCATCCGGCACGACATTCTCGGCGACGCTTGCCACGTCGCTCGCGTCGAACACGAGCAAGGTCGAAGATCTAGTGCGTGCGACGTTGAAAACGCCGGTTTCGATCGAGGGCTTCGATCTCCTTCCCGCCGGCGCAAAAATCACCGGCCACGTGACCAGAGCCGAGCCCGCCGCAAAAGTGAAGGGGCGCGCGCTGTTGGCGTTCCGCTTCAACTCGGTCGACAGGTCCGATGGAACCGAACACATCACCACCGAGACGATCACGCGCGAGGCTGCATCGACGAAAGGAAAAGATGCCGCGAAGATTGGGATCGGCGCGGCGGCCGGCGGCGTCATCGGAGGGATCATCGGTGGCGGCAGCGGCGCAGCGACCGGAGCTGCAGTCGGCGGCGGAGCTGGAACGGCGGCGGTTCTTGCGACGAGCGGCGACGAAGTTACCCTACCGGCGGGAACGCCCGTCACCATCACCTTGACGGCGCCGCTCACGATTCGGGTGCAGATAAAGTAAGTACACTACCCACCATGCGTCGCGCACTGGTGCTGGTGGCGTGTCTGCTGCTGATCATCACGGCGGTGGTCTATCTCGTCGCTTCGCGCGTGCTCGCGTCGGAGTACACCCGGACCGCGCTCGAGCAGCAGTTGGCGTCGCGACTGGGGGAACCGGTGCACATCGGCAGCCTCAGCGCCGCCGTTTATCCTCGCGTGGCGGTCGATCTCGAAGACGTGGCGATTGGAGCGCCGGCAAAGATCACCCTCGCGCACGTGCGGCTGGTCACCGGGCTCCGTGCGTTGTTCTCGCGGACGATTGCAGATGCAGAGCTCATTCTGCGAAACAGCCGCCTCACTCTGCCATTGCCCGTCACGCTGCTGCCATCGAACTCAGCGGGCAGCCGTGCGGCGACAGGCACAGGCCTGACGATCGCGTCGGTTCGCGTCCTGTCGCTCGACAACGTGGAGCTCGTCGCACCACCGCACGCGCTGCGGATCGATTTGGATGCGTCGATCGTCGGCGACGAGCTCGAGATAAAGCACTTCGTCGCGCGCGGCTCATCGCGGATCGATGGTAAGGGAACGCTGCTGAGCATGGCGCGCGCGGAAGGAACGGTCGAGGCGAAAGCGGATCCGCTCGACCTCGACGAACTGATGACGATCGCGTCCGCGCTCACGACAACGTCCACCGGCACGGATCAGACACGCACGACGGCAACGCCGATGCACCTGACGATTGCCCTCACGGCGACCAAAGGCCACTTCGCGACGTATACCTTCAACGATTTGTCGACGACCGCCCAGCTCACGAGCGGACGCGTGAGGTTGGCGCCGCTCACGGTTGGTGCATTCGCCGGACGTTTCAGCGGTCTCCTCGACGCGGACACGCGCGCCAGCTCTCCGCAATTGCATCTGAACGGCCGGGTCGAGAACCTGGATGTGGCGACGCTGATGAAGGCAAACGGAATCGCTGGCGGCATTACTGGTTCGCTCGCCGGCACCGTGAGCCTCGTGGCATCTGGCGGCGACGCGCCGACGGTACTGCAAACCGCGCACGGCACGATTGCCGCAGCCATTACCAACGGCACGATCGAGCATTTGGACCTCGTCCGCACCATCGTGCTCGCATTCGGCAAACCATCAGGCATTCCTCCCGAAGGATCCGGATCCGCATTCACGCGAGTCGGCGGCACATTCGCGCTCGCCAGACAGACCCTCACCTCGAACGACCTGTCGCTCGCGTCGCGCGACTTCGACGTGAACGGCCGCAGCACGCTCCGACTCTCGAGCGGCGCACTCGACGCGCGCGGTGACGTAGCACTCTCGCGGGAACTGACCGCGCAGGCCGGCACTGACTTGCGCCGCTACGCGCAGCAAGACGGCCGCGTCGTCGTGCCCGCCACCGTCGGCGGCACGATCGAGAGTCCTCGCGTGTCGGTGGACGTCCAAGCGGCGGCGGCTCGCGCGTTCCAGAACGAGATTCGGCGGCGAGCGACGACGTTGCTGGACGGGCTTTTCAAGAAAAAGGAAAAGCAGCGGTAGCGCCAGCGGATCGCGACCGTCTCCCAGCTCGAGGGCGCCGCAGCGCATCGGCATCACACATTTGAAACTCTGCTCGCGAAATCGTCAGCGCGACCGTGCCACGCTCGAATGCTTGACGTGAAATGGTGACAGGTCAACCGTCGCGCGCGGTACGACTCGGCGGCGCGGTTTACGCGAAATCACGTGGAATTATTCCACTTTCCGCGGTTTCGAAGTTGGCAACACGCGTGCACTGCTGCCAGCATCCATGAAACCCAGGTTCGTCCGGAAGCAGGATCGGCGTGTCCACTCAGATCGGCGGGCGTGGACACGTGGAGGCCGACGCAGCAATGACGTGAGCGACGACAGGCAGTGTCCGGCATGCGCGTCAACGGACGTCGACCGGACGCTGCTCGAGGCGCGCGCGGCGCAGTATCGCTGCCGGAACTGCGACGAGTCGTGGGTCAGCGTGTCACGCAAGGCGTGAAGACGACGTCTCCCCGCTGCTGTCAACAATTACGGTGTCGGCCAGTGACAAACCTGAAAGATGCTGACGGTTTTTGTGCTCGCCGCAACGACAGATTCGTGTAGTTCCCACGATTTTGGCGGGTCAGATCGGGCGTCCGGCTTGCAGATAAACGGAGCCGATGTCCGATCGTCCCCACGTTTTGATTGTCGAAGACGACGCCAACACATTGACGGGTTACCTGGAATTCCTGGCAGCCGCCGGCTTTTCCACGACCGGCGTTTCCGACGGAGCCGAAGCGCTGCGAGTAGCGCTCGCCGACCCGCCGGACGCCATCGTCACCGACATCGCACTGCCCGGGATCAGTGGATTCAACCTGGCCGCCGCGCTGCGATCGAGCGATCCCACGAGGCACGTGCCCATCATCGGGCTGACCGCCAACTGGGCGCCTGACGTCCATGCGACGGCCGCCAGCGTCGCGATGCACACGATTCTGCGGAAGCCCTGCGTGCCGGCACACCTCGTCGCGGAGCTGCAACGACTCCTGGCCCACGTGAAGGCAGCGGCGAGCTAAGAGGGGCAGAAAATCAGGCGACCGTCGTGAGCGGTGCAGGCGCGAGGACCGGCATTGCGGGACCATGGCCGGCCAGAAGGACGCCGTAAGTCACCGGACCGTTCGGGTTTTGCACGGGAGAGACGTCGAACGACAGTCTCACACCCCCACACTCGCAGGAGAAATAGGTGTGCTCGCCGCGAAGCGCCATCTGACAGCGCATCTCGAGCTCGGGCCGGATCGCCGCCGGGAACTGCGCGAGAAGCGAGCCGCCAGTCGATGGTCCCGCAACTACCTGCAACAAACGATCGAAAACGATGACCGTCGTCGCACCCGGGGCTGCGAGCTGCTGCGATCCGCCGAGCCACCGGCTGCTCGCGTAGAGCAGAGCGGCCGCAACCACGACGCTGGCGACGATGCCCGAAGGCGAGGAGCCCAGCGCCGCAGTCACTGCGGCGAGCACTGCCACGATCACGCCCGCCAGCACTACCGAGGAGACCGCTCGCGTCACCAGTCGCATCGTTGACTGGCCGTGATCATACGCGAAAAAGGACGTGACAATCCGTCTCTATATCGCGGGGAATATGCTATGGTGTTCGCGGTTTCTCCCTGACATATCTGATGGCCACCTGTCCCCGCTGCAAGGGGCATTTGACCGACGACCATCGTTGCCCGCGCGGGAGAGCCTTCGTCGTGCTCGAAATGCTCGCAACCGCGCTCACCGGCGGTGCAGCGGGCCTGTTTCTGGTGATTGCTTTCGATCCTGCCGGCCGGCAGATCTCCGACGCGGAATCGCTTGCATCCGTCGTGGTTGGAGCGTGCGTTGCGGTCGGAATCAACCGCGCATTGCGCAGCTGACGTCCTGTTCACTCGGCCCCGTTCTTGCTGAAGCGCGCTCGCGATCCCTCGAAGTGGGGGCAAAAGAATGAGTGAATTGCAAACCACCTCAGCGTCAATTCTTCACACCTCGTCGGGTTCGGTGACGGTGCGTACGCTGCACATCCTTATCGCAGACGCTGATCCGACTTCGCGGGAAATACGCGAAGCACAGCTCCGTGGCGCCGGGTTTCGCGTATCCGTGGCGCGCACGGGCTTCGAGGCCATCGTCAAAGCCTCGTGCCACGTGCCCGACGTCATCCTGCTCGCTGACTCACTCGACAGCCTGGTTGCGTCAGAAACGTGCCACCTGCTGACCGCATGCCCGGCCACATCGCATATTCCCGTCGTGTCGTTGTCGCGCGGTCGACGTTTGCCTCAGCGGATGCTGACCCGCCTGCGCAGGGCGGTGCCTTAAGACGATCGGAGCATTTAGGGTGGCGGGTCTAAAGACCCGCCCTACAGACCCGCCCTGCTTCGCATCACTGATCGCGCGAGCTCCGCAATCGTCGAAACGAGCCGTTGGTAGTCTGCAGGCTTTCCCAGATGACAGGCGAATCCTGCCCGCCGCGTGCGCTCGATCTCCTCGTCTCCCACGTATGCCGACATCGCGATGACCGGAGGCGCGGGTCCACTGAACCGCGCGCTGATGCTGTCGAGAAGCGCGTAACCGTCCATTCCGGGCATTGCCAGGTCTGCGACGATGACATGGGGGCGAAACGTGGCGAGCGCATCGAGCGCGCTCGCGGCCGAGCTGACGACCATCACCTCGGCCTCGGCTGCCCGGGCCGTCAAGAGCACCAGCTCGCGTGAATCCTCGTCGTCATCCACCGCGAGCACACGAACGCCCTTCAGCGTCTGCATCTCGAGCGGCACGGCCGGCGGAACAGCCGCCGGCGTACTCGAGCGGCGAACCGGCAGCGTCACGGTGAACGTCGCACCCTTTCCCGTTCCGTCGCTCGTGACCGTGACGGTGCCGCCGTGCAGATCGACGAGGTGGCGCACGATCGCGAGTCCCAGCCCGAGCCCGGCCTGCGCGCGCGTGCTGCTGCTGTCTGCTTGGCGGAACCGCTCGAACACATGCGGAAGAAAGGATGGATCGATCCCGATCCCGGAGTCGGTGACAGCGATCTGCACGGCGCCGCCGCTTTCCTCCACCGCCAACTCGATGCGGCCGCCCGGTGAAGTGAACTTGACCGCGTTCGAGAGCAGGTTCCAGACGACCTGCTGCAGACGGTCGGGATCCCCTGACAGATCGCCGGCGAGCGGGCCGAGCGAGACATTGAGCTCGATGTCGCGAGCGCGCGCGGCCGGCCGCACGGCGTCGATCGCGGCCAGGACGACGGCGGGAAGATCAACGGGCTTGAGCTCCAGCCGCAGTTTGCCGCTCACCACGCGCGACACGTCGAGCAGGTCGTTGATCAGCACGGCCTGCGCGCGGGCGTTCCGCTCGATGCTCTCGAGCGCGCGCCTCTTCGTCGCCTCGTCCGCGTTCGGCATTTTGAGCATGTGAATCCAGCCGAGCAGCGCGTTAAGTGGCGTGCGCAGCTCGTGCGACAGGGTCGCGAGAAAATCTTCCTTCAACCGGTTCGCGTCCTGCGCATCGCGGTACAGAAGCGCGTTATCGAGCGCGAGCGCCGCACGCGCGGCGACGTCGACTGCGAGCGTGAGGTCCCGCTGCTGATACTGGCGGCCGGCGAACGAGCCGACGGTGAAAAGGCCCAGGCTTCGCGCACGCGCACGAAGCGGTACCATCATGAACGAACGCGTCGCCCACTGCCGGATCAATTCGAGATGTTCTTCCGATTGGGCGCTGCGCCGCGCCGTCGCGACAGACACGGCGTTTTCGACGATCGGCTCGCCCGATTCGATCGCGTGCATTGCCGGCCCGTGCACCGAACGCTTCGGTGCGAACCTGCGAAGCCGGTCGGCCAATTGCTGCCGGGCGGGATCGTCGACGACGAGGTCGACCCGCTCGAACGTCCCGTCCTCGCGCACGACGTCCACGGCGCAGTAGTCGCCGAAGATCGGCACGGCCAGCCGCGCGAGCGCACGCATCGTCTTCTGGTAGTCGAGGGATGACGAGAGGATTGCGCTGGCATCGGCAAGGAACCGCAGCTCCTGTTCGACGCCGGCACCCTCGCTGAGCTTCCGCGCAGCGTCGACCGGATCCAGGGGCACGCGACATTATCTCCGAAATATGCGAAGCCGCAGTCGGCTGCGACGGCGCCGTGACCGCCCCTCATAGCCGGCAGCCGATTTAGCTCGGCGAGTATTTCAATCAGCAATCAGCATGTAGAAATCAGCATGTTCAACCGCGATACTGAACATGCGCTGTCTCAATAGGTCGCTCGACCTCCGCTGATGTCGAACACACCTCCGGTGGAAAACGAACAGTCCTCGGACGCAAGCCAGCAAACGAGCGCCGCGATTTCGTCCACCTCGACGAAACGTCCCATTGGAATGCGCGAACGCATGTAATCGACGTGCGCGGGCGTCATCTGATCGAGGATTTCGGTATTCGCGACCGCGGGCGTCACGCAGTTCACGAGCACGTTGTTTCTGGCAGTCTCTTTCGCGAGCGACTTCGTGAGCCCGATGAGCCCCGCCTTCGATGCGCTGTAATGAGCCGCGTTGGGGTTGCCTTCCTTCCCGGCGATCGACGCCACGTTGACGATCCGGCCGTAGCCCCGCGCGAGCATGTGCGGCACGACGGCGCGGCACGTCAGAAAGGGCGCCGTGAGATTCACGTCGATGACGTGGCGCCACACATCCGGCTCGAGCTCCCACACAGGCGCATTCCCGCCGGTGATTCCCGCGTTGTTGATGAGGATGTCTATACGACCGTGCTTCCGCAGGGCCTCCGCCGTGGCAGATTCCACCGCCTTGCGGTCCCTGAGGTCCATCGTTTCGGACGTGACCGTGCCGGCGCGAGCCAGTTCGTCACGGGCGCGATCGAGCCGCTCGGCGTCGACGTCCCAGAGCGACGCGGCTGCGCCTGAGGCCAGCGCACGCGCCGCCGTCGCGTATCCGATCCCGCGCGCCGCCCCAGTGATGACGGCGACGCGCCCGTTCAAATCGAGCTGGTTCATCGCCGTCAAAATATCATCGCCTGTTCGACTACCGCGCCGCGTACTCCTGGGGGATTCCGGTGATCGGCCGGATCTCGATATCGCGGTAGAAGACCTCAGCCCCTTCGGACTGAAGAATGATCGGCCCCGACGTGACCGACGTGGGGAGCTCCGTGTCGATCCGCGTCGGCCCGTGCAGCCGCATTACGACCTTGCCGTTCACGATGTGGATCGAGTCCTCGCCGAATGTGACGAGCTCGATCGTGTTCCATTCCCCGCTTGGCTTCTCGTTATCGGGCATCTTCACACATCGGCCCGATTGGCCCGGACTCTGCGAGAAGTACGTCCACACGCCGTTCGGATCGTACTCGTACAGCGTCGGCTGCACGCCTGGACGCGGCTTCGCCTTGACCGCAATCACCGAACCGATGGCATAGAGATCGCCCACGTCGCGCTCCTGGATCTGAAACTCGATCGATCGCGCCCAGGTGCGCCCTTCCGCCCCCGGCTCGGCATGCACGTGATACAGCAGCCCGCTGTCGCGCTGCGTCGTCGGACCGTCGCGCGGCGGCCACTTCTTGTCACCCCACTTGAACTGCAGGCGCAGGTGATAGTTCTGGAACGACTGCCGCGTGCGCAGCTCACCGAAGACCTCGCCCGATATGTGGATCGCCGCCCGGCCGTCGACGTCCGGGTCGACCGTGAACACCTTCAGCGGATCGCGTCCGGAGCCGATCGGCTCGGTGTAGCGGCCCTGCGCGTCTTTCGCAAGGCCGGGCACGTCGGAGGTCGGCGAGGGCTTCTGCATCCACGTCGTCCAGCCGTCGAGATCCTTGGCGTTCCAGAGGGGCTTCCAGTCGTTCTGAGCGCGCAGCCGGGGCGACGTCAATCCAAGAGCAAGCGCGGCAGCGGCGGCCACCAGGAATCGATGATGCTTCATGTGCGCGAAGACTCTCCTGCCACACGCGGCGCTGTCAAGTACGACCGGCCGCCGCGTACAGCTGCTAGAATCACGAGGAACACGACATGAGAATAGCCGCGTTATCGGTCGCCGTCTTCACCATCGTCGTCGGCATCGTGGGAATCGTCTCCCCCGAATACGGGACGATGGTTCGACGAGGGTATTTCGGGACGCCGATCAGGCTCTATGCGGCGGTCGCGCTTCGAATGACGATGGGGCTCGTCGTGATTGTCTTCGCCCCTGCCTCTCGCGCGCCAAGGATAATACGGCTGTTGGGAGCACTGATGTGCCTGCAGGCATTGACCGCGATGGTCCTCGGACCTGATCACGCGCGTGCCGTGATGGAATGGGAGACGAGGCAGGGGGCCGCGCTGTTGCGCGTTGGGGCCGCCGTGTCTCTGGCGGCTGGGGTGTTCATGGCGTTTGCGTTTACCGGCGCCCACGCGAGGAGCGCGCACGTTTAAGCATCTCGCGCGGTTTGCCCGTACTCTTCCCTACTCCCAGCCGCAATGTTTGCACAGCGGCGTCATCATGCCGATCATGACGCGCGCGTCGGCGGACCGAATCGAGCTCCACGGCACCCGATACTGGATCTCCACGACCGGTCCGTAGCCTCCTCTGTCGATCTGCGCATCCGACATGAACGCGATCATCGCCTTCGCGCTGTAGTACACGAACGCGCCTCCTGCGGTGCGGATTCCTACGCCCGGCTCGGCATATACACGCACGAATCTTCGTGACTGATCGCGGATTGGCCGCGGCAGACGAAACACCCCTACCATCAGCGACATCTCGAACGAGAACGCGCTGCGCGACCGAAGCCGGTCCCACCCGACATCCAC
>JBKPTT010000050.1:0-10333 GCA_046735635.1 Acidobacteriota bacterium | reverse complement strand
CCGTTCAAGCGAATCCTGACGGAGTTGTCCGGGTACTACCTCGTTGCGTTCGAGGCGACCGCTCGCGATCGCGACGGGCGGGTGCATCACATCGACGTCAGGAGCCGCGCAGCGGGGGCGACGGTGCGCGCGCGGCCGTCGTTCACGATCCCCGCGGCGCCCGCTCCGATCGCCGAATCGGATCTCGTACGCCTGTTGCGCAGCAGCACGACTGCGACCGAGCTGCCACTCCGCTCCGCAGCCTACACGTTTCGTGAGCCGCAAGGCGATCGCCTTCGCGTGATCGTCAGCGCGGAAACCGACGAGACGCAGCCCGGTCGTGAGGTGACCGTCGCGTTCGTTGTCGTTGACAACCGCGGAGTGGTTGCGGCCAGCGGCAGCGGTCGAACCGCCGGCGGACGGTATTCAAGTCCGGTGAGCGTCCCGACGGGTCGTTATCAGCTGAAGGTCGCTGCGATCGACGAGAGCGGCCGGCAGGCGACCGTCGCGCGCGGGTTCAGCGCGGTACTGGGCGGCAACGAGACGATCCGCATCAGCGACCTCATGCTCGCGGATCCCGCGCCACCTGAGGCGCCACTTCGTCCCGCCGTGCTGCGTGCCGCCGGCGATCGTATCGTCGCCTACCTAGAGGCGTACGCGCCGCTCGGGTGGAATGCAGCCAGCAGCAGCGTGCGATTCGAAATGATCGACAGCCGCGGCACCGCGGTTCGTGAGCCTGTCGCGGCCTCTCCGCGCAGCGCCGGCGCGGGACGGTGGACGATGAGCGGAGAGCTTCTGATTGCGAACGTCGGCGCCGGCTCATATCAGATGGTGGCCACAGTGACGCTGCCGGGAATCCCCGAGCAGCGGCTCATGCGGCCATTCGTGATCGTACGGTAGGCCGCGCCTTCATGGGCCGTCGGCGCAGGCGGGGCGTAAAGCCCCGCCCCACCTTACAAAGCCCGCCCCACCCTAAAACTCGTACCGCAGCGCGAACTGCATGCAGCGGCCGGCCTGCGCATCGCACGCTGCGAGCGTGCTGTTGTACCGCCCGAACCCCGTGCGGTCCGGCGTCATCGTCGCGTCGCCGACGTTGAACTTCGGCGTATTGGTCACATTGAACACATCCCACCGGAACCGGATGCGATTGTCCGACACAACGCGCCACGCCTTGCTGACGCTCGTGTCGATCGTGAAGTACCCGTCGCCGCGGAGCACGTTGCGGATGCCAGCTTCGCCCGGCATGTCGTAGCGGAAGAAGGAGGCCGCCTTCGCGGGATCCTTGAACGGGCTCGGGCGTCCGTCGACTGCGTTGAGAGTCGTCTCGGTCTCCGGCAACACGCCCGGCGTGACGAGCGACGCGTTACCTTGCAGTTGCCAGTTCGTCGCCCAGCACGAGCGGCAGTTCTGGACATTGAACGGGAAGCCGCTCGTCCAGCGCATCAGCCCGGCAATCGACCAGTCGCCGATCAACTGATTCATGAATCCGCCGGAGTGTCCGCCGAACCTGCGCCCCTGACCAAACGGCAGATCGTAAATCCAATCGGTGTTCACCTGGTGGCGGACGTCGAAGTCGGACGTGCCGTAGTTCAACTCGGGGTCGAACGAGTTGATCAGGAATCCGCTGTACCCGCCGGCACCATAGTTGCCAAACGCGCTGCCGCGCTCGACGTTCGAGCCCATGTCCTTCGAGCTCGACAACGTGTAATTGACGTCGAACTGCAGCCCGTTCGCATGGCGCTTTCGGACCGTGAGCACCATCGCGTTGTAATTGGACCGTCCGATCGAGCTGAGCGCACCGAGCGAATCGTACTGTTCGGAGAAGTACGCGAACGGGCCGTAGATGCTGCAGGCCGGAGAGCAGGACTCATCGGCGTTGTACAACGGAGTGGTGTAATCCGGCGCGAAGCGGTTGAAGTTTCGGGCGAACGCCTGCGTCGCGCTGAGCGTCGCGTTGGCCGCGGCAGGGAACAGGTTCTCCCAGTACGGAACGTTCGCGATCACCTTGTAAGCATCGAGCGGGGCACTGGCGGGAATGTGCGCCGCCTGCGTCGCCTTGATGATCGTCTGCGCTGCGGTGAAGTAGTCCATGCCGGACTTCGTGTCGACGAGGTTCAGCGGCATGGCCATATCCCGACGGATCAGAAGATCCCGGCCGAAGCGGCCGACATATCCGCCTTCGAAGGCGAAGGTACGCCCGATCTCACGCGAGACGAGGAGGTTGATCATATGCGCCGACGGCGTGACCAGCGTATCGTCGATGCTCGACGTGATGATGCCCGCATGGAGCGGCGGCGTCTGCGGGAAGCCGCCTTTCGGGGCAGCCGGCATGGTCGGCGGCATCGTACCGAGGTCGGTAAACCTCACGGCGGGATTCGTTTCGTACGGCGCGCCGAATGGACTGCTGATCGACGTCGCCATCCCGAAGGCAAACCCGTTGTCGAAGTTACTGGCGATTCCCTGGCCGACCCGGTCGAAGACCTTCGAGTAGCCGCCGCGGATGACCATCCGGTCCTTGCCGGTGAGCCATCCGAAGATGCCATGCTCGGGATGAGGCGTCCACGCCGCTGAAAGGCGCGGAGCCCAGTTGTTCTTGTCCCAGTCGTAGAAGCCCTTCTTGCCGTTCTTCGGGCCGGCCAAATCGAACGTCACGATCGGGCTCTTGTTCGACGCCACCCCCTGCAGCATGCCCGCGGCGCGATCCGCGAACCACTGCCCCATGCTGATCGTCGGCGCGACCTGCAGCCCATTCACTTCGTACGGGGGTGAGTACAAGCTGTACCGCACGCCGCCGTTAACGGTGAGCGACGAGCCGAGGCGCCAGCTGTCCTGCACGTACCACTCGTACTCGTTCGACGCGAACTTGCGCGCGACCGGCGCGCCGACCGGCAGCAGATTCCCACTCTTGTCGTAGTTCGCGTTCAGGTTCGCCTGTGAGAGCACGCCGAGAACGTTCAGCCACGCATCCGCATACCCTGCACGGAACGAATCCGCCACCGCGGGTGGCCCGCTGCATCCAGGAGTACTGCAGTTGGGACCGCCTGGGCGGTACGTCTGGCCGTTGCCCGCCACCCACGAGGGATTGATCGTCGTATTGAGCCACGATCCGCTCTCGCGCTCCGTCGGAATACGGGTGAAGCGCATGTTCGTGCCGACCTTGAGCGTGTGATTGCCGCGCAGGTACGACAGGTCGTCGACGATGTTTTGTGTCGGCGTCTCGCGCGTCGAATTGAATGTGATCGCTGTCGGCGAGGAGATGAACCGAAATGTCACGTAGTTACCAGCCACCTGCCCAAGCGCGCTCGTATCGATCCGCGTCACGCCGTATCGCAGGCTATTGACGAGGCTCGGGCGGAGCGCCGCGTCGTACCCGATGGCGAAGCCATTGTTCTTGTTCTTCGTCTGCGTCGCGGGCGGCTGGCCGGCGAATTGCGGGGCCGAATTGATCGAATCATCCTGCGCGTTGATGCGGGCAAACAACGTGTGGTTTGAAGCGAGCTTGTGATCCAGACGGCCGATGAAGGTGTGAAATCGGTTCTCGATCGGCGCGGCGAACAGGTAATCCATGATGTTCACACCATCGAGGCCCGGAGCATTCGGGACCGGATACGTCTTGAATAGTTTGGACGCCGCCAAACTCGGACCAACCCCGAGCGGATCGAGTGCGGCAATCTCTTGTGGCGACAGTCCGTACCAACCGGCCTTCACGGGATGGGAGGTCGCGAGTCCCTGGACGCTGCCGCCAGGACAGGCTGATGCCACGGCGCACTGGTACATGAGCACGCCATCACGGAACGATTCGGACGGAACCGCGCGCGTGACCGGCGTTTCGCTGTTCTCCTGCAGTCCCTCGTAGTTGCCGAAGAAGAACGTACGGTTGCGGCGGACCGGCCCGCCGAGCGCTCCGCCGAAGATGTTCTTGTCGAGTTTTGGGGCCTTGGGTTTTTTCGTCGGGTCCGCCTGGAGCTGCGCGAGCTTGTGGAAATACTCGTCGCTCGAGGTCGCGGTCCGACGAACAAAGCCGTAGGCGGAGCCGTCATATTGATTCGTCCCGCTGCGCGTGACGAGAGAGACCTGCGCACCGCTCGAGCGGCCGGCATCCGCGCCGTAGTTGCTCGTCGACACCTTGAATTCCTGCAGGGCTTCCTGTGTCATCCGCACGGCCGACGTGTAGGCGGCCTGGAGCTGCGCATCGTTGACGTCGATGCCGTCGAGCGTGACGTTCTGCTGGTCGGCGCGCGCTCCGGCAACAGCTCCGTAGCGCGGGTCGGTCGTGTTCGCGTTGGTCGTCGGAATGAAGACGGCGCCAGGCTGCAGGCTGAGAAGGTGCACGACGTTACGCCCCTCCACCGGCAGACGCTCGATCGTCTCGTGGCTGATCGTGTTGCCAACGCTTGCATCGGTCGTGTTCACGATCGGCGTCGCTTCGCTGACGGTCACGGTCTCACTGAGCGCTCCCAGCGTCAGCGCAGGATCAACCGTCGTGATGCTATCGACGCGCACTTCGACTTTCTCGTGAACGAACGTGCGGAAGCCGGTCAGCTCCACCTTCATGGTGTAAATGCCCGGAGGCAGTCCCGGAATGCTGTACGCGCCGCCGGCATTCGATGTCGTCGTGCGTGCGATGCCGAGTGATTGACTGGTCGCCGTGACGGTCGCTCCCGGAACGACCGCGTTCTGTGCGTCCTTGACCGTGCCGGCCAGGCCGCCGGTACCTGCTTGGGCCCACGCGAGCTGCGCTGCGAGCATGACGATTGCCGCAGCAACCGATCCGTACCGCAAAGCTCTCACATCCCACCTCCACGAGGCGCACCCACACCCCGCGCGCCAGAAAAACAAAAGACCCGCGGGGGAGTATATGGCAGCTTTTGGGGACGAACAGCTGGAATTCTGCGGGCGAAATGCCGAGCGATAACGGCGAATCGTTTCCCTGCGGGGTCAGGCGTACACGCGTTCGATCCGGGCGCCGACGCGGCAGAGTAATTCGTACGGAATCGTCCCTACCGACGCGGCCATCTCGCGAAATCCGATCGATTCGCCAGACTGCTGGCCAACGATGACGACCTCATCGCCCGGCGCCACGTCCGTCCCGGTCACGTCGATCATTGTCATGTCCATGCAGACCGACCCGACAATCGGGGCGCGGCGGCCGCGGACGAGCATGTAGCCATTTCCCGCCAGCCGCCGATCCAACCCGTCGGCGTAACCGGCGGGCACAACGGCAATGGTCGCGGGCCGATCGAAGACCGTGCGCAGCCCGTAGCCGGTGCCTTCGCCGGGGCGGACGCCTTTGACGTGCACGATCCGGCTGTGAAGCGACAGTGCGGGCCGAAGCCGAAGCGTGGAGGCGAGCGGCGGCGGAACGATGCCGTAAAGGAGAAGACCCGGGCGCAGGTAGTCGTACCAGACGCGCTCGTCGCGAAGAAGCGCCGCGCTGTTTGCGGCGTGGCGCGCGCGCGGCGCAATGCCGATCGACGCGAGCGTCGCGCAGGCCCGCTCGAATCGGTCGCGCTGCATGTTGAACGCTGGGCTGTCCGGTTCGTCCGCTGTGGCGAAGTGCGTGTAGACGGCCTCGATCGACAGGTTCCGACTCGAGGCAATTTCGGGCAGCGTTTGCGCCAGATTGTCGTGCCGGAAGCCGAGCCGATTCATGCCGGTGTCGATCTTCAGGTGGCACTTGAGAATCGATCCGTGCTTCGCAGCCGCCTGCTGCAGCGCGCGTCCGGCCGACGGAGTGGAAATCGTCGGCGTCAGGTAGTACTGAAACACGCCGTCGAGATCGCTGACGCCGAGCGCACCGAACACGATGATGGGAACCCGCACGCCCGCGCGGCGCAGCACGATGCCTTCTTCGATATCGGCGCACGCGAGCATCGCGGCGCCCGCCTCCTCCAGCGCGGGCCCGACTTCCGCCGCGCCGTGGCCGTAGGCATTGGCTTTGACGACGGCGATAATCCCTGGAACTCCGGCAGAAGAGGATGCGACGAATGAGGCGATTGCGTGGAAGTTCGAACGAATGGCGTCGAGACCAACTCGTGCCACTGTGACGCGATTCACGTCTGCTCTTTACCTTTTCTACCTTCTACCTTCTACCTTCTACCTTTTACCTTCTACCTTTTACCTTTTACCTTTTTACGAATTCCCGTGTGCGAGGTTCTCGAAGCGGGTGTGCTCTTTGATGAAGGCCAGCTTCGCGGAGCCGACCGGCCCGTTGCGCTGCTTGCCGATGATGATCTCCGCGATCCCCTCGGCGTCCTGGTTGGGATTTCCCTCGGCGTCGCGGTACTGCTCCTCGCGATAGATGAACATGACGACATCGGCGTCCTGCTCGAGCGCGCCGGACTCGCGCAGGTCCGACAGCTGCGGCCGGTGATCTGAGCGCGTCTCCGGAGCGCGCGAGAGCTGCGACAGCGCCACGATCGGGACATGGAGCTCCTTCGCCAGACCTTTGAGCGAGCGCGAGATCGACGCGAGCTCCGCCTGGCGGCTCTCGAACCGGCCGCGCCCCTGCATCAACTGGATGTAGTCGATGATGAGGAGGTGCAGCCCATGCTCCGCCTTCAGCCGCCGCGCCTTCGCGCGCATCTCGAGCACGCCGATCGACGCGCTATCGTCGATGAACACGCGGGCCTCGGCGAGGGTTCCAAGCGCATGCGACAGCCGGCCGTAGTCCTTTTCGTTCAGATAACCGGTGCGGAACCGGTGCGCATCGATGCGCGCCTCGGACGTGAGCAGCCGGATGAAGAGCTGCTCCTTCGACATCTCGAGGCTGAAGAAGCCGACGGTCATGTCCGTCGAAGTACCGACGTGTTGGGCGATATTCAGGACGAAGCTCGTTTTGCCCATCGAGGGCCTCGCAGCAACCAGCACGAGATCCGACGGCTGCAGCCCTGAGGTCATCTCGTCGAGATCGATGAAACCGGTGGGCACGCCCGTCACGAGCCCTTTGTGCTGCTGCAGTTTCTCGATCGTGGCAAAGCTGCTCTGCACCAGATCGCGGAGCGGCACGAAGCCGGTGCGAATCCGGTCTTCGGCAATCGCGAAAATCGCACGCTCGGCTTCGTCGAGGAGCAGGTCCGGTTCGTCTTCCGCCTCGTACGCGTCGGCGAGGATCTTGTTCGCCGAGTGGATGAGATTTCTGAGGGTCGACTTCTCCTTGACGATGCGTGCGTAATATTCGACGTTGACCGACCGCGGCACGCCATCGGCGAGCGACGCGATATAGGCCGGTCCCCCTACTTCGTCGAGATCGCCGACTCGCGAGAGCTCCTCCTTCAGCGTGACGAAATCGATCGCGGTGCCCCGCTCGTTCATCGCGACCATGCGGTCGAAAATCCGCCGGTGCGCGTCGCGGAAGAAATCGCGGGAGTCGATGACCTCCGCGGCGCCGTTGAAGGCGTCGTTGTGAATCAGGATCGCGCCGAGAACGGATTTTTCAGCTTCGAGATTGTGAGGGAGGGTACGCTCGGGAGCAGCAACGTCGGCCATAAATGAAAACGGGAGCCGGAGAAGAATAACATCAACTCCGGCTCCCGGTGCCGGCCTGAAGGCCGGCACTACCGAAAAAAATTTCCTACCGAAAACTCATTCCTTTACGACGTTCACTTTCACCGGCGCGGTGACCTCGCGATGGATCTTGACAGGGACGGTGACCTCGCCAAGAGCCTTCAACGGCTCGCCGAGCGACACTTTACGCTTGTCGATCTCGAATCCCTTCGCGTGGAGCGCGGCGGCGATGTCGGCCGACGTCACCGAACCGTAGAGCGTGTCGTTCTCGCCGACGCGCCGGGCGATCGTGATCTCGGTTTCGGCGAGCCGCTTCGCGAACGCTTCGGCCTGCGTCTTCTCTTCCAGCTCGCGCGCTTCCGCGTTCTTGCGCTCGCGCTCGATCTGTTTCTTGTTCGCGTCGGTGACCGGCAGGGCCAGTTTACGCGGCAGCAGATAATTGCGCGCGTAGCCGGCCGCCACTTTCACGACGTCCCCGCGACGGCCCAGATTGTCGACGTGTTCTCTGAGGATCACTTCCATGTTCAGCGTCTCCGGATTGCCCAAATTGCCGGAATTGCCAAAATTGCCAGAATTTTGTTCCCCGAATTGTCGGAATTCAATTACGGCGATTCTGGCAATTGTGGCAATTTCGGCGATGCTCTATTCAGTGACGTACGGAATCAGCGCGAGCTGGCGCGCCCGCTTGATCGCGACCTGCAGCTTCCGCTGATGCAGCGCGCACGTGCCCGAGATTCGCCGCGGCTGGATCTTGCCGCGCTCGGGGAGGAACGGTGCCAGCAGCCGCACGTCCTTGTAGTTGATGTAGTCGATTTTCTCCGCGCAGAACTTGCAAACGCGGCGGCGCCGGAAGAAGCCGCGACGCGGGGAATCCGCGCCTCCCTTGCCTTCCTTCTTGTCGCCTCCACGTCCGCCGCGGGATCCCCGTTCTTCCCTCATCGCTGGACCTCCACGCCTTCCATGTCAATGTCGGAGTCCGAATCGCCGCGTCCCTCGCCGGGCTGACGCTCGGGCGGCAGGCCGCGCGCGACCCGCCGGCGCGCCGTGAACTTCTTCCGCGCCTCTCCCGTCCGCTGCGCGACGCGCAGTTCCTCGTCGACCCGCACGACCAGATGCCGGATCACTTGATCGATCACGCGCAGCCGGCGGTCGATTTCCTTCATCAGCTCTCCGGAGCCGCTGATCGTCTCGACGACGTAGTTGCCTTCCCGGTGATGCGCGATGTCGTAGGCGAGGCGCTTGCGCCCCCAGTTCTCGGTTTTGTCGAGGGTGCCGCCGAAGCGCTGGACGATCTGCTCGATCTGCGTGTGCAAATCGGCAATCTCCTGCTCGGAGGCGTCAGGCGTGACGATGTAGACGAGCTCGTACTGTCGTGTGGTGCTCATGTGTCTCCTTCTGGACTATCGGTCCGCCTACGCTCCGCCTTCGGCGGAGGCTACGGCGAACAAGGAGAAGGTACGGTTTTTATTCCGCGTCTTCTTTCCTGTTGAACCTGTTCATCACCGGTCCAATTCCTTCGGCGACGAACAGCTCGACGGCGTCCGCGCTGCGGCCCACCGTCTCGGCGACGATCGTCCGCTCCTCCGGATCGAACTTCGCCAGCACGTGATCCGCGAGATCGCGCCGCGCATCTCCGCGCCCGACGCCGATTCGCAGCCGTGCAAAGTCTTCGGTCCCAAACGCCGCGATGATCGACTTCAGGCCGTTGTGGCCGCCCGCAGATCCCGTCGGTCTCGCTCTCAACCTTCCCAGCTCCAGATTCACGTCGTCCATGACGACGAACAGGTCCGGGAGATCGATCTTGTAGAACCGCAGCAGATCGGCAATCGCCGGGCCGCTGAGGTTCATGAATGTCAGCGGCTTGGCGAGCAGCACCGACGCAAGCCGCCACTTCGCAATGAGCGCATCGGCCGGCGCCGACTCCCAGTCCAGCCGATGCCGTTCGGCAAGAAGGTGGAGCACCTCGAAGCCGACGTTGTGCCGCGTGCCCGCATACGGTCGGCCAGGATTCCCCAGCCCGACAACGAGCTTCATGCCCGTTATTTCTTCTCGGCCTTCTCCTCGCCTTCCTTCTCGGTCTTGCCTTTCTTGATGACCTCGGGTTCGGCAGGAGCCGCCGCGACCGCCGCAACATCCGCCGCCGCAGGCGCCGGTTCCTCGGCGCGCAGCGGAACGACGTGCACGATCATCGTTTCGGCATCGGTAAGCGGCTTCCACTTGGCGCCTTCGGCCTGCACATCGCGCACGCGAACGCCTTCGTGCATCATCAGCTCGCTGACGTCCACCGTGATGTTCTCCGGGATGTCGGCCGGCAGCACCTCGATTTCGATTTCGCGGGTGACGAAGTCGACGATGCCGCCCTGCTGCTTGACGCCCTTCGCCTCTCCCTTGAGGACGACCGGAACGGTGACGGTGATCGTCTTGTCCATGGCGACCTGGTAGAAGTCGGCGTGGAGCAGCTTGTGATCGATCGGATCGAGCTGGTACTCCTTGACGAGCACGCGCGTGTCGCCGCCATCGAGCTGCAGCCCGATGAGCGTGTTCACACCGGCTTCCGAGTGCAGGATCCGGAGCAGGTTCTTCGGGTCCACGGCGATCTCGACCGCCTTGCCTTTCTCGCCGCCGTAGAGCACGGCCGGAATCCGGCCGCTCGCGCGCAGCCGCCGTGCGTCGTTTTTGCCTCGTCCCTGTCGCTTTTCTGCTTTGAGTGTGGCGTCCATATCAGCTTTCAGTTTCAGCTATCAGCTATCAGCTATCAGCTATCAGCTATCAGCTATCAGCTTTCAGCTAGCCCTGAACCCAGTGCTGACGGCTGATCACTGATAGCTGACAGCTGATAGCTATTACA
>JBKPTT010000049.1:0-18953 GCA_046735635.1 Acidobacteriota bacterium | reverse complement strand
AAGCTGATGAGCGCCTGACGATGGCGCACCTCGGCGCGTTTGACGATTTTCGCGAACTCGGGCCTCCCGCGCAGTCCGTCGAGCCATGGATCGCGCGTGAACGCGGGCAGGCAGAAGAATCCGTCTTCGACGGCCCTCTCGAGCACCTGCAGCGCGAGCTCATGATCGCCGAGGTGCGCCACGTGGCGCGCGCCGTAGAACCGCCCCTCGGGATCGTGAATCGACACGACGTGGCGGATTTGCGTCAGGCTCGCCTCGACGTCGTTCGCGATCAAGTACTCGACCGATCGGATATAGAACGAGAGCAGATTCGGCGTCGATGTATCGACCGTACCGAGCGTAGCGAGCGCCTCGTCCTTGCGGCCGAGCATCACCAGCGCGAGCGTGCGCAGGTAATTGAGATCGTCGGCGCCGTACTCGAGCACGCCCTCGTAGTCTCCCATCATGAAACAGGTGTGGCCGGCGCTCAGGCGAACGGCCGGATCGAGCCGCCGTGCATGCGCCGCCGCCGCCATTGAGGCCTGCAGCAGACCGCAATAGCGCAGCGCATGGGATAACGCGGCGAACAACTCGGGGTCGGACCGGCGCTCGCGCGCCCGCTTCAGCAGCCGCACCATCGACTGCTCGGCGCGTCCGAGATCCACCTCGAGGTGCGCGTAGATCTTCTCGGCGGTCGAGAGATCCGGGTTGATCTCCAGCGCACGCTTCAACGCCGCCTCCGCGCGGCCGAACCGCTCCGTCGCCTCCTTGTCGATGTACTTGCCGATCATCCGATGCATCCGCCCGAGTCCGGCCCATGCGGGCGCGTAGTGCGGATCCTCGGCAACGCATTTCTCGTACAGCGTCAGCGCAGCCGGCCATTGCCGAGTGCTGCGGCTCATTTCGTTGGCGCGCAGGAACTGCTCGTACACGAGCGGCGACGCCGGCACGTCCTGCTTCAGCATCCGCCGCTCGCGCGTCGTCAACGGCAGCGAGAGCGATTCCACGATCTTGCTCGTGAGCTCGTCCTGCAGCCTGAACAGATCGCCAACCGGCACCTGTGCGGTGCTGGACCACAGAACCGTGGCCGCCGGAGCCTCCAGCAGCTGCGACGAGACGCGCAGCTGGTCTCCGGCGCGCAGTAGAGTCCCGACGAGTACCGCGTCCACCTCCGCTTCGGTGGCAATGGCCTTCAGGTCGGGGCTGCCGGCTGCAAAACGCGTCGCGGCAAGGCTCGAGCGGACCACGAGCGATTGCAGGCCCGAGAGTCCGCTCGTCACCGCGTCTGCGATGCTGAACGCGAGGAAGTCCGTTTCAGGATCCGGGCGCAGCACGCGGAATGGGAGCACGATGAGGCGCGTGACCGCGTGCGCCGCGGCCACGGTGCCGGCGCTCGTCGAGTCCGCGAGCGTCAGCGCGGAGCGGATGTCCTGCGCCATCGCCTCCGCGCTCTGGTAGCGATCCTCCGGACGCTTGGCGACGGCGCGATTCACGACGCGATCGAGTGCCGTGACCGCGGGGCCGCCGGTCAGGACCGGCGGCTGCTCGTACATGATGGAGTGGAAGACCTCGACCGCGGACTTGCCGCCGAAAGGCGGCTTGCCCGAGAGCATTTCGTACAGCACCACGCCGGCGGCAAAGAGGTCGGTGCGTGCGTCGACCGTCTCGCCGCGGAGCTGCTCCGGCGCCGCGTATTGCGGCGTGCCGACGACCGTACCGGGGACCGTCAGGCGCGACACTGTGTCGTCGGCGACGGCCGCCGAACAACAGGCCAGCCCGAAGTCCAGCAGCTTGACGCCATGCGGGGTCAGAAAGATGTTCGACGGCTTCAGATCCCGATGCACGAGGGCCTGCTTGTGCAGCGCTTCGATTCCGCTCAGCAGCCCGATTGCGATCGAGACGACTTCCGGAATCGGCATCGATCCACGGGCGATTCGCGTCCCGAGCGACTCTCCCGGGAGCAGCTCCATCGCGAGAAAGAGCTCGCCGTTGTCCTCGCCGATTTCGTACAGCTGACAGATCGCGGGATGGTTCACGCTGGCTGCCGAGCGTGCCTCGCGCTCGAGCCGGTCGCGCGCCGAGGGCAGGGTCACGGCTGCCTTGAGCATCTTGATCGCGACCGGACGGCCGAGACGATCGTCGAACGCGGCGTACACGACACCCATGCCGCCTTCGCCAAGCGTGCCGGTGACCGTGTAGCGCCCGATTGAAGATTTCATTCGACCGCAGACCCTGGCGCGCTCATTCCGCTCATCGCCGGACAGCCCAGGCGAGGCCGTCGGGCTGCTTCCCGGCGTCGATCCTGCCCGCAACTTCGAGCGTTTTCAGGTCGATCACCGCAACGTAGTTGTCCGGCGTGCACGCGACGTAGGCGCGCGCCCCGTCGGGCTGCATCTGGATGCCCGCCGCGCTTCCGATGGGCAGCCGCTTCGAGATGCGCCGCGTCGCGACGTCGACGATCGTGAGGTCCTTGCCGCTCAGAGTCGAGATGAGCGCGAGCCTGCTGTCGGGGGTGAACTTCAGACGGTTGGCGCCGTTCACGCTCACCTGCAGCGTGTCGACGACCTTCTTCGCCGCGACGTCGATCACCGATACCGTTCCGTCGCCCGCATTCGCGACCCACGCTTCCTTCCAGTTTGGCAGCACGTCGAAGCCTTCGCCGCGTGGCCCGACGCTGACCAGGGTCTGGCTCCAATCTGCGCCGCCCTTGCCCTTCTCGGCAATCGTGACGTTGCCCGAGCCCATGTTCGTCGTGACCAGATGCTGCAGATCGTCGGCGACAAACACCATGTGCGTCCCGTTCTGGCCAGTGTCGAGGACCGGTTCCACTTTGCGCGTTACGGGATCGTAAGTGCCAACCGCTTTTGCACCCTCCGCCGTGAACCAGAGCTTTCCGCCGGCGAACATCAGGCCATGTGGCGCTCGAAGTTGACCGAGGTCGATCGGCGGCAGCGACTTGATCGCGACCAGATCGACCGGTGTAATGATGTTGCCGCCGCCGTTGTAATTCGCGATATACGCGATGCGGCCGTCGCTCGAAGCGACGACCTCGTGAGGATCCGGCCCGGATGGGGCACGGCCGAGCACCTGCAGTGTTTTGGGATCGACAACCGCAAGCGTTTGATCGCCTTTCGAAAGAACCAGAAGCGACGCCGCGGGCGTCTGCGCGCCGACCGCCCAGGCGCCAGCCCCGGCGGCGAACACGAACCCGACGAGTAACTGACTCCTCATGACAATCTCTCCGTCAGAGCCGCGAGCTGCTCCCGGAAACGGCCGGGAGCGGAATCTTATACCGTGTACAGGTGAACGTTACAGGCGCCGCAGGAGCTGCCTCGTGTATCGGACGCACACCTCGAGATCCTCGATGCGCTGCTGTCCGGCAGTCTTCCCTTCCGGACGCGGCGACGCGAGCTTCGGCGTTCCCTTGTCCGCGATCGCCAGGAACCGGCCAAAGTCCGCGGCCGGCATCGTCCGCCAGTTGTCCCAGAACTGCGGGTTGTAGATCGCGTGCACGCGTGGATTGGCCGACACCAGATTCTCGAAAATGATGGGCAGTCCCGGCTTCGCCTGGACGAACTTGCGGATCCATCCGTCGATGTCGACGTTGCCGTCGCCCATGTTGACCCAGCGCACGGCGATCCCGTCTGGAGTCTTCCAGACGGCGCTGTCTCGAACGTGGCATGTCTCGGCGTAGGGGATCAGCACCTCGAGCGTCATGTGAGGATCTTCGAGCATCCAGACAGGATTGCCGGAATCGAGGCACACGCCCAGCACGTCGGCGCCGACCGCCTCGATCAGCCTCTTCATCTCGCGCGCCTGCAGATCGCCGCCGTGGTTTTCGATGGCCAGCTTCACGCCTGAATCGAGGATCCTCGATCTGACCGGACGAAGCGCCTTCACCATGTTGTCGATATGCGTGTCGATCTGCGGCCGCTCGGGATCGCCGCCGAGAATGCAGCGCATGCACTTCGCGCCGAAAATGCGGGACGCGGTGAGCGCGCGCGCCACCTGCTCCTCGACCGTGCCGAGCTGCGCGTTGAAGGCGCGCGCGCTCGGGCAAAGCGAGCCATATGCGAGCTGCAGCTTGATGCCGAGCCCGTTCGCGTGGTCGCGTACCTGACGGACGGCGGCCTCATCGCCGAGCACGGGCGCGGGCAGCGACACCATCGCCCACGTCAGTTTGATGGAGCTGAGGTAGTCGAGAAACTGGACTGCGGAGAAGTTATTCCCGCCGACGCTGCCGTCGATGGATCCGAGCTCGACATCCACTGATCGCCTGTCCTCCAGGACTGCCGCCTCGAGGCGGAAGGCGTCCAGCGTAAACGAAATGCACCCCTCGCGAAAGAGGGTCAGACGAAAAACAGCAGCTACTTGCCGCCGAACTGGATGCCGATGCTCCCGCTGGCCCCGCGCAGGTGCTCGTTCGGCACGTCCGCCCACCCGATCAGCCGATAGCCGGCGCCGGCATTGAGACGCAACCACGGCGTAATCGTCCACAGCGCGTTCACTTGCGGCTCGGCGACAAAGAAATCGTCGTGAACGCGGAATCGAGCGTCGGTTGGAATCGGCCGGAAGCCGTGCGGGCCGTCCATCCGTGAGAAATCGGCGTTCACGTGATCCGAGTGTGTCACGAGCGCACCGTAGGTTTCCGACAAGGTCGCGTCGCCCAATCCGACGAGACCGCCAGGGCTGACGGCGAACCGCTTGTCGCCGCCAATCGTCCACCGCACCAGACCGCCGAAGTACTGCATCTTGAAATCATCGTCGCGATTCGCGAGCCAATATGCGGCCGCGCCGATGAGCAGCGTGCGATCCGTGAGCCATCCTCCATAGGCGCCCGCGAGCGTCGCCGTGCGATCGTTCACCTGGGTGAATCGCACGTCGGGAGCAATCACCCAGCCGTTCTGGATCTGCTCGATCTGCAGGCTGGATGCCGGAGACGACTGCTGCGCGTACGCGGCACGCCCGGGCGTGAAGAGCACGATGAACGTCATGACGCGAATAATCAGCCGGGTCATCGCGACAAACTCACATTCAGCGAGACTGTTTCGCCAGCTCGCGCGCGCACGGTCCGTCGGAACGTGGAGTAACCGTCCTTTTTCACTTCAATCTCGTGCTCGCCCGCAGCGACTTCGATTCGCATGGGCCCTCGGCCTTCCGGCGCCGTCCACTCCTGTCCGTCGATCGATACGGAGGCATCGGACGGCTGAACGCGGATTGCGAGCGTGCCGAACGACGACGACGAAGGACGTTCGGGCGACGTTCGCGGCGGTTCCGGTGCCGAAGGGGCGGAGGCGCGATTCGGCGGAACGCTCTCAGGCCGTGGCTCGGCAGGCTCGCCGGCAGCCAATGGTTTCATCTCGTACTTGATGTTGAGAGCGACTCCCGGCCGAAAGAGCACTTTCTCCCGGATGGTGTGATACCCGTCGTGATACAGCGTCAACTCGTGTTCGCCCGGCGGAAGATCGAGTCGCTGCAGGAACCCGTCGAAGTCGTCGACATTCCCGACGTAGTACCCGTCGATGTAAACCTCGGCGTTCCGAGGTTTGACCTGCAGCCGCACCGACGCGCCGTCGGGCGCGTACGCGACAGGCGCGGCGCCATACGGAGCTACCCATCCTGGGTATCCCCACCATCCGTCGTAACCCCACCAGAACGGATCGTAGTAGCCGTACCCGAAATACACCGGCGCCGCGACGACGACGGCGCGACCTCCGCCGTGCGGAGGACCTCCGTGATGTTGGGCGATGGCCGATTCGGGCCAAAGCGTGGCGGCGGCTGCGACGGCCGTTGCCACGAGTGTGTTGTGAATGAAACGTATCCTCACGAATGTGGCTCCAAGGGCAGGCACCCTGATCAAGCAACACAGATACCAGACCCGCTGGACGGTTTATAAACCCTCGTAAGGACGAAGAGGTACCGGCGATGTCACCCGTGGAGCACGTAGTGGTCGCTGCAAAGGACACCCTTCGACTCGCGCGATGACCCGCTCGCTCAGGGCAAGCTCGGTTCCCTGGAAGTCAGCGATTCGAGCGAACCGATGGCGGAGCGTCGCAGCCGCGAGCGGGAGGTGCCTTCCACGCCGCAAGCGGCGCGATCCCCGCATTCTTCGTCTGCAGATCCCTCAGACGCGCGAGCGCGGCATCGATCGCCGCACACGATGCATCGACTGCCGCGGTGATACTGGGAGTGGGTTCGAGATCGCCAACGAGTTGATCGTTCAGCCGGCGCGCGAGGTCGCGGTGCGCGGTGCCGAGGCCGGCCGGTCCGCTTGCGATCTCATTCAGCGCGGCGTCAATCGGCTGCGCGGCGGGATCGTTTCGAAGCGCCTGGATGAAGTTGAACGCCTGATAGGTTGCCGCGATCCCGGCAACCATCCGCTGCTGCAGACGGAATTGCGACGCCAGACCTGCTGGCGGGACTGTGACTCGCGGGTCGGGGATCACGTCGAACCGCTGCGTATACGTCCGGCCGTTCACGCTCAACGTCGCTGCATACGTTCCCGGCAGCACCATCGGTCCGACGAGCGTCGTCCGCGGCGTCTGTCCCGGGAGCGCATGCCAACTCAAGGTGTACTCGCGATAATCGAGAAGATTGCCGCCATAGCCGTAGTTGAGCACGGGCGGATCCGGATACCGCAAGTCCCAGTTCACGCGGTGCATACCGGCAGACGTCTTCAGCACCGTGGGAGGCGCGAGCCAGTATTCCGGCACGTTCGCCATCGTGGTGTCCGGCGCCGGAGCGGTGCTGGTGTATTCGCGTATGAGTGCGCCTGCCGCATCGGTGATGCTGAGCGTGATCGCGTCGGATGCAGGCGCCGCCAGATAGTAGTCGATGATCGCGCCTTCGGGCGGATTGTCGCCGACCTTCATCTCCGGCGGCAGCGGCGTGTCCTGCGTGTTGTCCCATCGCGCCCGCGACGCCGGCGCCGGCTTGAACAGATACGCCGGCGCTGTGGACGCCATCGCTTGCCTCGCCTGTCGCAACGGGCTCAAATCGTCGAGTATCCAGAAGCCGCGGCCGTACGTCGAGATCACGAGATCGTCGCCGTGCACTGTGACGTCGCTGACGACCGTGGTTGGGAGATTCAGCTGCAGCGACTGCCAGCCGTCGCCGCGATCGAATGACACCCATGCACCGGTCACGGTGCCCGCGTACAGAATGGACGCATCGGCCGGGTCCTCGCGAACGGCGCGTACGACGGCACCGTCTGCGAGGCCGTTCACGATTTCGTTCCACGATGATCCGTAATCCGTTGTCCGATAGATATGCGGATGAGAATCGCGCGTCAGCACCGCCGCGTAGGCCGCACCGGCGCTGGCGTGCGAGGCGTCGAGCACGTTGATCGTCCCGAGCGGCAGATTCGGCGGTGTCACGTTCGCCCAGTTCTTTCCGCCGTCGCGCGTGACGTGAATCAGGTTCGTGCTCGTGCCGGCCCACATGACGGCCTCCGACACAGGCGACAACGACAGTGTCGTGATGGAACCGCCCTGCGCAGGCCCCGCGACACTTCCGCCGCCCGCCGTCAACGTCGCTGGCAGCTGCAGCCCCTTCGGCGCGGCGAGATCCGGACTGACGACGCGCCACGTTTTGCCGCGATCGTCGGACGCGAGCACGTGCTGCGCCGCCGTGTACAGAGTGCGCGCCCCCTTCGGCGAAAATGCCAGCGGCGGCGCGCCGCCAAACCGATCGTCCGGAGAGGGCTGATACAGCACCACGACCTGACCGGTCACGCGATCGTACCGGCGGAGCACGTGATACCAGCCTTGCGTGTACATGTAGCGCTTGTCGAGCGGATCGGCGATCAGAAAACCATTCTCGAAGCCGCCGCCGGGATACCAGTCGTTCGGCCTGATGATGCCGAAGTCGCTGCGGCTCGTGACGCACGCGGTGCCCGAGTCCTGCTGCGGGCCGCACACGTGATACGGGAAGTCGTAATCGGTTGCGACCCGGTAGAACTGTCCGTTCACGAGCCCGTAGTACGGCGTCCACGATTCGCCGCCGTCCACGGTGATCGCCGCACCCTGGTCGACCCCGGAAAACATCCGCTTCGGGTTTGTCGGATCGATCCACAGATACCGCGGATCGGCGCCGCTCGGCGCCCCCCAGAACGCGGCGAAATGCCGCCCGCCGTCAATCGATCGGTAGATCGCAGTCCCCATGATGTAGACGACATCCGGGTTCTGAGGATCCGCGTACATCTTTCCACCCGCGCTCGCGAGTTGGCGCGTGCCCAGCGTCCACGTCTCTCCGCCATCCTCCGAACGGTACAGGCCGCGGTTCCCCTGACCTCGACCGCCGCCCGTTCCAACGAGCGCATACACTCGCCTGCCGCCGGTCCCCGATGCGAGAGCGAACGCGGCGATGCGCGCGCCTTCGGGAAAGCCTCGAGTGCCCACCGCCTGCCACGTCATCCCACCGTCGGTGGACTTGTGCGCCGTCCCGTTCGTCAGCAGCGCATACGTGATCTGCCCATCGCGGTAATCACCGAATACATCGGATGCTCCGGCGGATCCGTCCGCGGCCAGCACGCGCGTCCATGTGCGGCCGCCGTCCGCCGATCGGAAGACACCGCGCTCGCTCGTCGTATCCGGCGACGGCGCCCCCGCGGCGGCGCCGGGTGGAACCTGCCGCGCACCCAATGCAGCCACGAGCAACACATCGGGGTTTTTCGGATCGACGACGATGCCGCCGATATATCGAGACGTGGGAAGGCCGACATTCATCCACGTCTTGCCGGCATCGATGGATTTGTAGACGCCTTTGCCAGCAGTGAACGACCAGATGACCTGGCTCCCGGTGCCGACGTACACAATGTTTGGATTCGATGGCGCGACGGCGACCGCCCCGACCGACGCGACGTGAGCGTCGTCGAAGATCGGCTTCCATGTGACGCCGCCATTCGTCGTTTTCCAGACGCCTCCCTCGGGCATGCCGGCGTAATACGTCGTGGGGTCTCCGGGTATGCCGGCCGGCGCGGAGACGTACCCCGAGCGCGGCGGACCGATAGATCGCCATTTCATGTCGGCGAAATACGACGGGTTCACCTGTTCAGCGCGTGGAATTGCCAACGCGCACAGGACAAGGGCGGCGGTGATGAGAATGGCGTGGCGCATACGGTGGGAGGATGTTAACACCGAGCGTTGGGGCGCTTGCGCCACGCCAAAACGACTCAGCCTCCCACGTATTCACGAACAGTGCCTTCGCGGGACACGCCGGAACGCGCTGCCTTTGGCCGACGCGCGTATTGAATCCGCTCGCGATCGGCCCCGCCCCTGGACATCGTCACTCGGGCGATGATGCTTTACTGCAGGCCTCCGCGCACGGAGGTGATCCGTTGGGTGTTGAACCCGAGCCAGTGCATCCGGCCGACGTACCGGGCGTGCTCGACCTTTATGCAACGATCCATCACGACCGATAGCCCGCCGGCTTCCGCGATGCGCGCCCCCTCCTCGTTGATCACTCCGAACTGACACCAGAGTGTTCCAGCGCCAATCTGGACGGCTTCCCGCGCGATACCAGGCAGCGCATCGGGAGCGCGAAAGACGTTGACGATGTCGATGTGCTCGGGAACGTCGAGAAGGCTTCGAAAGCTGGGTTCGCCGAGAATGTCGGACTCGCGCGGATTCACGGGGATCACGCGATAGCCGTGTCGCCTGAGGTAGTAGCCCACGAAATAGCTGGCCCGCAACTCGTTCTTCGAAAGGCCGACGATCGCGACCGTTTTCGAGTGATAAAGAATGCGCTGGATCGTGAGCGGATCCTGATAGCGGGTCAGATCGAACGGCGGAGAACCTGCTGCAGTTGTCATACGGTTGCGACTCCGCTCGCGGCGGCTGTGGCGGCACGCGCAAAGCCCTGCTCGAGATCCCAGATGAGATCGTCGATCGACTCGATGCCGACCGATAGCCGGATCGTTCCGGGACCGACGCCCGCCGCCTTCAGCTCGTCGTCGTTCAGCTGACGGTGCGTCGTGCTTGCCGGGTGAATGATCAGGCTCTTCGAGTCGCCGACGTTCGCGAGGTGGGACCACAGCGTCACACCGCGGATGAAATCCTGGCCGCCCGCACGGCCGCCATGGCAGTCGAACGAGAACACCGCGCCCGCGCCGCGCGGCAAATACTTGTCTACCAGCGCGCGATAGCGACTCTTCGGCAGGCCGGCGTACGTCACGTTCGACGCGAGCGCGTGGCCCTCGAGGTACTCTGCCACCGCGACAGCGTTGTCGACGTGGCGCGCCATCCGCAAGGAGAGCGTCTCGAGACCCTGCAGGAACAGAAACGCGTTAAAAGGACTCATCGCGGCGCCAAGGTCGCGCAGCGTCTCGGCCCGCAGCTTCATCACGTATCCGTAGGTTCCGAACGTCTCGTGGAACTGCAGACCGTGATAGGCGGGCGAGGGATCCGCGATCACCGGAAAGCGGCCGTTCGACCAGTTGAAGCGGCCGGACTCGACAACTACTCCGCCGATGCTGGTGCCGTGGCCGCCGATGAATTTCGTCGCCGAATGCACCACGATGTCGGCGCCCCATTCCATAGGCCGGCACAGATACGGCGTCGCGAACGTGTTGTCGACAATCAGGGGAATACCATGACGGTGGGCAATCGCTGCCACCGTTTCGATGTCGAGCACGTTGCCGGCGGGGTTCCCAATCGTCTCGCCGTAAAACGCTTTCGTGTTCTCGCGCACCGCTGCCCGCCAAACCTCCGGATTGTCCGGATCGACCCACGTCAGGCCAACGTTCATCTTGCGCAGCATGTGCTTGAACTGGTTGACCGTGCCGCCGTACAGCGCCGACGACGAGACGACGTGGTCGCCCGGCTGGAGGAGCGTGAAGAGGGCCGCGGCCTGCGCAGCGATGCCGCTCGCGAACGCGACCGCGCCGCAGCCTCCCTCCAGGTTCGCCATGCGTTCCTCGAAGACGGCAACCGTCGGGTTCATGATGCGCGAGTAGGTGTTGCCGAATTCCTGCAGGTTGAAGTACGCGGCAGCCGACTCGGGATCCTCGAAGACATAGCTCGTCGTCTGGTAGATCGGCACGGCGCGTGCGCCGGTGTTCGGATCGGGCCGCTGACCCGCGTGTACCTGGCGCGTTTCGAATCCGAACTCGCGGGCCTGTTCGGTGCGGCGAGAGTGTTCCATCGAAGGCTCCTTGGCTGGCGGCTACCGTGCGTCGGTAGTGCCCGCCTTCAGGCGGGCCACGTGTCGCGCGAGAAAGTCCTGAATCATCGGGGTCTGGCGTGCTTCCTCCAGCAGAAAGCAATCGTGCCCGTACGGTGCTTCGATGACGTGCAGCTCGACATCCTTCCCGAGCGACCGCAGCGCCGCCGCCATGTCCTCCGAACCCGATGGCGGATAGAGCCAGTCGGAGCTGAAGGCGATGAGGAGCGTCCGCGCCTTGACGCCCCGCAGCGCGTCGACGAGGCTTCCACGGCCGTACTGCCGCGCCAGATCGAAATACGTCAGCGCGCGCGACGTATAGAGATAGGTATTGGCATCGAATCGCCGGACGAACGAGTCCGCCTGATGGCGCAGATAGCTCTCGACCGCGAACTCCGGATCCGCAAGCCTGTAGCGGATGTCGTCGGAGAACTGGAGGCGTCGCCCGAACTTGTCTCCCAGCGATTTCGCGGACAGATACGTAATGTGCCCGACCATGCGGGCGACACCCATGCCTCCGTCAGGCTTGCGCCCCGTGCCGTAGTAATGTCCGCCCTGCCACGCCGGGTCGGCGGTGATGGCATTGCGCGCGATCGCGTTCCACGCAACCCCCTGCGGCTGGAGCGCGTGCGTGCTCGCAATCGCGACGATCGAGTCGACCCGATCCGGATACAGGATCGCCCACTCGAACGCCTGCATGCCTCCGAGCGATCCGCCGGCAACCGCGGCGAGCCGATCGATCCCGAGCTCCTCGAGAAAGGCACGCTCGGTGCGCACCATGTCGGCGACCGTGACGACCGGAAAATCCGACCCGTATGGCTTCCCCGTTTCCGGGTTGATCGACGAAGGGCCGGTCGTTCCGCGGCACCCGCCGAGGAGATTGGTCGATACGACGAAGTATTGGTCGGTGTCGAACGCTTTCCCGGGCCCGATCATCCCGTCCCACCACCCGAGGCCTTTGCCGGCGATCCCGTCGCGATCCTCGGCGCCGAACCCGTCTCGTGTGCCCTCCGCCGGCGGCGTCCGCGCGAACCCGGCGGCATGGGCATCGCCGCTGAGCGCATGGCAGACGAGGATCACGTTGTCGCGTGCGGGCGCGAGCGTCCCGTAGGTCTCGTAGGCGACGCGGATCGGCGACAGCTCCCGCCCGCAATCGAGTCGAACGGCGCCGGGCAGGTCCAGATACCGCGTTTCAACCGTGCCGACCGAGCCCGCGGCCGCCCTGCCGGTTGACGAAGCCATCCGCGGATCATATCGCCGTGTATCGGAAAAAACAGCGGCCGTTATATGATCCAGGGCTTCCGGCAATCCTCCTGAGTACGGAAAGGGGCTTTTACCATGACGATGGCGACGGTCAACAACGGAGTCAATGTACAGGCGCTGCTCGATGCACGCGAGGCACTGAAGGGCGCACCGGATGCGGCAAAGTTCACCTGGCGGGCGTCGTGCAAGTGGGAGACCGGCACGCACAGCAGGACGAGCGTGCAGGGCTTCTTCGGGCTTGGCGAGGAACAGCACCACAAGATCTCCTCGACGTTCGACGCGGATCACCCGGAAATCTTCGCCTCCGAGGACAAGGGGATTACGCCGATCGAATACGTCCTCATCGGCCTTGCCAGCTGCCTGACCGCCGGCGTCGCGGCCGTCGCGCAGAACCGCGGGATCCAACTCCGTTCGGTGGAATCGAGACTCGAAGGCAAGATGGACATCCGCGGCATTCTCGGGATCGACAGCGACGTGAGAAACGGATACGACGACATCAAGGTGACGTTCAAGATCGACGCCGACGCGTCGAAGAAAGAGATCGAAGCGATCGTCGCCCAGTCGCAGAAGCGGTCCGCTGTCTACGACGTGATCGCCAACCCGGTGAACGTCACCGTCGAAGTGGTCTGAGCGTCCCTCGCGGGGAGAGGGAGAACGAACCATCGAGCGCGTCACGACGGTTGTCATCGGGGCCGGTCATGCCGGTCTCGCGGCAAGCCGGCTGCTCACGGATCGGTCGGTCGATCACGTCGTGCTGGAGCGAGGTGAGGTTGCGAATTCCTGGCGGCACGAACGCTGGGATTCTCTTCGCCTGCTGACGCCGAACTGGCAGAGCCGTCTGCCGGGCCACCACTACGAAGGGCCGGACCCCGACGGCTACATGACCGCCGGCGAGGTGGTCGACTTCATTTCGCGGTTCGCGGCAATCACCCGGGCGCCCGTGCGCACGCACACGGGCGTCACCTCCGTCGACCGCGTCGACGGCGGGTATCACGTCGCCACGACCAACGGCGAGATCCGCTGCCGGTGCGTCGTCATCGCCAGCGGCGCCTGCAACCTGCCGAGCGTGCCGGCAGTCCGCGCGGCGGTGCCGCCATCCATTCGACAATTCACTACCTTCGACTATCGGAAGCCCGCGCACCTGCCCGAAGGCGGTGTGCTCGTCGTCGGCGCCTCCGCCACCGGCGTGCAGCTGGCCGACGAGATTCACCGATCCGGCCGCCGTGTCACGCTGTCGGTGGGCGAGCACGTGCGTCTGCCTCGCATCTACCGCGGACGCGACGTCCTGTGGTGGATGGACGCATCCGGCGTGTGGAACCAGCGATACGACGAAATAGACGATCTGACCCGCGCACGCCGTCTGCCGTCGCCGCAGCTCGTCGGCACCGCGGAGCGGACTACGCTCGACCTCAATTCCCTCAGTGGCCGGGGCGTCGAGCTCGTCGGCCGGCTCTCAGCAGTGCGGGACGGGCGCGCGCTGTTCTCGGGCGGCCTCCGCAACATGTTCGCGCTGGCGGATTTGAAGATGGAACGCCTCCTCGACACGTTCGACGAGTGGGCGCGAAGCCGTTCCCGGGACGTCGACGTGGACGCGCCGGAACGGTTCGAACCCACACACGCGCCGGACAAATCGAGGCTGCAGATCGATCTCCGAACCGGAGAGATCCAATCCATCGTCTGGGCAACCGGCTTCCGCCCCGACTACAATTGGCTGCGCGTCCCCGTAATCGACGAGAAGGGCGCGTTGCGCCACGACGGCGGCGTGCTCGAAAGCCCCGGGATGTATGCGCTTGGACTGCCCGTTCTGCGCCGCCGCAAATCGACCTTCATCCATGGCGCCGAAGACGATGCGCGCGACGTCGTCGAGCATCTGGTGAAACATCTCGCGACGCGGGGGATAGACTAGGAGAGCTCGAAAAGGGGATCGACGGGCTGCGGCGGGTCCTGGCCGTTGACAGCCCCACTTCGCTCGAGCGCCGAAAAACAGCGCAACGGGTGACGGCGCTCGATCGAACCGGGGCGGCCCCGTCAACGGCCACCCGCGCGACCTTCATCAAGCCCGGCGAGTCTACAAACGATCCGATAGGTGAACTATGCTGCTTGTAACTTTTCTAACCGCGATCGCGACGCTGAATGCGGCCCAGAGCCCGAGCGTTGCGGGCAAATGGAACGTCAGCTCGAATGTCGGCGGCACGCAGAGCGAGGTGGTCTGCACATTCGCGCAAAAGGACGACGGGGCGCTCTCGGGCACCTGCGAGGGGGAGCAGGGACCGCGCGAGATCACCGGAAAGGTCGACGGCAAGAACGTCAGCTGGCAGTTCAACACGACCTGGGAAGGCCAGACGCTGACGGTCATCTACAGCGGCACGCTGCAGGAACCGACGAAGATCTCCGGGCGTGTGGACGTGCAGCCGATGAGCGTCTCGGGCGATTTCACCGCGGCGCAGGCGAAGTAGGCGGCTTGCCGAGGGCTGACCGATGAACCGCCGAGGCTTTCTCGCGGCCGCGGGCGCGACAGTCGCCGCGAGCATCGCGCACGTCCGCACGCAGCAGCAGCCGACTCCGCCGAAAGCGCGCTTCCGAACGGGTCTGGTCGCCTACTCGTACCGGCAGGCGTTGGAGTCGAAAGCGATGACGTATGAAGACCTCATACGCGTCGCCGTTGATACCGGCACCGACGGCATCGACATGACCGTCTACTGGCTGCCGGCGACGTCGGACGAATACCTGCTTAACCTGCGCCGTTTCGCGTATCGCAACCGGGTCGAGATCTACAGCATCGGCACGCGCGTGAGGCTCGCGCAGCCGACCCCGGAGCTTCAGCGGCAGCAGCTCGACGAGTTGAAGAAATGGCTCGATGTCGCGCAACGAGTCGGCGCGACGCACGTGCGCGTGTTCGGCGGCGAGAAGCCCGCCGGCGCGTCGCTCGAACAAGCCGTCGGCTTCGCGGCCGAGACGCTGAAGCGCGGTGCCGAACTCGCGGGCGCCCGAGGGCTGATTCTCGGGATCGAGGACGACGGCGGCATCACCGATTTTGCGAAGGAGACGATTGAAATCGTCAAGCGCGCGGACTCTCCGTGGGCGGGCATGAACCTCGACATCGGCAACTTCCGGCCGCCGGACGTGTACGGTCAGATCGAGATGTCGATTCCGTACGCCGTCAGCACGCACATCAAGACCACCGTCGCGCTCGACGATGGGAAGAATCGCGCGGCGATGGATCTCGATCGCGTGTTCCGGATGTTTGCGGCACGGGGTTATCGCGGCTACATGGGTCTCGAGTACGAGGCCACAGGCGATCCCGCCACCGAAGTCCCAACTTACCTTCGGCGTCTCAAAGAGCTGGCCGTCAAGTTCTCCGCGTAACTCACGCCCGCACGAGTTGACGTCCCAACACTCGTTCGGCCTTCGCGTAATAGACCTTCCGAAGAATCGGCTCCGGCAATGCGACTCCGTAAATTCGCCATCTCCCCTGCGGCGGAACCCGTGCCGGCGCGTAGTCGAAGTACTCGTCATCGGTTTCGAGAAAACGGTAGTAGATGTGGTACAGGTCCGCGCCAAACACCTGCTGCGGCGTTTCGGTCCCGAGCGGAATCGCGTCGGTGCCGAAGAGAATCCGATCCTGATACTTGTCGAAGAACCGTGCCGCCGTTCGCGGCTGACGGCCGAGCTCTCCGATTCGTGCGCCTATCTCGACGTTGACGTTCGGATACTTGTCGAGCATCTCCCCGACCGCCTGAAGGTTCTCCGCCCAATGGCCGACGTGCAGTGCGACGAAGGTCGTCTTCGGATGTCGGGCGAACACGCGATCGCGCGCGTCGAGGATCGCCTTGAAGGAAGGGAAATCGCGGCCGTAGAACGACCAGTCCGGATGCGCGCTGAGCTCCTCGTATCGTTCGTTGAAGCGATCAATCGGCAAAAAGAACGCTTCGGGGTCCCCAACGTGCATCGCGACCGGCAGCCCCAGCCTCCCGCACGCGTCCCACATCGGGTCGAACCGCGAGTCGTCGACCCTTACGAGCGTGCCGCTCGAACCGCCGTCGCGCAGGTACAGGCCGAGTGTTTTCAGCACCTTCAACCCAACAGCGCCTGCAGACTTCGCCTTCGAGATCTCGTCGGCCTGCCACACCGCGTATCCCGGTTCGCTCGCGCGCGTCCACGCCGGCTCGGTCATGGAGACGAATCGGCCTGGAAATCCGCGATCGAAGCTGTTGACCGTCGCGAGGAAGTCATCACCCGAGCCGCCGGTCAGGTTGACCATCGTGCGGAGGTTCACCGTGTCCATGACGCCGACAATCTCTGCCGGAGGCACGCTGGGGCGCTTCGAATTCGGACGCGGCGAGACATGACTGTGGAAATCGATCACCGGAAAGCGCGAACGGGGAACCTGGGTCTCCTTGACGTGCAGCATGCTCTTCGGCTCGAACTCCGGCAGCGGAAGCGCCGCGCGCGCAGGCGCGGGCTGCGGCGTGCCAGCGTCCACACCGGTGCTACGAGCCAACGCGCTCCCGGTGAGTGCGGCGGCTGCAACGGATAACCATCCGCGGCGTGTGTATCCATCGGGCGTGTGCCTGCCGTTCATGCCTCTCTTCCCCTTGATGTATGGTGTAGTGTTGCGGCGCGGGTTTGAAAGACTCCGTCCTACCATGCGCCCGGGAGAACTATATGCGTCGATCTCTCCTTTCACCGCTCAATCTGATGTTGTTCGTGTGCCTGGCGACCGTCGTCTCCGGGCAGGCCCCCTCGCAGAATCCTGCGCCGGCGGCGGCACCCCCCGTGCCGAACTGGATTCCGCTCGACCTCTTCCAGGTCCCCGACGGGTTGGAAATCACTGTGTGGGCGGCCTCGCCGATGCTCCATAACCCGACGAACATGGATATCGATCGCGACGGACGCATCTGGGTGGCGGAAGGAGTCCGATACCGGTCTCATTACAATCGGCAGCCCGAGGGAGATCGCATCGTCGTCCTCGAAGACACCGACGGCGATGGCAAGGCCGACAGCACGCACACGTTCGTCCAGGAGCCGGGCCTAATCGCGCCGCTCGGCGTGGCAGTCATCGACAACAAGGTCATCGTCTCGCAGCCCCCCGACCTCATCGTGTACACCGACGTCGATCGAAATCAGCGGTTCGATCCTACGGTCGACAAGCGCGAGGTGCTGCTCACGGGCTTCCAGGGCATCAACCACGATCACTCGCTGCACTCGGTGACGTTCGGACCCGACGGCAAGTGGCTGTTCAACGGGGGCAACACCGGCGCGATGTTCACCGACAAATCCGGAAAGACGTTCCGCATCTTCGGGTCGTACAGGCCGGCGCCGGTCGGGCCGTTCAAGTTTCCGAACGACCCAGCCCAATGGGCCGGAAAGCCGAGCGACGATGGTCACGTGTACGTCGGCGGATTCACGGTGCGGATGAACCCCGACGGGACGAACGCGCAGATCGTCGGCTACAACTACCGGAACAGCTACGAGCAGGCGCAGACATCGCTTGGCGACATCTTTCAAAGCGACAACGACGATCCGCCGGCCTGCCGCGTGAGCTGGGTGATGGAGTACGGAAACTTCGGCTTCTCATCGCTGGACGGGCAGCGCACCTGGCAGGCCGACCGGCGGCCGGGCCAGTCGGTGCCCGTCGCGGAATGGCGACAGGAGGATCCGGGCGTTGCGCCCGCGGGCGACGTCTACGGCGGCGGCTCGCCGACAGGCACGGTCTTCTATGAAAACGGCGCACTCGGCCCGACGTGGGAAGGAACGTTCCTCGCGGCCGACGCCGGCCGGAACGAGATCTTCTTCTATCGGCCGGCGCGGCAGGGCGCCGGCTTCACGCTGGATCGCAAGATCTTCATGACGTCGAATCCGAAGCAGCAGTACGCCGGATCCGACTTCGTCATGGGGACCGCCGGCGTGACACGCGCAATCGCGACACTGTTCAGGCCGTCGGATATCGCGGTCGGTCCCGATGGCGCGATTTACGTCAGCGACTGGATCGATCCGCGGGTCGGCGGACACCAGGATCTGGACGAAAACGTCGTCGGCGCGATTTACCGCATCGCGCCGAAGGGGTTCGTGTCGCGGCCGCCGAAGTTCGACGCCAACACGATCGACGGCCTGATCACCGCGTTGCGGTCGCCGGCGGTCAACGTGCGGGCGATTGGATTCGAGGGACTGAAGTCGCGCGGCGCCGGGGCGATCAACGCGGTCGCCGCGCTGCTGAACGATCAGAACCCGTACATGCGAGGGCGCGCAATCTTCCTGCTGAACCAGATGGGTCCTGAAGGTCAGAAGCGCGCGGGCGCGCCGGAGTCGTTTACAGATCCTGCACTGCGGATCGCGGCCTACAGGGCCATGCGGCGTGCCGGCGGCGACGTGACGACGCTCGCGGCACGGCTCGCGCGTGACGCCGATCCTGGCGTTCGGCGGGAGGTGGCGCTGTCGATGCGCGACGTACCGGCGGACAAGGCGCTCGACATTCTCGTCGACATCGCACGCGGCTACGACGGTCAGGACCGCAGCTATCTCGAAGCGTTCGGGATCGGCGCGACGGGCAA
>JBKPTT010000048.1:0-10452 GCA_046735635.1 Acidobacteriota bacterium | reverse complement strand
GTGTAGAGCACCGACCGCCAGTCGATTTCCCAGTGAACGTAGTAAGGAATCTGATCGGGCGGCACGGCGGCGGCGATGAGGCGCGTCCCGGCGACCGCCAGAAGTATTCCGAGCGGGACGCTGAGGAGACCAAGGACGAGGCTCTCGGTGACCAACTGGCGGACGATTCTGCCGCGGCCGGCGCCAAGCGCGGCGCGTACGGAGATCTCCCGCCGACGGCCTGTTGCCCGGGCCAGCAGAAGGTTCGCCACATTCGAGCACGCAATGAACAGCACGAGCGTCACGCCTGCCATCATCAGCAGGAGCACGAGCGGCACCTCGCGGGGAAGAAACGCCTCGCGCAGCGTGCGCAGTTCCGAGACCCAGCCTTCGTTCGTGCTCGGATACTGCGATCCCAGCCGGCCGGCAATGGCATCGAGCTCCTGGCGCGCCTGGCCCATCGTGACGCCTGGCTTCAACCGCCCGAATGCAAAAAGACCACGGAAATCACGACGGTCCTTGGCGACGAGCGGCACCAGGGGGACCCACAGTCGCTGGGTACTGGGAAACGCAAAGCCCTGGGGCATCACGCCCACGACAGTGTGAGGTTTACTGTTCACGAGGATCGGTTGCCCGACTATGGTGTCGCTGCCGGCGTACCGATGCATCCACAGGTCGTACCCAAGGAGGACGACATCGGCGGCGCCTTCTCTGTCGTCCTCCGATGTGAAGTCGCGTCCGCGAATCGGGCGGGTGCCGAGCATCGGAAACAGGTCCCACGAGATGCCGGCGCCCAGGTAACGCTCCGGTTCGCCATGGCCGTCCGAAATCGTGAGGCTTCTTCCGCTGACCGCCGCAATGGTGGAAAGAACCGAGGTGGCCTCCTTCCAGTCGCGCATGTCGAGGTATGACAGGCCGGCTTGGTCGTGTGCCTTCGGTTTCTGCTCGCCCACGACGAGAATGCGATCGGGGTCGGTATAGGGGTACGGCTTGAGCAACACGCCGTCCACAACACTGAAGATGGTGGCGTTCAGGCCGATGCCGAACCCGAGACACAGGATCGCAACGGTCGCGAATCCTTTGCTGCGCAACAGCGTACGCAGGGCGTAGCGGATATCCTGCAGGAGCACTGGATATTAGACGAGTTTGCCGATCCGCTTGTTGCGTCTTGACAGGCGTCTACTCCTGCCTGAGCGCTGTCATCGGATCGACGGCCATTGCGCGCCTCGCGGGCACGAGACACGCGAGCAGCGCCGACGCCAGGAGGGTCGCCGCGACCGCCCCGAGCGCGACCGGATCCAACGGGCTCACACTGTAGACCATGCCCTGCATCGCACGGCCCACGAAGTAGGCGCCAATCGACCCGAGAAGGATGCCGGCCAGGGCGGTTATCAGGCCCTCCTTCAGCACGTGCCACAACACGCGACGACGCCCCGCGCCGAGCGCCAGGCGCAAGCCGATCTCGTGTGTCCGCTGCGCAACGAGGAACGACATCACCCCGTAGATGCCGACAGCCGCCAAAAGCAGCGCGACGCCGGCAAACGACCCGAACAATGCCGTGTTGAACCGATCACCCGCGAGCGACTCCTGCACGACCTGGTTCATTGTCTTGACGTCGGCCATCGGCAGCTCGGGATCGACGGATCGAATCACCGCAGCAAGGCTCGACTGCATCAGCGCCGGATCGCCGGCGGTCCGTACGGCGACCGACGCACCCGGCCACGGGCTCTGCCAGAACGGCACGTCGATTTCCGGGAACCCCCCATCCTTCGGACCGCCGTTTCGGACGTTCGCGTACACACCAACGATCTGCCATTCGAGTGGCGGCCCGAGCCTGGTCGCACCCGGTATCAGTTGCTCGACGACGAGTCGTTGCGAGAGCGGATCGACATTGGCAAGATATCGCTTCACGAACGTGTCGTTCACGATTGCCACCCGTACGCTCCCCCCTCTGTCCTGATCGGTGAACGCGCGGCCGCGTGTGACCCGGATCGCGAACGTGCGGTAGTAGTCGGGCGTGACCATGTTGAAGCCGGCACCCGGCCGTTTGGACGGATCGTCGACGGGCTTGCCTACGATGTAGAAGGGCATGCCGAAGTTCGTGCCGTAGACCGGCATTCCGGTCGAAACCGATGCGGCCGTGACGCCAGGAACTGCGGATACTCGCTCGAGCAGCACGCGGTAAAACGCATTGACCTCGTCTTCCCCGTTCAGACGCTCTCGCGGCACCGGGAGCGAAAACGTCAGCAGGTGGTCAGTCCGAAACCCAAGGTCGACCCGTGCGAGCTTGAGCAGGCTGCGGATGGCGAGGCCGCCTCCGGCGAGCAGGGTCAGCGCCAATGCGACCTCTGCGATCACGAGTGCCCGACGGAGCCGATGACGGGCGCCAGTGACCGAACGACTGCCTTCCTTGAGCGTCTCGTTCATGTTCGGACGCATCGCTTGCCATGCAGGCGCCGAACCGAACAGCACGCCGGAGCACACCGAGACCGCGAGCGTGAACAACAGGACCGGGACGCTCAGCCGCACGTCGGCTTCCGACGGCAGCGTGTACGGGGGCATCATCGCCATGATGACAGTCACCAGGGCCCACGCGAGCGCAACGCCCAGCGCGCCGCCGATTGCAGCCAGCAGCACGCTCTCGGTCAGGAGCTGCCGGAAGAGGTCCGCGGGCGTCGCGCCAAGCGAGGCGCGCACCGCGATCTCGCGCTGGCGCGCGGTGGCGCGTGCGAGCAACAGATTGGCGACGTTCGCGCACGCGATCAACAGCACGAACGCAACCGCACCGAAGAGCAGCCAGATGCCGGTAATCGTCTCGGGGCTGAGAAAGTTGTTCTGAAGCGGCTCGACGCTCGCGGTCCAACCCTGGTTCGACTTGGGATTCACCTGAGCGATGTGCCGGGTCACCGCTTCCATGTTGGCGTTCGCCTGCGCAAGCGTCACGCCGGGCTTGAGCCGGCCGAGGACCAGCAGGTAGTGGAAATCGTGATTGATTTGATCGGGCGTGAAGGCGAGCGGGACGTAGAACCTGTTGCCCTGCACTCTATCGGCTGGTCCCGCCTGAATGACACCGACGACGGTGTACGGCTTGCCGTCGAGCCGAATCTGCCGCCCGACAATGGTGCGATCGGCGCCAAATCGCTCCCGCCACAGTTGGTGAGTCAAGATGACGACATGCTCCTTGCCGGGCAAACCTTCCTCCGGCAGGAAGTCGCGACCCAGGAACATCGAGTGGCCGATGGTCGTCGCAAAGCCGGGCGTCGTCGCAGTGCCCTGCACCTGCTCGGGCCGATCGGCTGTTGCGAGATTCATCGTGCGGCCGGTCCACGCGCTCAGGCTCTGAAAGACCGTGCTCTGGCTCTTCCAATCGAGAAAGTCTGCCGCTGCGGTCACGTTGCGATTGCCCTGAATCCGCGACCACACCATGACGAGCTGCTCCGGGTGGGGATAGGGCAGCGGGGCGAGCAGTGTGGCGTATACCACGCTGAAGATCGCGGTAGTGGACGCGATGCCAAGGGCAAGCGCCAGAACCGCGACGGCCGCGAATCCCGGGTTCTTTCCGAGCAGCCGCAGACCGAACGCCGCATCGCGCAGTAATTTGCTCACAATTCGCCTCCTGCGTTCTCACATTCGACGTAGCTTGGCGGTAATAGGTTTGTCTACTTCCCTTACCGACACCGTACACACCTCTGCGGCGAGCAATTCGGCATGTGGGTTGCGAGCCATTGTCGGTACATCCGATCGAATCTCGCCCGCCACGCAACCGGCGGGCGTCTTCGTGTGTCGTCACGCGCGTGACGCACGCGACCATGTAGGAATGACGAAGAGGAGAATCTCCATGAAAGTGAAAGATCTGATGACGACTGACGTAAAACGCTGCAGCCCGGAGACGAATCTCGCCGCGGCAGCAAAGATCATGTGGGAAGGGGACTGCGGAGCTGTCCCCGTCGTCGACGACCGTGATCACGTGGTCGGGGTCATTACGGATCGGGACATCTGCATTGCGGCGGCGACTCGGCCGCGCACCGAAGGGGAAATTCTGGTCCGAGACGTCATTTCGAAGACGCCTTACACCTGCGCGCCTGGAGACGACGTGCGTTCGGCGCTCGAAACGATGAAGTCGAGAAAGGTTCGGCGGCTGCCGGTAGTCGAGCAAGGAGGCCGGCTGGCAGGTATTCTGTCGATTCACGACATTGCTGCGCAATCGCGCACCAGAAGCACAGACGTTTCCCCCGACGCGGTGCTCGACACGTTCATCGCAATTACGGCTCCCGCTCAGGTGTCGATAACAGCCTAGGTGTTCGCTGGAGGAGGCGGCGCCATGTCGCCTCCTCGCTCGCGACTTGTGCCGGCGCATGCGTCTGCAATACCGCTAGCGCATCGGCACGGACCCATTCGGCAAAGTCGTCGGGCCCCACTGGTAGCAGCGCTCAGCACAACCGAACGAGAAATCTCCCGCCACCGAAGCCGGCCGTGGACGCCGTCGGGCAACAGGCGGATGCACCGGGCGGATCGCTCGCTGCGAACTTCGAGGAAGCTCTGGACAAGACGGCGTGTAGTTGGGGAGGTCCGCCGCATGCGAGAATGTGTTCTCATGCGGGACGAACGCGCGCGCACAGGCGGCTGGATTCCCCTCGCCGGCGTCGCGCTCACTTGCATCATGTGCGCGGGTTCCGACGCCTCCGGTCAGCCACAGCAGGCGCCGTCGCGGCCGAACATCGTCGTTTTCCTTACCGACCCAGGGCTACGCCGATCTGTCGTCGTACGGCCACCCCACGATCAGGACGCCGAACATCGATCGGATGGCGCGCGAGGGCATTCGGCTCACGTCGTTCTACGCGGCGCCATCGTTTACTATTCCGGCGGGCCGGCTCTCCGCAGACATGGGTTCGGAACTCGATCTGTTTCCGACGCTCGTGCACGTGGCCGGCGGACGGATCCCTGACGACCGCCATGGATGGATACGATCTCATGCCGCTGCTGCGCGGGCAGGGTCCTTCACCGCGGCACGAACTGTTCTACTTCCTTGGTGCGGTTTCCGAAGCGTTACGCACGGACGCGTGGACGCTGCATCTCGTCGCGCCGGGGGGACGCGGGCGCTGACCGCCACGCCGCCGACGCCCGAGCTGTACGACCTCGACCGCGATCCCGGCGAACGCTTCAACGTCGCGAAAGATTACCCTGACGTCGCCACACGCCTGCGCGCACGGCTCGAGGCGTTCGAAGCGTCGCTTCGCTGAGTCGCGGGTCGAGCCGTCACCCCGGGCTACTTCTCCGCCAACAGCACCATCTGCGGCGTGGGCAGCGAGTGGGCGGAGACATTCCTGAATCCCGCGCCGTCCATCTGCGCGGTCAACTCAGCCATCGTGTAGGCGTCGCCGGCGGGCGTGTTCGCGAGCATCGCCAGGCTGAAGCGAGCGGGAACCGGCGGCGACACACGGTCGGGATTCGGCACGAACTCGAGTACGACGAGGCGGCCGCCTGGTTTCAGCGCGGCGTGCACTTTCTTCAGGAAGCCCGTGCACGTCGGCGGGTCGAAATGGTGGAGGAAGTTGGTCACCAGCGCGACGTCGAACCCATACGGGAATTCCACCTTGAATGCATCGCCCGGCAGCGTGCGATGCCGATCCTGCACGCCCGCGTTGCGCGCGTTTTCCGTTGCGACCGCCAGGATGCTCGGCCAGTCCACTGCGACGATCTCCGCTCGCGGATGCCGCTGGGCAATGGTGATGCCGAACAGCCCGTGGCCGGCGGCGATGTCGAGCACCTTCAGTTGGCCGGTTCCTCCTACGAGCTCCGCGATTACTTGTGCCGCGGGCATGACCATCGGGCCCATCGAACGCGCGAACTGGACCCAGATCGGGTTTTCGTCGGAGACGATGTTGTCAGCCGACGGTGCGATCGTGCCTCTGCGGACCGTTTCGGTCAGGCCATCGATGTTCAGCTTCAATTCCGGAAGCAACAGAAATCGCATAGTCGTGCCCAGATAGGCTGGCGACTGCTTGCTGAGAAAGGCCGCTGATTCCGGAGGCAGACCGTAAACGCCATCCGATTTCGTGAGCAGTCCGATCGTGGTGAGGAAGTCGCACAGAATCCGAATTCCGCGCTCCGATGCCCCGCTTCGCGACGCGATCGCCGGCGCCGTTTTGGCGCCTGCATCGATGATCGTGAATACGTCCAGCTCAATCGCGGCCTTGAGCGCTCCCGACCGCTGGTAGGCAAACAACGTGTCGAACACTACGTCCGCAGAAGGCATCGTCCCCGTCGTCATCGAGTCTCCTTGAAGGGCGGAAGACGGCAGTCTATCGCAGTTGACCGGGGCGGAAATGGATTCGCGTGCCGTACAATCCGCCGATGCGCCCCACTCTGCTCGCAGCCATGTTTCTCGTCGTCGCCGCCGCCGGATGGGCCCAGAACGCCGACATCACCATCAGGGCGGGCGCCATCATCGACGGCAGCGGGAAGGTCATCCCCGATGCCATGGTCATCGTGCGCGATGGGAGAATCGTCAGCCTCGGGCCTGTTTCCGGCCAACCGACGATCGACCTTGGCCAGCTGACGCTGCTGCCAGGATTCATCGACACCCACGTGCACATCGGTTGGCACTTCGGCGCCGGCGGACGCTTCCAGCCGAGCGACGACTCGCCGGCAGACGCCGCGCTGTACGGCGCCGAAAACGCCTATGTGACGCTGATGGCCGGCTTCACCACGGTGCAGAGCGTCGGCGCCGCGTCGGACAAGCCGCTCCGCGATGCCATCGCGCGCGGCGTGATCCCCGGCCCGCGTATCCTGACCTCGCTCGGCCAGATCTCAAACGTACGGATGACGCCGCAGCAGATCCGCGACGACATCCGTCAGAAGAAGACTGCCGGCGCAGACCTCGTAAAGATCTTCGCGTCACTCAGCATCCGCGACGGCGGCGCAGCGACGATGACCCAGGAGCAGCTCGACGCGGCGTGTGGCGAGGCGAAGGCGCAAGGCCTGCGAACGCTCGTGCACGCGCACAGCTCTGAAGCGATGACGCGCTCGGCGTTGGCCGGATGCACGCAGGTGGAGCACGGCTCGCTCGCCAACGCCGACGCCTTGAAGTTCCTCGCCGACAAGGGCGTCTGGTTCGATCCGAACATCGGCCTCGTCATCCAGAACTATGTCGAGAACAAGACGCATTTCCTCGGCATCGGCAATTACACCGAGGAAGGCTTCGCCTACATGGAAAAGGCGATCGCGCTCAATCGGACGATGTACGCGCGGGCGCTGAGGACGCCAGGGTTGAAGATGGTAATGGGCACCGACGCCGTGGCAGGCGCGCATGGCCAGAACGCGCGAGAGGCGATCGAGCGCGTGCGCCAGGGACAGAAGCCGATGCAAGCCATCATGGAGATGACGTCGTTGGCCGCAAAGTCGATGAACCTCGACAAGGACCTGGGCAGCATCGCGCCGGGACTCGCGGCGGATCTCGTGGGCGTCGACGGCGATCCGTTCACCGACATCACAGCCCTGCAGCGTGTGAGATTCGTCATGCGCCATGGATCGATCTACAAGCGCTGAGCCTGGCAAAGCTAGCAGGGACCGTGATCGACACGGTCACCCATTCGCGTCATCTCCATCGTCAGCTCCCGCAACGATGACGATGGCCGCGCCGAACGGCATGGCATCACCCGTAGCGAGGCTCTCGAAACTGGGGAGAATTGCCAGAATCGCTGGAATTGAACTGCTCAATTCGTGGAACAGAACTCTGGCAGTTTTGGCAACCCGGTGATTCGGTCAGTATCGAAAGCCCGCCAGCACGGTGAGCGCCCGATTGTAGACCTCGTGCCCGGCGGGCGCGTCGTGATTCACTGGGGTCAACCCCCAGGAATACCGAGCGTCGATGACAATGTGCTTCTGAATATCGACGCCGCCGCCCGCGATGACGCTGAACTCGTAGAGATTCACATCGGACTTCACGTCCTCCTCGACGCCGTTCCGGATCGAACTTCCGCTCGCCGTTCGAAGCTTCGCCTCTGTACGCCAGCCCGAGGCGGGGCCGGCGAATAGATACACCGAATGGGCCGACGAGTGCGTGACTCCTATTCGCGCCAGCGTAGGCACCTCGACGTAATACAGCATCAACGTGGAAGTGGTGTTGATCGTGTCGTGCGTCTTCATCTCGCTGCCCTTGGAGACGATCAGCCCCTCGACTTGGAGCGACAGAGGTCCGGCGAGCGGCTGCACCAGAAAGCCGCCGCCGCTGGCGTAGACGCGCTTGCCATAACCCAGGTCTTCCTGCACGTCCTCGTACGCCTGAGATGCGATCGTCACCCCTACCTTTGCGCCGACCTGACGGTCCTGAGCACGAGCGTTGTCGAGGCCAGCCGAGGCGAGGAGAAAGACGGCGATCCAGCATGAACGCATGAGTGTTCCTTAAACCGTGAGGCAGAGCCGGCGTCCGATTCTGGCCTTTTCTGCGCACGAAGCCAAATCGCATGTCCGGTGTCGAAAACGAGACCGATTACCGGCTTATGTCGCGCGGCGTGAGGCTGCCCGGATGGCTTCGCCTGGCCCGTGCGGAGCCGAGCTGCCACATCGGCGTCCCATTAGAGAGAGCCTCACCACAACCGAAGCGCGGGTGAGGGATTCGGTTCGAGGATTCGAGGATTCGAGGATTCGAGGATTCGACGATTCAAGGATCCGACGATTCTGGATTCGAGGATTCGAAGGATTCAAGGATTCGACGATTCGACGATTCACCGATCGGGGATTCCAGATCAGGGATGAGGGATTGATCTCTTACCAATGCGTCAGCGATCCGTCGGGCCGGCGGTAGAAGTTCTTGCGCCCCGGTTCGGTCACCTCTCCGAGGAGCGTCATACGGGAGAAATCCGCCGTGACGCCGAGACCCGGCCGGTCATTCGGATATAGCTTGCCGTTCTTGAAAGCGAGGCACTCTGGCAGATATTCGATCGGCCGATCGCCGTAGTTGTATTCCATCAGCACGGGCCCGGCGAACGTCGACAGGCAGTTGACCAGCGCCGCGGTGGCGACCGGACCAGTAAAGTGTGGAACGATTCCGACCGCGTGGGTCTCACAAATTGCCGCGATCTTCATCATCTCGGTAATGCCGCCTGCGTTGGGCAGCGTGGACCGAATGAAGTCGACGTCGTGACTCTCAACGAGACGATTGAAGTCCCATTTCAGCCCCCACTCCTCGCCGTGCGTGAGCGGCACGCCCGTCATCTGACGAAGCTTGGGGATATCCTGCAGCGCGTTCTCGTCGCGTACTGGATCCTCGACGAAGAACGGATCCAGCGGCTCCAGGGCCTTGCAGAGCCGCAGCGCGTCGTTCAAGTCGAAGCGCTGGTGGAAATCGATGCACCAGTTGCCGTCCGGTCCGACGCCTTCGCGAATCTCGCGGCAGTCCTGCTCGACGCGCCGAATCACCGAACGCGTGTCGTAGACCTGTCCCGTCGGCACGTCGACGGGAGCTGTCCGAAATGCGCGGTATCCCGCCTCCATCGTCGCGCGCGCGCGGTCCTTGAGGCTGACGCGAGCGCCCGGCGCACTCGGGACTGGCGTGACTCCGCCGGTGACGTAGCACTCGCAGTAGTTGCGCGCCGTGCCGCCGAGCAGTTGATGCACGGGGACGTTCAGTGCCTTCCCTTTGATGTCCCAGAGTGCGAGATCGAGCGCGCCGAGCGCGTGCGCTTTCTCGCGGCCCGGCGGATAGAACCAGGCGATGTAACCTTCTTGCCACAACGATTCGATTTTGAATGGGTTCTGCCCGATCAGCGTTCCCGCGCATTGTTCCAGCGTGTCCTTCGACCCGCCCTCACCGATGCCCGCGATGCCGGCATCGGTCTCGACCGCGACGATCATGTTGCTCTGGTTGAAGAGCGGGTTGAAGTTGGCAGGACGGTAGATCCGCACGCGCGTGACTTTCGCCTGAGGCAGTCCCGCTATGGCCTTCGTCGCAGGTGCCGGCGTCTGGACGTGCGGCACGAGGCCAATCGCCGGTGCGCCCGCAACCGAGGACAGAAACGTTCGTCGATCCATCGCCAGCTCTCCCTTTGAACGCCGTTCAATATCGGGTGAGCCGGCGATGGTTGTCAAACTCGAGCGACTCTTACAGTCACGCCCGACGGGGATCACACGAGGGGCACGAGGATCACGATGCTCACGAAGACGCACCGTAATACCCATCGTGCGCGGCGCGATCGTTCCAGCCGCGAGGCCGTCACCGCTTGCGACGTACTTCCCTGTGTTGGAGTTGGAGTTCTGTCAGTTGTTGGCGCCAGTGAACGTGTACGACGCGTTCATGTTCGTGAACTGCACCTCCTTGAACACGTTGAAGGATGCCACCGCTATTTCCGAAGTTGCCAACCCTCGGGCTGAGGGGCATCGTGATGAACGTCGCCCATCTGTGCTGGATCAGCTGCTCATTGACCTGTGACGTTTAGTGCGGCTTCTCCGTAACCTGACGGACGACCCGGAGCA
>JBKPTT010000047.1:0-6061 GCA_046735635.1 Acidobacteriota bacterium | reverse complement strand
GAGCTGGCGACGCAACGGCGATGAGAACGGTCTCTCTCCTGTTCGTCGTCGTGGCATTGCTCCTCACCGCCATCGTTCCAGGTCGCGCGGACGAGTTCAAGCCGGCCTATCTGCAGCTCACGCAGCTCGACCAGGACACCTACGACGTTCTCTGGAAGATGCCCGCGATTGACGAGGCCACGACGCTCAAGGTGACGCCGCAGTTCCCCGACGGGACCGAGGCGCTCACGACGGTGCGCAGTACCTTCTCGCGCGGTGTGACGGTGCAGCGCTGGCGCATCCGTGTCCCCCACGGGCTCGACGGCCAGGCCGTCATCTTCTCGCAGCTCTCGGAGACCCGGATCGACGTGCTCGCGCGGCTCGTGCGCCTGAACGGCAGCGTGCAGCTCGAACGCATCCTGCCCGTGAGCCCGCGGTTCGTCGCGAAGCCAAGCCCCGGCTCACTGGAAGTGGTCGAGACGTACACCGTTCTCGGCATCGAGCACATCCTGACGGGGTTCGACCACCTGCTGTACGTCCTCGGGATGCTGATTCTCGTCGGAGGCTGGCGCCGAATCGTCGTAACGATGTCGGCGTTTACCGCGACGCACAGCCTGACGCTGACGGCGGCAGCGCTCGGCTGGGTCCACGTACCGCAGCCACCGGTCGAGGCGTGCATCGCGCTCAGCATTCTCTTTGTGGCGCGCGAGATCGTCCAAGTGCACCGTGGCCGGCCCGGGATCACGGCACGCTGGCCGTGGGTTGTGTCTTTCACGTTCGGGCTGATGCACGGATTCGGTTTCGCCGGTGCGCTCGCGGAGGTCGGCCTGCCGCAGTCGTCGATCCCGATTGCGTTGCTATTCTTCAATGTCGGCGTAGAGATTGGCCAGTTGATGTTCGTCGGGGCCGTGCTGACCGTCATCGCAGTTGGTTGGCGCGCGGCGCAACGGCTTCGATTGCCGCAAACCGCCTGCTTGTGGCGCATCGCGCCGTATGCCATAGGCGCGCTCGCAAGCTTCTGGCTGGTCGAACGAGTCGCCGCGTTCTGAGCAGGGTCGCCGTTCGCGCCGATCGATCAACGACCGACGTACGCGGCGCGATTTGGACGTTGACCACACGAGGAAATGCACATGCACCGAACCACGCTCACTGGCGTCGCACTCGCGCTGTCGCTGTTGCTGATCGGACTGACCGCCACGCCGGCGTTCGCTCAGCTGATGGCGAAGGCGCAGGTGGCGAACCTTATCGCCAAAGTAGAAAACGGCGTCGACGACTTCAGGAAGTATCTGGAGAAGCGAGGCGAGAACGCGCGCGAAGCCTCGTCCACGGCCCAGGCGTCGGGGCGCAAGAAGCGGCACGCCACCGAAAGTCAGAAGGCCAACGCCGGCAGCAAGAAGGACGCCCTGGATGACGCGTTGGGCGACTTGAACCGATCGACCAACCGGTTGCGGCGAAAGTTCGACCCGACTGACAAATGGATGGAGACGAAAGCCCAGGTGGAGAAAGTGGTCGACGATGGGCGAAAGATCAATCAAGTGGTCGCGCGCGGCAGCTACGGACCGGAAGCCGCCAGGCTGTGGGCCGTGCTCCGAACGGGCATCAACGATCTGGCGCGCGCGTATGGCGTCCCGCCGATGCCGATCTAGCGAAGATCGTGGCAAGAAAGCTGCTGATTGTAACTGCGTTAGTCGAGACGCCGATCGGCTTGATGCTGCTGTTATCACCGCCGCTCGTCGCCAGGTTATTGCTCGGCGCATCGCTCGATCCGCCGGCCGCCCTGATTGTGGGCCGCATCGCCGGCGCCGCGCTGCTCTCGTTGGGCGGCGCCTGCTGGTTGGCGCGCGATGATGGACCGAGCCGCGCCGGGCTCGGATTGGTCGCGGCGATGCTGCTGTATAACTGCGCTGCTGGCGCGGTTCTCGCAAACGCGGCCGCGCGCGTGAGACTCGTCGGCGTTCTGATGTGGCCGGCGGTTGCCCTGCACGCACTCCTCGCCGTCTGGTGCGTCGTGTGCCTGCGCGGCGGATCAGCAAACGCGTCGGGCGAGTGAGAACGAACTCGGATGACCCGCCGAAAATAGCGTTCGCCTCTTCATGCGCCCTTCGTGCGCACGATTCACGTCAACCTTGACGAGGCGGTGAAAGAGGACTCAGATCAGGGACGCCGAGCTGGTCAGAATTGCCGGAAAATCCGGTCAGAATTTCCGGAACCCACACCGGATACCACCTGGCACAAGGGGATGCGACGAGTGCAAAACCGATTCCTGGATTTTGCTCCCAAGTACATTTGCGTCGAGGAATTGGACCCGAATGGCGTCTGGCTCGTCAAGCTGCCAGTCATGCCTTTGAATCGTTCCGCAGCACTTGATGAGAGGAGATCAATGCTGCGTACTTTTACGGAAAAGTGGCGCCACACTGCTCTTTGGCTCAGCGACATCTACAATCGAACCGGAGCCCTGTGGTCATTCCCGCCACCGTCTGAACTCCCAAGTATTGTTGATCCGCTGGACGAAGGGGGCTGGGCAGTCATGTTCTTCGATGAACAGCCCGAGTCCGTGCTACCGGAATACACGCGCGTGCCCTCCAAGCCGAAGGATGTTACTAAGATGCTGGCTGAGTTGAGGGCGTCAGCTGCGATCATTTCCTGGTATGACGATACGGAGTGGATTGTCGCATTCCGTTGCCCCGTGGCAGGTGGAACGACCAACTAAACGATGACCAACAAAGGGGTGGGTTGCGCCTTTTCGATTCGCGCCGCTCGCGTCGGCGGCATGACCGAGGCAGGAACCGCCGTCGAGGTTGGCCGCCGGATCCGCCGTCCCGTCGACGGCGCCGGGAATCCGGCACCTTGTTCCAGCGGCCGCGATCCGGATTCGCGTGTCAGCTCGCAAGCGCCGGCCGGTGTCTGAGAGAGACCTGCGGCATCCTGGTTGCACGCCCCCCAGCATGCCGCACCGCGCTCCTGGCCGGCTTCGCCGACCAACGCCACTGACACTCGTCGACGGACAGGAGACCGAGCGCGCCCGCATCGCCCGGGAGCTGCATGACAGCGTCGGTCAGAAGCTTGCGTTGCTCCAGATCGATTTGGATCAGATCGCCTGCACGTTGCGTTCGCATGCTGAACGAACGCGGGTCCAGGCGCTCTCGCGCCAGGTCGCGTACATTGCACGGGAACTTCACGACATTTCGTATGAGCTGCACCCCTTGAAACTGGAGATCCTCGGCTTGGCACGATCGCTGGCGGTCCTGTGCCAGGAGCATTCTCGGAGATCCGGAATCGCGATTGCGTTTTCGTGCGACGCAGACGTGCCCGACCGGATCGGTTCCAACGAATCCCTGTGCCTGTATCGAGTGGCACAGGAAGCTCTGCACAACGTGGTGACGCACAGCAACGCCGCGCGTGCAAGCGTCCGACTTGGGTGCTTTGACGGCGCACTCGGGTTGATCGTGGCCGACGCGGGACAGGGTTTCAACGACGCCCTGCCCAGCGGCGGCTTGGGCCTGACGAGCATGCGCCAACGCGTCGCGCTGTTGAACGGAACCCTCGACATCCACACGGGCAGAGGTGACGGTACTCGTATCTCTGTGCGGATTCCATGTCGACGAAACGCCACGGCGTATGATTGCTGCGCACTCGGCTCTCCAGTTGTCGCTTAGTCTCTGGGCTCTCTCGATTGCGGCAACACTGAGTAGTCGCGGCGGCCGGCATGACGTGAGCCGATGTGCCCAGCGTGCAGCCACGCGGGGCGTCACAGGCCGAGTCGTGCGAAGTGGTCACGAATGACGCCGTAGCATTCGCAGCTGGCGGCTTCCAGGCGCTTTCGTTTGAGGATGCGGATTCGTCCATAGTGGCTCGCGATCAGGCCCTCGCGTTGCAGCGTCCGCAGCACCACCGTGACCGTCGGGCGATGCACGCCGAGCATCACCGCAAGGAATTCCTGTTTGAGCAAGAAGGTGTCGTCGTCAACGCGGTCGCGCGTCTGCAAGAGCCAACGTGAGCACCGCTCCGTTACGCTGTGCAGCGCGTTGCACGCTGTGCACTGCATGATCTGCAGCAAGTTCGCCTGAGCGTAGACGCTGACGACATTTCGAAATGGTCCGGCGCTCGTGGTCTCCTTGACGAATCTCGTGACGGTCATCGAGGGTAACGGGCCATCGGCCACCTGCTGGAATGTTCGACCGATTCCGGCACGATCGCCGAAGAACACGCCGATCCCCAGCATGCCTTCGCGCCCAACCGTTGCGACCTCCACCAGCCCGCCGTTCCGCATTTCGTTGGTGATGGAGAAGACCCCACCGTTCGGGAAGTAGACGTCTGTGATCGGCGCGCGGTGCGCCTGCAGGGTATCGCCGGTGGTCACGGTGCTCATCCGGACGTAGGGTAGTATCCGGTCGTATTCGGCTCGCGGGAGAGCCGCGAGGAGCCGGTTGCGCAAAGGGGTTCCATCAGGCAGGAGCCGGGTCGAACGTAATCGTGAGGCTGCCATGGCCTCTCCTCCGAGCAACCCTGAACAGTTCAGGTGCTTCGATGAGTTGAGGGGCGCAGCCGCGGCGTGCTGCGAACGCAGCTCAGGAAAGCAGAGATTGTTGCGAGCGTATCACGTTACAGCTCCAGCATGAATGACATTGTTAGGAAGATGACATTTCGCGCCAGACTGGGCGCGGCGGAGTGCTCGTCTACGGAACGCAGGGGAGACGAACGGTTCGGATGCGATGCGGAAGGCCGTCCATCTAAGTCGGATCACCGCTGTCCGGCTTCGGCCTCTTCGCAGGATTGGTGGTGAGTTCCGCGAGGCGGTTGAAGGCTTTCGCCCGCAGCGCCGCTGCATCGCGCGCGATTGCGGCCTCGCCTGCTCGCTCGACGCGCGGCAGTCGCCGGTCCAACGCCTCGATCAGCTCCTCGAGCTCACGTGTGAGCTCACTCGTGTTCACCGCCATCGATGGCCTCCGCTCGGCTCGCTTCCCCGTCGAACGGCGTTCCAGATTTCACCGCAACCGCCGCACCGCCAATATGCGTTCTCGTCAGGGTTTCGCGCGGTAGTGGTAATCGAAGACGATCGACAGGCAGGACACACTGCTGGCGTCGTGGGGGCAGCCGCCCCATGTGACCGATACGCGTCGGGTGGACGGAAGTCGTGTGAATTCATCAGGCCTCCAGCGGACACTGGGAGCCGCTCAGCGTCCGAGGTCGTGACGCGGCAACGGTGCGTACGTCGATGGTCATGTGACCCTCACGCATGGCTTTGGTGAGGGCTTGGCCGGGATGGCCCAGGGCTCAGAAAAGCAGGCGCCTCAAGTATATCCCAACCGATGGACGTGTCGCTGGCCGCTCGACGCAACGCCGCCGTTTTACTTCGCCTCGTACGGCTCATCTGTCGTGAGCAGCCGGTAGACGTAGTCCGTGAGCTCGCGCAAGCGCATACCTGCCGCGTCAGGCATGTGTCGACTGTCGGGCGGGATCGCCGGGATCTCGACCGCGCCTCGGATAATCAATGCCGCAGCAATGATCGCCTTGGCCTGTCCTTCCACTGGAACCATGATGACCTCGCGAGTCTATGGCCCACGCCGACACGAACTGTCGGCGTGGGCGGCGTTACATTGGCACGACGCCGCTTCGCGTCCTCGCCGTCAGAAGGTACGGATGCAACCTCAGCGGCCGGGACAGCCCGCAGAAATGTACTGTAGACTACATTTGCCCGCCAGACTGGTGCCACGCCATCGTGACGTCGCTTCAGCCCGAGCTTACGGGAGCTAAAGGAGTTAGCGCGCAGGAGCGTGACGTGTCGACTGTCTTTCTAGCGGATTCTGATTCCAATGCGACGGTGCCGTCGGTCGGCTATGGAGTGCGATGATCGTTCACCTGGTGAACCCAAGCCATCTGTCCTTCGGCGTCAGCGTCATCACGCCGCGCTGGCTGTTCGTGCTGGGCGCAGCCACGCCGACGGCATACGGACGGCCACGCATCGTCGATGAGACGCTCGAGCCGCTCGATCTCGATACGGTTCACGCCGGCGACATCGTGGGGATAGGGATCCACACGGGAAATGCGCTGCGCGGCTATGAAATTGGTACTGCCGTAAGAG
>JBKPTT010000046.1:0-19467 GCA_046735635.1 Acidobacteriota bacterium | reverse complement strand
GAGGATCCACCGTGTCTCGAGTGCGGCGGCATCCTTAAGAGCGCGACGATCTCCTTCGGTCAGCCGTTGGTGCCGGCGGTCATCGATCGGGCATTTCGCGCCGCCGCGAGCGCCGATCTCTTCCTGGCGATCGGCACCAGCCTGCAGGTGTATCCCGTCGCCGGACTCGTGCCCGCGGCAAGAGAAGCGGGCGCCCGCGTTGTCATCATCAACGCGGAGTCCACGCCGCTCGACGATCTGGCGGATGCGGTGATCGCGTTGCCGATTGGCCAGGTCCTTTCGCACCTTGTCTGTCGATCTGAATCGTGAAGCCGTTCAGTCTTCGGCGATGTCGCGATTGGTGAAGTCCTGCAGGAAGGACGTGGCGAACAGGCTGACGAGCGCGCAGGCGAGAATAAACACCGCGATTGGTGTGCCCGAATGATACCGGCTCAGAAGCCACGTGGCCACGAGCGGCGCCGGCCCGCCGGCGATCACCGATGAAAGCTGGTAGCCGAGCGACGCGCCGCTGTAGCGCATCCGGCCCGGAAACGATTCTGCGATCAGTGCGGCCTGCGGTCCGTACATCATGTCGTGCGGGAGCAGCGATGTGGCGATTGCGAGGAACACCAGCGCGGACGATCTGGTATCGAGGAGACCGAAATACACGAATCCGAAGAGGCCGGTGAGCGTGGCGCCGAGCATGTAGATCCGCTTGCGGCCGAAGCGGTCCGACAGGTGTCCGAACAGCGGAATCGCGACAAACGAGATCATCGTGGCGGTCAGCACTGCCGACAGCAGGAACTCACGGCGCAGGTGCAGCGTGCCGGTGCCGTAGGCGAACACGAACGCGGAGAAAACGTAGAAGGGTCCCTGTTCTCCCACCCGGCAGAGCGCCGTCAGAATGATCTGCTTGGGCTGACGTTTGATCACCTCGAGCACCGGTGTGCGCTCGATCCGCTTCGCCGCCGCGAGCCGGGCGAACACGGGAGTCTCCAGTATCCCGAGGCGGATGTAGAGCCCGAGCGCGACCAGTGCGGCGCTCAGCACGAACGGAATGCGCCAGCCCCACTCGAGAAAATGGGGTCCGGAGATCGCGCTGAACGACAGCACGGCGAGATTCGAGAGGAACAGTCCCGCGGGGACGCCGAACTGCGGCCACGACGCGATGTAGCCGCGGTGCTGGTTCGACTGCGCCCATTCCATCGACAGCAGCACCGATCCGCCCCACTCGCCGCCGACTCCGACACCTTGCACGAATCGCAGAATCGTGAGGATCACGGCGCCCCAGATCCCGATACGCGCGTAGGTTGGCACGAATGCGACGAGGAAGGTGGCGACGCCCATCAGCATCAGCGTGGCGATCAGCGCCGACTTCCGTCCGAGGCGGTCGCCGTAGTGGCCGAAAATGGCTGCCCCGATCGGCCGCGCGACGAAACCCACCGCGTAAATCCCGAACGCCTGCAGCGTCCCGGTGAGCGGATCGGCGTTGGGGAAGTACAGTGGTGCGAAGACAAGGGGAGTTACCGTACCGTAGAGAAAGAAATCGTACCATTCGATCGCGGTCCCGACCGTGCTGGCGATCACCGCGCGCCGCAGGTGACGCGGATGGTCGACCCCTTGGGTTCCCGTGTCCATGCGCCGGCATTATTCCACGCACGCACGTTCGAATTTGAAAGGTAGGGCGGGGTCTTCAGACCCCGCCTGGAGTATCAATGCGACACGCCACGGTGAATGGGCTTTCCATCGCGTACGTCCAAGCGGGCCAAGGCCCCGCTCTGGTGCTTCTTCATGGCTTTACGCAGGACGTGCGCGTGTGGCGACGGCAAGTGGAAGAGCTGTGTGGCCAGTTCACCGTTCTGGCCTGGGATGCCCCGGGCGCCGGTGAATCCTCGGATCCGCCTGAATCGTTTGCAATCAGCGATTGAGCGAGCTGTCTGTCAGGTCTCCTTGATGCCGCACGCATCGATCGCGCGCACATCGTCGGGTTGTCCTGGGGCGGCCTCCTCGCGCAGGAGTTCTATCGCCGTCATCCCGAACGTGTGATCACTCTTGTGCTGGCCGGCACGTACGCGGGCTGGAAGGGCTCGCTGCCGCCGATGGAACCGGAGCAGCGGCTCGCCGCGTGCATCGCCGATTCGCAGCTTCCGCCTGCCGAGTTCGTCGCGAGGTACTTGCCGCAAATGTTCGGCGACTCGCCGCCGAACGCCGTGCGCGACGAATTGGCGGACATCATGGTCGGTACGCATCCATCCGGCTTCTGCCTGATGGCCAGAGCCCTCGCAATGGCCGACACACGCCATATGCTGAGGACGCTCCGCGTTCCAACGCTGCTCGTCTGGGGCGATACCGACAAGCGCTCGCCGCTCACAATTGGTCATCAGCTGCGCGACGCCATTCCCGGAGCGACGCTCACCGTCCTCGAGGGAGCAGGACACGTCAGCAACATGGAGCAGCCAGCTGCGTTCAACGAGGTCGTTCGTGAATTCTGTTTGCGCGTCAAATAAATGCCGGTAGTGCTGGCCTTCAGGCCAGCCCCCTTTCAATCAAATGAACCGCCGCTCCTGCGCCCAGATCTCCTTGAACGTGAAATGCGGGCCACGACAGATGAAGATCATCAGCCCGTTCTCGATCGGTCGGCAGTGCTCGCAGTGTGTTGTTGAGGCAAGCGTCGCTTCGTCGAATCGTCCCGGACCCTTCAGATCGGCGAGGTTGTCTTCCAGCGTTCGGCGGCCGCCAACGACGATCGCGGTGCGCATATCAGGATCGCCCGATCCCCAGTACCAATAGTTGTTGTGCGCGCACGTCGCCTTCGGCAGTCCGTAGCGGCGCCCGTAGAAGTCGATCGCGGCCGCTTGACCGTAGTTGCGCACGTAGATCACGGCATGTTGGCGCTCCTCGGGTGTCAGCCGCTCGTACGCAGCGGCGACCTGCGCCACCATCGCTTCCCAACCGAACATGTCCGCATAGTACTGAGGCAGATCGCCCATCGCGTCGCGCTCGCCGCCGGCAGGTTTCACGCCGAGCGCATGCTGATATTGGATGAACTGATCGACTGGCAGGACGGGAACGGAGAATGGCAGTGCCACAAGACTGAGGACCGCGACCAAGCCCGTCACGGCGGGACGGAGCCAAACGAGCGCGTCTGCTGACGCCGCTTCGATCGCGACCGCTCCGCCAGCGACGAAAGGGAAATAGATAGGCGACAGGTAGTACGGCTTGGAGTTGCCCACGAGCATCACGGCCGTGACGATTGGAAACATCCACGCCAGAGCGCGAACCGACGCATTACCGCGCGCGCGAGCGTAAAACGCGATTCCAATCACGCACACGAACATCTGACCGAATCCCGTCAGCATGGGCTGAGTCCGCAGAAATTCGACGGCGGACAGGGGCGCATTCTTTCGTGCCGTGGCGTTGCGAATGAACTCCAGCGTTGGCCATCCGCGCTGCACTTCCCAGATCACGTGAGGCAGGAAGATGAGCGCGGCAATCAGGCCCCCGAGCCAGATCCATGGCTGCATCAGGTCGCGTCGCCGCGGCGTCAGCATCAGGGCGGCAACGCTCCCGGCCGCGAAGAACAGCATCGAGTACTTGTTCATCAAACCGAGGCCCACGATGAGGCCGTACAGCACCCAAAGCCGCGGGTTACCGCCGGTCAGAATCATCACGAACACGTGCGCACCCAACGCCCAGAAGAGCAGATCGAACGCGTTCATCGAGTACACCGCGCCGTTCCCGAGCACGATGGGAGAAAGCGCGACCGACAGCGCAGCCAGGCTCTGGGCAAAACGCCCGCCGCCCAGCCTTCGCGCGATAAGCGCGGTGAGCACGACCGTCAACGCAGTCGCCAGAGCGGCAGGAAAGCGGATCGCAAACAGCGAGTCGCCGGCGATGAGCCGCGTCAGCTTCAGAATGACGATCGACAGTGGCGGGTGATCGACGTAACCCCAGTCGAGATGATCGCTGCACGCGATGTAGTACAGCTCATCGCGGAAGAATCCATAGCGGCCATGGAACGGGACATTGAGCGCAAGTTTTGCGAGCGCGATGAGGCCTACAAACAGTAGGGCCCTTCGATTGTTGCGCACCGCCGAATACTACGCCGATCTCTCGTCGAAGGCCGAGCGGACAGTGAAGCCGCCCGAACGGACAGCGCAGCCGCCGAACGGACGATTTGAGACCGAGTCCCGGTCAGCAGGGGGAGTGTGCGTTCATGCGATAATCGTAGGTCTGCCTTTGCGAGTCGCGCTTTGGCGGGACGGGTCGGGGCGTAGCGCAGCCTGGTAGCGCACCTGCCTTGGGCGCAGGGGGTCGCCGGTTCGAATCCGGCCGCCCCGACCACTCTTCAACCGTGCTGGCCCCTAACTCCCTCCCTTCGACTTCGCTCCGCCACTCTCGCCCGACGCGGCCTTCTTCGTCGTAGAGCCACCGGAACCACTCTTCTTGAAGAGCGGCAGCGAATCGAGTGCGAAGCTGAACGAGTAGTACCAGTCGTGCGCGAAGATGTCGCGCGTCTTGATGTCGTCCTTACTCCCGATGACGGTCTGGTCGAGGATCTGTGACGGGTCGAGCTGCTTGCTTTGCTGCCAGGTCTTGCCGACGCCAAAGCGGAAGTACTTGAAGACGTCGAAACCCAGGCCTGTGAAGAAGCCGGGCGTCGTCGAGACGTTCGTGCCGATCTGGAGCGACGGCCGTATGACCCAGTGCTCCGCTTTTCCGCTGAAGGCTGAGAGCACGCGCCAATCGGCAAACAAGGCGAGCTGACCCGCAAGTGTCTCTGTGTCGGTCTGCGAGACGACCTTCTGATTCTTGTTGTTCGGATCGGTGACGGCGTCGAACGTGGGCGTCGAAAGCTTCGTGTAGAACACACCGACGCCGACGCCGAGCGCCGTGACCTTATTCGACTGCAGCTTGTATTTCAGCTCCGTCTCGGAATGTTCCGCGGTCACGCTCGACGCAAGCGGGCCGTTCGGCTTGAGCGAGAACGTGTGCGTCTGCAGCTTGTCCCACGGCAGCCCGTTGGTCTTCGGCGGCGCGTACAGCCACGTCATCAGCGTCGTTTCCGCGAACGCGTAGTCCTCGCGGCGTTTTGCCGCCGCGACGAGCCCGCTGTGGGCGGCAAGCGCGTTGTTGCGCTTGGTTGTCAGCAGGTCCAGCGCGACGTCGAGCGGCTCGGGGTCGCTGTTCTCGGCTCCGTCCGGCTTGGGAGGCGGTTTGACGATGACCGTCAGACTCGCGTTGTAGTTCGTGCTCGTCTTGTCGATCAGGTCGGCAAAGGGCCGTCCCGTGCGCTCGTTCAAAAGCGCCTGCGCATCGTCGCCAATCTGCTTAGCGAGCGCGGCGAATCTGCCAGTGCACTCGGGATACGCCCTGTGTGCGTCCAAGTACTCCTTGAGTCGAGGACGCAGGACTGCTTCACCGGCGTCCGCATGTTGCATGATGAAAAGAAAGTCGTTCAGCAGCGGGCGGCACGGCGCGCCGAAGTCACGTACGTCGCGGTACGCGGTATCGAACGCTATGTACGCCCGTTCCAGATCGGAATATGCAAGCGTGCCCGAGTCGGTCTTCGCGATCGGAACCGTCAACTGTCCGGATGAATGCCCAAGACTCTGCTCAACACTCTGGATGACAACGATGGCCTGCGAACGTGCGAGCGAGGCAGCTCCCGCCTTTTCGGCAAGCGCGCGAGCCGCTGTCGCCATCCTCGCGACGGTCTGGTCGTAGAGCAGGACCACGTCGATGAGTGCGTCGGGCTCCTGCTTCTCCGGAGGGGGCGGCCTGAGCTGCCGGTTTTCGGCCATGAAGCCGCGCAAAGCGGAAAAATCCGTCCTGCTCTTTGCGTAGATGCCGACTGCTGCCTGCAATGCGCCGCCCAAGCCGAGCGCCAGCTGCTGGAGCGACTCCAGAGCCGCAATGTTTTCCGAAGTCACGGTTTCGGGTGTCGTGCGATAGAGGAGGGGATTGGTGCCCGCGATGATGACGGGGATGTCGTCGGACGGTGACCGAGTGATCGTCGCGAGGCCCGTTTCGTCGATGTCCAGCCAGTCGCCCGCGTCGCCCCGGCAATACCATTCTTTGTCGTCAAGCACCCCTTGGGCGCACTTGCCGTCTTTCGTTTTCTTCGTGCCGAACGACAGTCCCGTCCACTGATCCGTGCGCGGGCGGTACGCCAGGAATCGCCGCTGCGCATCGAGGTCCTTCTCCACGACCTCCGTCTTATATCTGACGCAGACGATGTTGTACTTTTCGTCGTGATTGTCGGCGGAGCAAAGCGAATAGAGTACGAGCCACTGGATGTTCTCGGGGAAGGTGTCGCTGCAGTAGGGCTGCGTCGTTCCTGTCTTCACGTCGCAGTACGATTTGAACAGGGTCGCGACGGACGAATCCGCGCTGGGCACGCCGCCCAAGGTGAGGGCAAGAGCCGCCGCAGCGAGAGACACGACACCCATCGGATTCTCCTCGTCTCGAGAGCGTGGCAGTACTGGACAAACGACCGGCAGGCAGTCGTCGAGCCTGCAGGGTGATTATCCACAATCGAGTAAACGAATAAAGTTAGATAAACGAACAGGCGATTCGTGCGCTGCTACTTCGCTGAAGAAGCGCGTCGGTCGTACGGGGTGTAGTCCTCCCACGCCAGCGGCGTGAACGTGTCGCCGATCGTCAGCCGGAGCAGGTAACCGAAGATGCCCTCGGCGTTGTCGCTGTTGCTCATCAACAGCACACCCAGCTTCTCTGCCGGATACACGATCGAATAATGCTGGAAGCCGTCGCCGTGCCCTTCTTTGAAGGCGCCCCACCCGTACGGCGTCTTCTGCAGGCCCCAACCGAGTCCATAGCTCAGTTCGATCGCGTCATTCGCCGTCGTCGTCTCCCACATTCCCGGTCCAACCTGCGTCCGCGATCGAATGCGCACCTGCGGTCTGAACATTTCGTTCCAGGACGGCACGCGCAGGCCGTCGCGCCGCAGCACCGCGCGCACGAACTTCGCGTAATCGTCGGTGGTAGTCTCGAGCGTGCTCGCAGACCGTGGCGCGTTGTCCTTGTCCTTCGGGTAGACCTTACCATTCGAGGCATGTCCGATCGCGTAGTCGCTCTCGAAGCGCGGCTGCCATCTGTAACTCGACATGCCCATGCCGTACGGACCGAAGACGTGTTCCTGCATCAACGATTCGAGTGGCTTGCCCGTGATCCTCTCGATGACGACCTGCAGCAAGGTCATTCCCTCGCCCGAGTACGCGAACTGAGAGCCGGGATCGAAGTGGATGTGCAGTTTCTGATCGGGCTCGAACCAGCGCCAGCCGGGCAGGCCAGTCGTGTGGCTCATGCACATCCGTGCGGTGATCTTCGCGTAACGAGGGTCCGAGCGAAGGTCACGAAGGTCTTCATGCCACGCCGTGCCGCGGTTCTCCCAGAGCGGCTCGCTGACATAGTCCTGCAGCCGTTTGTCGAGATCGAGTACGCCCTGCTCGACGAGCTTCATCACCAGAACCGAGAACACTGCCTTGCTGAGGGATGCACCGTAGATCTCGGTGTCGGTGCGCAGCGGAGTCCCCGCGGGCACGCTCGCCGCACCGAACGCATGCGAATAAACCTTCTCGGCGTCGTTGAAAATCGTGACGGTCAGCCCGTGGACATTTCCGGCGCGTCTGAGCGCTTCGATGCGTGCCGTGAGTACGGCCTGATCGATCGTGGTGCCGTCGAGACGTTTGATTGCGCCATCGCGCGAGTGCGCCCGTCCGACCAGACAGGCGACGATGATGCACATGGAGACGCAGGCACGTAGGTAACGCATGAAATCATCACCACACCTCGCAGACGTGACGCGCGGCGCTCGAATCCTAACACGCCAGCGATTGCTCGACAGCGACTCTGCATCGAGTACGCGCCATCGCTCCTGACGCGAGAACGATCTACCATTCCCGGCTGACGTCCGCCGTGGCGAGGACGGTATTCAATGAATCAAAATTACGACGCAATCATCATCGGCACTGGTCAGGCAGGGCCGCCACTCGCGAAACGACTGTCGCAAGCCGGCATGTCGGTCGCCATCGTCGAGCGACATCTCTTCGGCGGCACGTGCGTGAACACCGGGTGCATTCCAACGAAAGCGATGGTCGCCAGCGCGTACGCCGCTCACGTGGCACGACGCACGCGCGAGTACGGCCTGATGATCAATGGCGACGTTGCCGTCGACATGAGGAGCGTCAAGGCCAGGAAGGACGCGATCTCCGAGCGATCACGGGGAGGCGTCGAGACGATGTTGCGCAGCCTGCCAGGTTGCGACGTCTACATCGGACACGCCCGATTCCGGGCAGCCGGTGAAGTCGTCGTCGGAAGCGAGGTCTTGCGGGCAGGTCGCATCTTCGTCAACGTCGGCGGACGCGCATTGGTGCCATCGATGCCCGGGCTCGACAAGATTCCGTTCCTGACCAACAGCTCGATGATGCACCTCGATACAGTGCCGCGGCATCTCCTGATCGTCGGCGGCAGCTACATCGGGCTGGAATTCGGTCAGATGTTTCGGCGATTCGGCGCCGAGGTGACGATCATGGAGATGGGATCACGGCTGGTCCAGCGCGAAGACCCCGAGATCTCCTCTGCCATTCAGGAGGTCCTCGCGAGCGAGGCTATCAACGTCCGGTTGAATGCCCGGTGCCTTCGCGTGAGCGGCCATGCCGGCGCCGTCGTGGCGCACGTCGACTGCGCGGAAGGCAGTCCATCGATCGAAGGCACGCATCTGCTCGTCGCGACGGGTCGACAGCCGAATACGGACGATCTGGGCCTCGAGGCTGCCGGCGTCGCATGCGATGACCGCGGATATATCGTGGTGAACGATCGGTTGGAAACAAACGTCTCCGGTATCTGGGCGCTTGGCGATTGCAATGGCAAGGGCGGCTTTACTCACACGTCCTACAACGATTTCCAGATCGTGGCGTCCAACCTGCTCGACGACACGCCTCGCAGCGTATCCGAGCGGATTCCGGCCTACGCGCTGTACATCGACCCGCCACTCGGCCGCGCCGGTCTCACGGAAACGGAGGCACGCCAACGGCGCCACAGCATTCTCGTCGGAAAGCGGCCCATGACTCGGGTGGGACGCGCGATCGAAAAAGGCGAGACGAACGGATTGATGAAGATTATGGTTGATGCTCGATCCAAAGAAATCCTTGGCGCCGCCGTCTTCGGGACCGGAGGCGACGAGGTGATCCATTGTGTGCTGGATGCGATGTACGCGAAGGCTCCTTACCCGGTCCTCCAACACGCGATGCACATCCACCCGACGGTGTCGGAGCTGATTCCGACGCTTCTCGACGAGCTCACGCCTTCCGGATCATGACGCCCTCTTGCGATTCGCGCGTGGCACGCTGGCTGCATGACACAATCCAGCATGCCGCAGGCCAACCCATCGAGCGCGGTTTCACAGACATTCGTGAAAAACGTTCACGGTGTCCGCTATCAGGTAAAAGATGTTTTGCGCTCGGTGGAGTTCTACACCCGACACCTCGGTTTTACGCTGCGGCATCAGCAACCGCCAGCGTTCGCGAGCATTTCACTGGGCGATGTGCAAATCCTGCTCAGCGGTCCCGGTGCATCCGGGTCGCGGCCGATGCCGAACGGCGAATCTCAGGAGCCTGGTGGGTGGAATCGGATTGTGCTGAGAGTTGCGGATCTTCCGGCCTGTATCGCCGCACTCGAGAGCGCGGGAGTGCGCTTTCGCAACGAGATGGAAACCGGCCCCGGCGGACGCCAGATTCAGATCGAAGATCCGGACGGCAACCCGATCGAACTCTTCGAATCTGCGCGCTAGTGGCCTGTATCCGTTGAACGAGGACCAGATCGCCGAGCGCGGCGCCCGGCTGGCAAGGCGCGACGACCGCGAATACCGGGAGTATTTAAGGGAGGAGCAACGCCGCCAGACGGGATGCCCCGCCCGCGAGGTGGTCCTTGATCAGCGGATACAGGCCACTAGGTCCTACTGCCCGGCTGACTGATCGCCGCGCGTCTGGTTCAGCGCCTTGTCGTACGAAGTTCGCAGCTGCTCTCCCAAGACCTGAAATGTCAGCAGCTGGGACCGGAGCGGGGCGACGATATCGGCCGGCCGCGCGGCTGAACCGAACTCGGCGATGGCGGAACGGGTCCGTTGAAGCATGTCGAGCTGCGTCGTCTTGTACAAGGCCTGCGTGTCGTACACCCGCGCCATCTCGACGACCCAATCGAACGGCAGCAGCTGCGACGCTTGCGTCGCCCTCGTCGTTTCCCACGCGGCATCCGAGAGCTGCGCGGCGTTGAACGCCAGTTGCACCTGCGCATGTTTGCTGTCTGTATTTGCTTCAAGCGTACGAAGCGTTACCTCCAGCTCCTGTAGGTGCCTCGCATTCTGCGCATAGGATCGATTCAGTTCGTCGCGATTTGCCTGAAGCTCTGACAGGATGCTTCGCTTCGCGCGATCCGCCAGCTCCCGCTTCGCGCGGGCGTCCCGCCACTCGTCCACCGCAAGTGCGAGCAGCACGGCCACGACCACCGATGCAGCTTCGAGCAGGATCTCCGGAAGCTTCTCCCTGAGCCGGTTCGAGAGTCCCGCGGAGTGTGACATGGTCGCCCATTGTAATGATTCGAGAGCCGAGACCTGCTCAAATGAGCCCGGACTTGCTGCGGCTCATTTAAGCGAGCCGCTGATGCTGAAAATGGGCCACTACTACAGACGAGGGACAAAGGGGGAGGCGGTACGATACTGGCTTCCGATTTGGCATGCCGCGCATCCGCCAGGCAGGAACCGTAACGGTTGGGGTAGGTGGACATGATTGAATCACAACAGAATGAACCTCCTACGCACGCCGAGACGCATTCGCTGAACGAGCAGCGCAAGTTCAGCGTGAAGCGACAGTTCGGCACGTTGTGCCGTCTGGATCCGCGACGGCTGGGGACACTGCTCATGGGCGCGTACGCGGATTGGTCTGCCGACAACGCCACCCGGCTCGGCGCCGCGCTCGCGTACTACACGCTCTTCTCGATCGTCCCCATACTCATCGTCATTACAGGCATTGTCGGATTCTTCGTTGGACAGAAGGCCGCAGAAGCTCAGGTTGCGCCGTGGCTTCAACGCTTCCTGAGCCCCGAGGGAGCGCAGGCGGCTGAACTGATGCTCAAGCAGCACGTGACGCCAACGGGTGGCATCGTCACGACCGTTGTCGGCATTGTGACGCTGTTTCTCACCACATCCGCGTTCGTGAACGAACTGCGTCAATCGGTGAATCTCGTGTGGCGAGTCCAGACTCCACCCGCGACGACGGGAGTGCTGGCGAGCCTGCGCACGATGATGACGGATCGTCTTTACGGGTTTCTCGTCGCCGTTGGTGCGGCCCTCCTCATCCTCGCGTTGTTCGTTGTCGACACCGCGATTGGCATCGCGGGATCGCATTTTCACGGTTCATTGCCGCTGCCCGCGTCCGTTCTCCATGCCATCAACTTCGTGGTCAGTTTCCTGCTGCTGACGACGGTGTTCACGCTCGTCTACAAGTCGCTTCCGGATGCGTATGTGGCCTGGGGCGACGCCGGAGTCGGTGCGATCGTGACGGCTCTGCTCTTCGATGTCGGGAGCCTGGGACTCTCGCTCGTTGTCGCGCAAGTCGCTGCCTCACCGTACGGCACGGCCGCGAGCGTGCTTGCCCTGCTCGCGTGGGTGTACTACTCGGCACAGGTGTTCTTTTTCGGCGCCGAGCTCACGCGCATTTTCGCGACCTCGCACGGGGGCGGAATCGTGCCCGTCCACCGCGCGCTGAACCGCTCAGGGTGGCGCCGGCCGCGTCCGCTTGGCGGATCCGCGGTCCAACCGCAGCATCGTTAGAATCCGCCGTGACGCCGCGACCGCGCGTTGCGCTCGTGACCGGTGCGAATCGCGGCCTCGGCCTCGAAACGAGCCGCCAGCTGCTCGGGAAGGGCCTGACAGTGGTGATGGCTGGACGCAACCAGGCCGCCCTCGAGCAAGTCCGTCGGGGGCTGAGCCACGACGATCAGCGCCAGGCGGTGACGGCGGTCATCGACGTCACCGATTCCAGCACGATTGAAGACGCACACCGTGTCGTCACCGAGCGGGTCGGGCCGGTGGACGTGCTGGTCAACAACGCCGCGGTGCTCTTGGCAGAGGGCGACGATGTGCTGTCGATCTCGCCCGGCGATTATCGACGCACGTTCGAGACGAATGTGTTTGGCGTGATCGAGGTCTGCCGCGCGTTCGCTCCCGACATGGCGCGCCAACGATATGGGCGCATCGTCAATGTGTCCTCAGGCGCTGGTCAGCTTTCGAGGATGTCCACCTACGCGCCGGCGTACTCCATGTCGAAAGCCGCCTTGAACGCGTTCACACGCATCCTTGCGGCGACCTACGAGGGCAGTGGAGTGCTGGTGAACGTCGTGGACCCGGGATGGGTCCGCACCGATATGGGCGGAGCATCCGCGCCGCGATCGGTGCAGCAAGGCGCCGATACGATCGTCTGGCTTGCAACGCTGCCGGACGATGGGCCGACTGGTGGATTTTTTCGCGACCGACGCCCGATTCAGTGGTGAGCGCGCAGTAGCATTGACGCAATGACCGATTGGTTCGCTCGCCCCGTGCTTCACGTCTCGGACGTCGAGGCATCGCTCCGCTTCTATGTGGACCGACTCGGCTTCACGGTGGCGTGGCGGTACGAAGAAAATGGTCGGGCGTGCGTCGCCCAGGTCGATCGCGGGAGCTGCGCCCTCATCTTCTCGGGCCAGTGGCCGGAGAAAGTCGGCAAGGGTCTGATATTCATTTCTCTGAACGTCGAGCCCGAGACGCACGAGGCCGCGGTCGCGGCGCTCGACGCGTTGCGCGCCGAGCTCGAGTCGCGCGGCGCTCCGGTCAAGGAGGGCCAGTGGGGCTACAGGCTGCTGGTGGTGGAGGATCCCGACGGCAATCAGCTTTACTTCAACTATCCGAACGAGCCGTAGCAGAATCCTTCGCTATCACATAGTCGAGCATGGACTGTCCGATGCCATCGCGCCGAGTCGGTCGTCGCTCCTTTCTGAAAACAGCCGGCGCGTTCACAGCTGGCGCGGTGCTGGCGCCGCGCGCTGCGGCACGTTCGGCAGAACACACGGCGGCGGCTTCCAGCCTCGCCGTACGCCGGTTCGCGTTGACGCAGGTCTCGCTCGGTGAGGGCATCTTCCGGCAGAAGCGTGATCGCATCCTCCATTTCGCCCGCTTCTACGGCGGGGAAGAAGAGCGCGCCGGGCCGGATCGCCTGCTGAGCAACTTCCGTGCAAACGCCCGACTCGACGTTCGCGGTGCGCAGCCGCCCGGCAGCTGGGACAACGCCACCGGTTACCTGCGGGGCCATTACACCGGCCATTTCATGAGCATGCTCGCGCAGGCCTACGCGGGAACTGGCGACGCTCTCTACAAACGCAAACTTGACTACATCGTCGCTGGCCTGGCGGAGTGCCAGGACGCGCTCGCGGCAGCCGCCCGCAAGCCAACGCCCCGCACCCCCGGTCGGTTTGGCAACGCGGTCCGCCTGACCGGATCGCCGATCGGGCACGCCGAACACGTCGCGCTGCCGGCAGGTCTCGTCGACGGATTCACTGATTTCACGATGCGACGTGGATCAACCTGTCAGTGCACGACCGTGCGAGTCTTTCTGATTGGCTTCGCGATCGCAGGTCATGACCGACGGCGCCCGGTGAAACGGATCGGCGGCATCGTCGAACCACTGCTTCGTCGTGAGAAACCGACCCATGTCGCCGACGGCCTCCCGCGCCGGCTTGACGATTCTGTGGTGAATCGTCTGCACGGCACCATCGTCATAGGTCGCACTCAGGCGCGCGCGGATCCATCGCTTCCCGCGCAGAGTGTACGCGGTCCATCCGTTCCGCCTTTGGTGACGGGTTGATGACTCAGCACCGACTCGACGTGAGCGTCTCCGCCCGCTCCAGCACGATGTAATGAGCGATCTCCGCCGATCGTCGTCCGATGAGGATGCCCGCGAGCTCCGCGCTCTCGGGTATGCGCAGGAGCTTTTCCGCACGATGGGCGGATTCTCGAACTTCGCCCTTTCGTTCTCGATCATTTCAATCCTCACAGGCGCCGTGACACTTTACGAGCACGGTCTCGCGATGGGCGGACCGGCCGAAATGGCATTTGGCTGGCCGCTCGTGACGCTCTTCACGCTGGCCGTCGCCCTGAGCATGGCGGAGCTCGCCTCGTCCCTGCCCACCTCGGGCACGATGTATCACTGGGCCTCGAGGCTAGGCGGCAAGGGCTGGGGGTGGTTCACGGCGTGGTTCAATATCGCAGGCCAGCTCGCCGCGCTTGCCGGCATCGACTACGGCTGCGCGCTGTTCCTCACGCCCCTCGTCGGCTGGCCGATGACGCCCGGGCGCATCCTCACGGCGTACGGGGCGATTCTGCTGTCGCATGCGCTCATCAATCATTTCGGCATCCGATTGGTTGCCTGGCTCAACGACTTCAGCGTCACCGTGCACGTCGTCGGCGTTGTCGTCATCGTGGGGGCATTGGCCCTCTTCGCGCCGAAGCAACCCCTCGGGTATTTCTTCGAGCGCGTTACCTACAACGATCAAGGCTGGCCGTACTGGTTCGCGTTCGTCATCGGGCTGCTGCAGGCGCAGTGGACCTACACGGGCTACGACGCGTCAGCGAGTGTGTCCGAGGAGACGGTCGATCCGCGCCGACGTGTGCCGTGGGGAATCGTGATGGCCGTGGTCGTCTCGGCGGTGGTCGGCTATGCGCTGCTGTTGGCGCTTACGCTCGCGATCGCCGATATCCCGACGGTGCTGAATGCGCGCGACGCGTCGGGCAACAAAGTCCCCGCAGTCATTGCCATCTTCAGCGGTGCGCTCGGCGCCCGCGCCGGCAGTCTGTTTGCCGCGCTCGCCGCGATGGCCATGTGGTTCTGTGGGCTCTCCGCGGTGACGTGGATCTCGCGCACCCTGTATGCCTTCGCGCGCGACGACGGCCTGCCAGGGTCGGCGGTGTGGCGACGCGTCAGCGCAGCCCACCAGACGCCGGCGCCCGCTATCTGGCTCTCCGTCGTCATTGCGTTCTTCGCGACGATCAGCAGCGGCACGTACGCCGTGGTCACCTCGATCAGCGTTATCGGACTGTATTTTTCGTACGTCATTCCCGTGTACCTTGCGTTGCGAGCACGCCGTCGCGGACAGGCCGTGCCGCGCGGACCGTGGCACCTGGGCCGATTCGGGCCCGCCATCAATCTCGTGGCAATGCTCTGGGTCGCCTTCATTTCGATCGTGCTGAGCATCCCCGATCGCATGCGCGCCGGGAAAACGATTGCCGCGGTGACAGTGCTGCTCGCGACGTGGTATCTCGGAGTCGAGCGCCACCGGTTCCAGGGCCCAGCCTGGGCGCGTCCGGCGCAACCTGCGCGCAGGCCACGGTCTTGAGGCCCCGCCTCACACCGGCGGCGCCCTGCATCTGTCCGTCTTGCTCGCCAGCCTGACGGCTGCCTCTACCGCTCGATCGCTGCTGCGTCCGACGCGAGCCGTTCGGCCATGACCGCCGTGTGCACCGCCGCGCCTTCAATCATCGGCACGACGATTGACGTGATCGCTTGCCGCCAGTGACCCTCGAGCTCGGGCTGCCACGCTGGTGAGAGCGCGCGGATCGCCGCGATGAGCGCTTCGCGTGCGGTGATGTAGTCTTCCGGCCGAGCTCCCCAGTGCACGTGTTGTCCACCGAGATCGCGCAGCGGCGCACGCAGCGCCTGCACCTCGTCGAGGTTCCGGACGACCAGCGCCAGAGCGGCCTCGAAGTGGCGCTGCAAGGAGCTGAGATCTTCAGGAAATAATCGCCTCAGGTTGGGTGCGGCGGAGAACATCTCGTCGTAGAACCGTGACGAGAGCTGGCCCGGACGCGCCGCAACGGTCGCGTAACTGTCTCGCACCTGTGTGATGGCTTCCGGTGTCATAATGTCGCGTCCCGATGGCAGCCGACGATCCGCGCGACGGCCGTCCAGGTACTTCGGACGAAATGCTGCCCGAAGTCTATGACGAACTGCGCAAACTGGCGAGAGCTCGTCTCGCGCGCGAGCGGGATGCGAATCAGACGCTGCAGCCGACCGCGCTCGTCCATGAAGCCTACCTGCGCGTAGCCGGCGACAATCAAGAGCGGCAATGGGACCGTCGTGGACATTTCTTTGCCGCCGCGGCGACCGCAATGCGACGCATTCTCGTCGAACGCGCGCGGCACTATCAGCGCGTCAAGCACGGAAACAGCGCGCAGCGCGTCGAGCTCGATAGCGGCATGATCCGCATCGATCCGGGACTGTTCGATCTCGTCGCCGTCGACGAAGCGCTCACGCGTCTCGAGGAGACCGACCCCCGCAAGGCACAGATCGTGTCGCTCCGGTATTTCGCAGGACTCAGTATCGAAGAGACAGCTGCCGCGCTCGACCTCTCGCCTGCGACAGTGAAGAACGAGTGGGCCTACGCGCGCGCGTGGTTGTTCCGAATGCTCGGACCACGACCCCAACCCGAGCCCGGCGATTCGCGATGACTGTTCCGGAGGCCGAGGCAATCTTTTTGGCCATGGCCGACGTCGACCCGCGCGAGCGCTCCGCGTTCCTGAAAGAACGATGCGGCGAAAACGCCGATCTGCGCCGCGACGTCGAAGCGTTATTGGCGACGCTGGATGCGCCGGACGATGATTTCCTCGATCCGCAGCGGGTCCCCACGCTCGACATGGACGCGCTCGACGGACCGCTCCAGCCGGGCACGCGCCTCGGGGGGTTCCTCGTGCTGCACGCGATCGGCTCCGGCGGCATGGGAGTCGTATACGCGGCGCAGCAGGAGTGGCCGCGACGGACCGTCGCAATCAAGGTGCTGCGCCGCGGATTTCGAGAGCCGGAGATCCTGAAGCGTTTCGAGCACGAAGCCGAAATGCTCGCGCGCCTTCTCCATCCGGGCATCGCGCAGGTGTACGCCTTTCATCCAGGTGATCGCACCCTGCCGGCGCATCTCGTCATGGAGCTCGTGACCGGACCACCGCTCACGACTTTCGTCCGTGCGGAGCAGCTCTCGATCGCCGCACGCGTCGCGTTGATGATCAAGCTCGCCGACGCAGTGCATCACGCGCACGAACGCGGCGTGATCCATCGGGATTTGAAACCGGCGAACATCCTCATCGCCGAGGGGGGCCAGCCGAAGGTCCTGGATTTCGGGATCGCGCGCGCGACGGGGTCAGACGTGCAGCGGCTGACGATGCAGACGGCTCATGGGCAGATGATGGGGACCCTGGCCTACATGAGTCCCGAGCAGCTGAACGGCCGGTCAGCCGAAGTGGACGCGCGCAGCGACGTGTACGCGCTCGGGGTGGTGCTATACCGCGTGCTGGCCGACAAGCCGCCGTTCGACATAAAGGATCTTTCCTGGCCGGAAGCATTCCAGCGCGTGTTGGAGGGCACGCCCGCGACGCTTTCGACGGCCAATCCCGAGCTCGCGGGTCCCCTCGAGCACATCGTGACTCGTGCGATGGCGCGCGACATGGAGTCTCGCTACCAGACGGCCGCGGAGCTCGCCGCGGATCTTCAACGTTTCGTGGATGGCCGCCTCGTCGCTGCCGTGACCCTCGCGGGCGCGGCGATGCCGACGAGCGTGGGTGCCAAACCGGAGTGGTGCGTCCGGCTCGACGGCGTGCGGGCGCTTGCCACGGATCCGGCAGGGCGGTTTGTCGCCGCCGGCCTCGCGTCCGGCACCATCGAGGTGCTCGACGCGGAAACCGGCGCTCGGGTCGAGTCGATCGCGATTGGTCATGGCGCGATCAACGCCGTGACACTCACCCGTGATGGCCATGTCGTGGCAGCGTGTGACGACGGGTTCATCGTGCGTATGCCACTCTCGGCCGCCAGCCGCTGACCTCGTCGTACGCTCTCGCACAGACAGGGACCGCAACTTCCCGTGCAGCTTCCTGCATTGTCACGGCCAGCAGTGTGTAGACGCTCGTCCACGCATCCCGCAGTTCCGGCGTGAATGCGCGGCCCAGCGCTTTCTCGAGCGTCCACAGGAGTGACTCGGCGACGATGCCATAGTGCGCGTCGGTGACCCCGTAGCCGGCGTGGCGGCGTCCGAGCTCCTGTACGGCGGGGACCAGCTGCTCGAGATGATCGAGGCCCTTCACCGCCGCCGACAGCATCTGCATCAGTTTCTTCCGCTGCTCCGCCATGTCGCCCCGAAACATCATCTTCAGCGTTGGATCGAGCGTGAACAGCCTCCGGTAGAACAGCGCCGCCGCGTCGTCGGCGATGGGCGCGATGTGGACGAAACTCTCCTGAACCAACCGTTTCTGGGCCGCGGTGACCATCTCCATGACCAGTTCCTTTTTGGGCGGCCGGTGTATTCCGGACCGTCTCTGGAGCCCAATGCGACGGTTTGAGGAAAAGTGGCTAACAGGCGCTCGGTCCAGGAAGTCTGCCCCGCGAAAGACACCTGTCTCCGGGAAGCGTGAAGGGAAGCGGGCAACAGAGGAAAAGACGCGAAATTTGCGCATCCGCTGACGGCCGCGTTTTTGCGGAACCCTCTTCCGCTCGGCGCGCTGACCTCCCCGCGAGGAGCGGCCCCGGCGGATGTCCGGCCGCTTCCAGCGGTCCCCGCGATGGCGCCGCCGAGCACCATTCTTCTTCTGGTCCCGCTGAACGGCCGACGGCTTTCTACACGAAGAAGCGAAGATCAATCGAGCTCACGGCGTCGCTCGAGAGCGGCGGGATTCACCACGTTGATTGGAGTTCCCGCCGCGTACGCCACGATCTGTTCGAACACGTCCGAAAACTGCAGCTCGTATTCGTCGCGTGTGACGTAGCCGATGTGCGGCGTGCAGACGACGTTGTCCATCTCGAGCAGCGGCGCGTCGGTTTGCGGGAGCGGCTCACGATCGAAGACGTCAACTGCCGCCATACCGGGGCGGCCGGCCCGCAGTGCATCGACCAGCGCTCCGGGCTCGATGAGGCCTGCGCGACTGGTATTCACCAGCAGCGCCGTGGGTTTCATCTGTGCCAGATCCGCCCGTGTCACGACGCTCGTTGTGTCGGGTACGAGCCGCATGTGAAGCGAGACGACGTCGGAGGTCGAATAGAACGTCGCCTGACTTGCCGCGACGGCGTATCCATCGGCGCGGGCCCGTTCGCGTGACCGCTCGCGCGCCCACACCAGGACATGCATGCCGAACGCCGCGCCATACGAGGCGACGACTGATCCGATACGCCCATATCCATGGATGCCGAGCGTCTTGCCGCGGAGCGAATCACCGACGCCGATTTGCCATCGGCCCGATTGCAGGGCGCGCACCTGCTGCGGAATTCGTCGCATCGCAGCCAACACCAGCCCCCACGTCAGCTCCGCTGTGGCGTACGACGGCGTGTCAGCATGCAGATTTGAACACACGACGACGCCTTGTCGGGTACACGCATCGATGTCGATGTGCGGATATACGCTGCGTTG